>CAYPTH010000018.1:14097-37508 GCA_964413635.1 uncultured Spirochaetaceae bacterium
TGGCTCAGCCATTTGGCGGGTTGTGGCAGGAAATCCGATGGCCATTCTGATCCTTCTCCAACTGGGGGATAACTTTGTCGCACACATCGATCCGATGGGGGCAGCGCGGGTGAAAGGTGCACCCCGGCGGAGGATTCACGGGACTCGGGACATCTCCTTCGAGGATGATCTCCTGCGATCGCGCATCCGGATCCGCTACCGGAACGGCGGACAACAGCGAAATGGTATAGGGGTGCCGCGGGTTGGCGTATAGTTGCGCACTCGTGGCGGTTTCCACAACTTTGCCCAGGTACATGACCGACACCCGATCGGATATGTACTGCACCACGCTGAGGTCGTGTGCAATGAAGATGTAGGTAAGGTCGAAGTCGTCCTGGAGCGAGATCAACAAGTTCAGAATCTGAGCCTGGATGGAGACATCGAGGGCGCTCACCGGCTCATCGCAGATGATGAGCGACGGGGTGAGCGCGAGGGCCCTCGCAATGCCGATGCGCTGGCGCTGGCCGCCGGAGAACTCGTGGGGATACCGGTTTGCCGCAATCGACGGCAGTCCAACCTTGTCCAGGAGCTGCATGACCCATTTCTCCAAGTCGGCCCCTCTATGGGTGCCGAACTCGTATGGACCCTCACCAACTATGTCCTTGACGACCATCTGCGGATTGAGGGAGGCCCAAGGATCCTGGAAGACCATTTGGATCTGCCGGCGCGCCTGCCTCATCCGCTGCGGCGTCATTGACAAAACGTCGCTTTTCGACGCAAGGCTCTGCACCTGGTGCTGCTTGTGACTGATCTGCTGCCTGAGCTCCCGCACCTCTTGTGGAGCGCGAATCCGAAAGCCCTTGTCCTGCTCGATCTCGTCCAGTCGCGTCTGCAGGGAGAAGATCTCTTCGTCCAAGGCATTCACGGAGTCCACCGTTTCCCGTTCCGGGTCCAGAAATATGCGCCCGCCGTTGGGCTCGTAGAGGCGAGCGACGCAGCGTCCGAGGGTTGTCTTGCCACAGCCGGATTCGCCTACTAAACCGAGGGTTTCACCCTTTTGGAGCGTGAGATCCACTCCGTCGACCGCCTTCAGCGTCAGACTCTTCGTGGAAAAAGCCCCGGCGCGAACGGGAAAGTACTTCTTGAGGCCTTCTATACGTAGTAACTCTTGGCTCACGGCCACTATCTCCTGTTCTGCTTGGCAAGTTTCTGCATGAGCTTTACTTCTTGGTACGCGGGGGTCTCGCGCACCTCGTCGCTGTACAGATAGCAGCGCACCTGCCTGCCCTCTTCCACCTCAACGAGGGCCGGCTCTGCGTCCCAGCACTTCTTCATGACCTTGGGACAGCGTGGGGCAAAGCGACATCCCGACGGAAAGTTCCGATGGTCCGGCAAGCTTCCGGGAATCGTGTTGAGCAGACGTCGCGTGCCGTCTTCCTTCCGTTTGACCTCGCCGAGGACCGGAACGGAACCGAGGAGGCCCTGGGTGTAGGGGTGCATTGGCCGGTTGAAGAGCTCCCGTACGGTGGCTTGCTCCACCACGACTCCGGCGTACATGACCATGACTCTGTCGGCAAAACTGGCAATCACCGCCAAGTCGTGCGTGATGAACATGATCGAGGTATCTTTGTTCTCCTTCAGGCTGCGCATGAGGCGCAGTATCTGTGCCTGAATGGTAACGTCCAAAGCGGTGGTCGGCTCATCGGCAATCATGACGTCGGGCTCGCAGCCCATTGCCATGGCAATCATGACGCGTTGGCGCAGTCCTCCGGACAGCTGAAAGGGAAACTCTCCGACCCGCTCTTCCGGGTCGGAGATTCCAACGGTGTCGAGGAGGCGAATGCTCTCTTCGAGAGCCTGTTCCTTGGTCATGTCGCGGTGCAGCATCAGCGCTTCCGAAATCTGGTAGCCTACGGTGAACACCGGGTTCAGGGAGGTCATCGGCTCCTGAAAGATCATGGAGATGTGGTTTCCGCGAACCTTACGCATTTCCGACTCCGAAAGCTTCAAGAGCTTCCGGCCGTTCAAGATAAGCTCACCGCCAACGATCCTTCCCGGCGGATCCGGGACCAGACGCATGATCGACATTGATGTTTGCGACTTGCCGCAGCCTGACTCTCCAACGATGCCGAGGGTCTCGCCACGCTTGAGAGAAAAATCGACGCCGTCCACGGCACGTACGACATATCCGTGCATATAGAAGTATGTTCTGAGGTCTTTGACCTCGAGTACCTTGTCCATAGTTCCTCTAACCTGCTTGCCTATCTAATGTTTACTCTTCGGATCGACCGAGTCACGCACGCCGTCACCGAAGAAGTTCCACGCCAAAATTGCAATAAAGATGGCGAAGCCGGGAATCAGGATCCAAGGGAAGTCTCGCACGACCCGGTGGTTCCGCGCGACGGAGAGCATGAGTCCCCAACTCGATTGCGGCTCGGTGATGCCGAGTCCGAGGAGGCTCAAGGCCGACTCACCGAGAATGAACTGCGGAATGAGAATCGTGGATTGCACAATCACGTAGGATACTGTGTTTGGGAGAATGTGCTTCCGGATGATCTTCCAGTGTGACAGTCCCATGGTGCGTGCGCTCAAGACAAAGTCTTCAGACTTCAGTGACAGGACCATGCCCCGTATGACGCGCGCGACTGTAGCCCACCCAATGGTGGACAGAATGACGACGATGAGGAGATACACCTCGATCGAGGTCAGGTTCGACGGGAATGCGGAGCGCAGCGCAAAGAGGAGATACAAGCCCGGAATTGCAATTATGACCTCCGTCAGTCGCATGAGCACGTTATCAACGGCGCCTCCGGCGTATCCCGCGATTCCCCCGATGGCAAGACCGAATACGAAGGTAATTGTTGCGCCCAAGAGACCGACGGTGAGTGAAACCCGGGAGCCGTGCATCAGCCGGGACACCATGTCACGACCGAGGCGATCCGTCCCAAAGGCGAAGAATCCTCCCGTCTGAGAGGTGATGAAATGCGTCCGCGACTGGAATAGCCCCAGGAAACGGTACGGTACCCCCTCGCCGAAGAGCTTGATGAAATTCTTGTTGCCTTTGGCGAGCAGGACCTCCTCAGGTCGCTCCTTATCTTTCATCGTGCGAGTTCCCACCTGGACTACCATGCGGGCGTCCGGATCCTCCGAGCGCTCGATTTCGTCGATACGCCGACTCAAGGTCTGAAGCACGCCCGAGTCTTCGGGAATCGAGTAGTGCGACCGAACCGCATCGATAATGGTCTCCTTGCGCTCCGCGGCGTCGCTAGAGATCGACACCTCCCGCATTTGCAGGATGGTCGATGAAGCCGGAATGGTTACGACGCGGAGGCTGCGCGGCGGAATGATTCCGTACTCCTTGCGGGCGACATTCGTCATGAGGCGCTCGTAGGTAAATGGCCGGAATTCTCGTCCTTCCGCGCCGTCGTAGAACCAGGTGACGGTCGTAGGCGGATGGTAGGACTTGCGTTTGTCCGTCCAGGTCATGGTGTACGGCGACAGGAAGTCCGCCAGGAGCGCGACCAAATAGAGAATTAGAAGAATGACAAGGCCGACCTTTCCCAGATTGTGCTTGCGAAAACGGCGGATGTAGATCTGCCATATCGATTCGCTCTGCTCCGCGACGGTCTGTTTGATCTCCGATGTGGGGTATGTTCCTTCCGACATCAGCCTACCCTCACGCGCGGGTCGGTAACCGCAAGTAGAATGTCCGCTAAGAGATTTCCGATTACCAAGAGAACAACTCCGTAAATGAGACTACCCATGACCAGATACTGGTCCTGTGATAAGAGCGCTTCCAGGATAAGCCTTCCGAGTCCCGGCCACGCAATAACGTTCTCAACGAGGGCCGCCCCCGACATGATGGCGCCGATCTGGAAACCGAGGATGGTAATCATGGGGTTGATAGCGTTGCGCAAGGCGTGGCGGTAGACGACCTTCCGTTCGTCCTGTCCCTTTGCCCGGGCCGTCACAATGTACTGTTGGTTGAGCACGCTCAGCATGCTCGACCGCATAATACGCGTCAGACTGGCCATTGCGCTTGTGCCAAGGACGACCGCCGGAACAATGAGATGCTTCAGAAGATCCACGGCCTTCCCAAGTGTGTTCATTTGCTGGAAGTCCGTGCTCGTCATGCCCCCAATGGGCAACCAGTTCCCGGTCGTCGCTATGATGTACAAGAGCAAAAAGGCCAGAAAGAAGTTCGGAATGGCAAGGCCAAAGAATGCAGCCACCGAGATTACCTGATCCTGCCACTTGTACTGCTTCGTCGCCGCAATTACCCCGAAGGGTATGCTGGAACCCCAAGCGACGACCAAGGCGGTGAAGGAGAGGAGAATGGTATTGAGAGCGCGCTGTTGCACCAGGGTGAAGACCGGTGCCTTGTATATCTGCGAGAAACCGAACTCACCGCGGACCGCGTTCCACAGATAGAGAAAGAACTGCACGTACCACGGCTCGTCCAGACCAAACTGGGCGCGAAACTGCTCCAGGTCCTGCGGATTGATATTCGGATTGATTGCCATCTGCGAAAAGATGTCCCCCGGCGCGAGTTGCAAGAGGGCAAAGCCAATGGCAATGACAATAATGAGGATGGGGATCATATGGACAAGCCTTCGCAGAATGAAGCGAAGCATTGCGGGGCTTATCCATATCAGCCTCACCAGCCACATGGCAAACTCGGTAAGTACTAATGCAAAGAACCAGCCAACCCCTGCAGTCCAGACGAGCAGTGCAAAGATAGCTACGTCGAGAACAAAGGTGAATCGCCAGTTTAGGGCGCGTAGCATCGAGTATTCCTTCAGATGATGTTGTGGAAACGCGAGACGGGCGGCCACAGCTTGGCCGCCCGTCGTAAAGTCATATGTCGCAATGGATCACGTTACTGCTGGTACACCCAGATCAGGTTGTGCAGCGCGCCGTATCCATCAACCGGCTGCGGCTTCACGTTTGCCCAACCATCCATCCACGCATGCATGATGGCGGCGTTGAAGGTGTAGACCCATGGCACGTTCTCGATCCACAGCTCTTGAATCTTCTGCCAGCCTTCGAAGCGTTCCTGTTCGTCGGTGGTGAAGTTGGCTTCACCCCACGCCTCGTCGACCTGCTTCTCCCACTCGCGGCGGGGCTCCTCCTGACCGGGTTCAATCATGTGGAGGTTGCCGTCGGAAGGATAGACGTTGGCGCCGCTGATCGGGTCAACGGATCCGGTAAGCCCGATGAGGATCAGTTCCCAGTCGTAGCTGGATACCAGCTTGCCGACGAGGGAGTTGAAGTCCTCCGGGCGGAAGTTCACTTCAATACCAACGCTTGCGGCTTCCTGGGCGAAGAGCTCGCCGATTGCCTCACGAACACGGTTGCCCGAGTTGGTGTTGAGCTCGAGGGAGATCTTGTTGCCGTCGGGATCTTCACGGACACCGTCGCCGTCGCGATCGACGTAGTCAATGGAGTCTAGGATCTCGCGGGCGCGCTCAGGATTGTACTTGTACGCAATGTCCTCCGCGCCTTCCCAGTAGTACGGGGAATAGGGCGGGATGAAGGAGTACTGCGGATACCCAAAGCCAAAGGCAATGTTGTCGATGATCGTTTGACGATCAACGACGTGCGCCATGGCAATGCGGAACTGCTTGTTGGACAGCCAGGTCAGTTCCGGTGGCTCAATACCTGCATCACCCTCCCCTTCAATGGGATTCTGGTTGAAGGTAATGAACTGCGTTCCGCTGTCAGGACCAACGTTGTACATCTCAAAGCCGAGGTTGTCCTTCTCATCGATCAAGACGGCGTAGTCCTCACCACGCAGGCCGTACCAGTCCAGGTCGCCGGCGAGGAATCGCTGCAGCTGCGTATCCTGGTCCGAAACGTAGACGATCACGACTTCGTCCAGGTAGGGAAGCTGATTGCCCTCTTGGTCTGTCTCGAAGTAGTTCTCGTTGCGAGCAAGGCGGACGCGCTGACCAGGCTCGTAGCCGGCAATGGTCCAGGGACCGTTCCCGACGATCTCGGTCACGTCTGCATCCACGCCCCAGAAGGAGTTCACGGCTGCTGCGCCTTCGTTCTCCACGAGGGGACCGAAGACGTGCATGGGCAGGGGCGAAACGGTAAGCGTATTGAAGATACCGGCGTAGACCTGCGGAAAGGTCACCCGGAAGGTGAGCTCATCTATCTGCTCCCAGACCGTCGGCTCCCCCTGGATAATCAATGCGTTACGACTGTTGGTCTCCACAGCTTCGTCCATGTAGACGGTGTTGACTGCGTCGACCCAATCCGCGGCGGTGACGGGCTCCCCGTCGGACCACTCCATACCTTCACGGAGCGTGACGGTGATCTGGGTCTCGTCGTCGGAGATTTCATAGCTCTCCGCCGCCCAGGTCTCCCACTCGAGGGTAAGCTGATTGCGGCGGAATGCTCCCGCGTACAGCCGGCCGGTAATGTCCGTGCTCGACGTCTCTGCGGCGACAACGGTATTGAAGGTCTTCGGGTCGCTTCCGAAGGTCGAGACGGTGAAGGTTCCTCCGTACTCGCCTACTTCGAATCCGGCTGTTCGGTCAACTTCGACCAAACCTTCAAATTGACTTGCGGCTTCCTCGTCTTCAATGACTTGTTCCTCTTCCTGTCCGCCTCCAGCAAACACAAAAGCAACGGACACAAGCCCGACGAGGGCCAGAAGGAAAAGAGAGCGTAGCACTCTGCCCATCTGGGTCCTCCTTTGGAAAAATATGTGAGTCACACTACCATGATTCGGTGCCCGCCGACAAGATTTAGTCGAGGTACCTGGCCTTGTTTTCGAGGTGTTCTCGGAATGTTCGAGAAAAGACGGTCTCTCCGGAAGGCTTGTGGAGGAAATAGAAATACGGGTTCTCTGCGGGATGCACGGCCGCCCGGATGGCCGCCATGCCGGGATTGCCGATTGGTCCCGGCGGGAGCCCGGCGTTCTCATATGTGTTATAGGGGTGTTCAACTTCGGTATCGGCAAATGTTGGTTGCAGCTTCTTGGTTCCCAGCACGTAATTCACCGTTGCATCCGACTCCAGCCGGATCCCCTCCTGCAGACGCTTGTAGAAGACCCCGGCGACGTCCGGCATGTCTTCGGTGGGAGATTCCTTCTCGACGATTGAGGCCAAGGTCAGGACGCCGTGGATGCTTCGGCCCTGTTCTTCTATCGAGGCGAGGAGCTCATCCGTCATGCGTCGCTGGAGCGTGCTCACCATGCGGCGAACCAAGTCGCGGGGCGTGCTGTCGGCGAAGACCTTGTAGGTTTCCGGATAAAGATATCCGTCGAGGATCGTGTCGTCCTCGAGCTCGCCGAGAATCCAGAGATCCCGGTATACACGCTGCATGACGGCGGCAGCGGCGAACTCCTCTTTGCTAAAAAGACCGATATCCTCGAGGTGGATCTCAATGTCGTTGGCGCTCCACCCTTCGGGAATGGTCACTCGCACTTCGTCGAAGACGGCGTCTCCCGAGACAATACGCTGGAGAACCTCAGAGCCGCTCACGGAGCCCCGGAAGACGTAGGTCCCGGCCTGGAGGTCTGCCTCCATTCCGCGAAATCTCGCGTACAAGGCGAAGACCAGATCGCTGCGAATGATGCCGTTCCGCTGCAGGCCGGCGGCAATCCGGCTCAAGGATTGTCCGGATTCAATGCTGAAGAGGTTCTCGCGCGGTTGAAGCGCCTTCGGAACAAAGAGAGCCCGGTGTGCGTAGCGACCGACCACCGTCCCGGCGAGGAGCAATCCCGCAAGCACAAGCACGAGAACGATCCAGAGGACGAGACGTCGGGCGGATCCTGTCGGGGAGCTTTGGTCACTCATCAATCACCACGCGTGGGAGCATAATTCTGAGAACGGATGCGTCCAAGACGCGGCTCACGGAAGCGTTGATCCAGCTGCGCGTCATTGGCCCGTAGCGTCGATCGACCACCTCACCGGTGCTTGCGAGGACGATCGTAGTCGGCGTTCCGCGGATGCCGAAGGCGCGTTGCCACGTACCGTTTCCGTCGAGAACGACCGTATATGGGATACGCTCCTTCTCCACGTAGTCGCGCACCACATCAACGCCGCCCTCGGTCGTCGTGAGGTTGACTCCGACTATCACCGCCTCGTTCTTCCACCGATCGTGAGCAGCGCGCTTCACCGGATTTTCTGCTCCGCAGGGTCCACACCACGTCGCCCAGAAGTTCAACACGACCGGACCTCCACCCGCTCGGTCGTGCAGATCCTCGAGCGTTGTCGTGCCACCCTCGAGCACTCTGACGTCCGCATCCGTGATTTCAGGAGCGTATCCGAGGCTTCCCGCCTCCCCTTGTACGTTGCCGGCAATCGAAAAGCCTGCGTGCGTCAGCCCGTACAGGCCGAAGGCGACGGCGGCTATCAGCAGCACCGGAACGCCGACGACGGCCAGGTTCCGCCCCCGCCGGCGGGCGGCCAGGACAAGTACAATCACCGCAACCGCGCCACCTACTACGCCACCCCACGCCCCGCCCGGCGCGTACAGGATCGTCAGCGGCGCACGGAAGATCGCTAGTGGATTCCATAAGATGGGGGAGAGCTTCCAGGCAATGAGAAAGGCGACGCCGGCGCTCGCTGCCAGGTCCATGACACTGTGTCGGATAGCCGGCCGTCGTCGGAGCAAGAACCACACAACTGCCGCGGCGAGTGCCACGGCGGCGAAGGCGCTCAAGTAGCGAATTGGGAGTGCTATGGGCCCAATGAGAAGAGAAGCGTCAAACACTGCCTAGGTCTCGACGTCCTGCGGAGCCCTATTCCACACCGTCGTAACTGAAGAGCTCACACTGAATCCAGATGAAGTTACCGTTTTCCGAGGGAACCAAGAAGCGCGCGGACTCCGTCTCCGCGCCGTCCTTCGTGAAGACGGTGACTCGTTCCACCGACAGAACAGGATAACGCTTGTTCTTGTCGAAGAGCTTGCCCATGTTGATGTAGTGGGACGACATATGGGGAAAGAAGTCGCGAAACGCCTTCTTTAGGTCGTCCTTCAGTCGAACGTAGAATGTTCCTGTCTGCATACGTTTCCGCCTCAAGATATTATATGCTATTGTCGGCGGTCGAGGAAACCGCCGGATGAGCTCCTATCCCAACAACACACGGATTGTGCTTTCACGCCCCGAAGGGGACGCCAACATCGGTTCGGTCTGCCGCGCCATGAAGAACATGGGTTTGCGTAAGCTCGTGCTTGTTCGAGAGCGCGAGGATATCAATGTTCGTGAAGTGCGGCGCATGGCGCTGCACGCCTTCGACCTATTCGAAGAGGCGACCTTCGTGCAGAGCCTCGAAGAAGCAGTTGCCGAAACGCAACTCGCCATTGCCGTGACCCGTCGCCACGGCGCAAAGCGGAACAAGAAGTCCATTCCAATTGCTGAGATCGCCACCTTGGTTCGAGAGCGTGTCGGCGCCGAAATCGCTTTCGTTTTCGGCAACGAAGAACACGGCCTGTCCAACGATGAGGTCGAGCTCTGCTCCGCAAAACTCTCCATTCCCACCGCTGCGGAGTTCCCATCGTTGAACCTGGCGCAGGCGGTTCAAATTGTCGCGTACGAGCTCTTCCGCGGCGCCGGCGGCGGAACCGGTGAACGAACGGGCGCGCCGGCCGGCGCAAACGGCGGGGCCGGCGGCGCGGCTCGCAGGGAACGGATCGAGGAGCTGACGCAGGTGGTCATGCACACCCTTGACGCCCTCGGCTTCTTCAAGAACACCGACGGGCATTACACGCGACAGGTTTTCCGCGACGTCTTTCACCGGGCGGGCTTGAGAACTCACGAGGCGGATTACATACAGCGCGTGTTTCAGAAAATTCGCTTCATTCGCCGCGACGAAAGGCCGTGATTTCCCGGTCGAAGGCGTCTTGCAAAGCCTGGGTAATCGGTCCGGGGACGCCCTTTCCTATTCTTTCGCCGTCGAGGGCGACGACGGGTAGTATCTCGCTCCCCGTCCCGGTAAGAAAGATTTCCTCGGCGTTGCGAAAGTCCTCGACGGGGCACCCCTCCTCAGCCGACGGAATGCCAAGGCGCTTGCACAGGGTAAGCGTGAAGCCCCGGGTGATACCGGGAAGGACGTGGTGGTTGAGGGGGTGCGTGACAACGTGGCCCTCCCGCACGGCGAAGGCGCTCGAATGGCTGCCCTCGGTCACGAGCCCCTCTCGTACGAGGATCGCCTCCGCTGCGCCCGCTCGTGCGGCGCGCTCACTCGCCAGTACGTTGGGCAACAACGCCACGCTCTTTATGTCACAGCGCGCCCACCGCTCATCCGGATGCGTGATCGCAATGACGCCCCGCTGCCGTCGCTCGGCGTCGACGAGTCGCGGGCGCGCAGTAACCGTCGCGTAGGTGGTGGGCGGTACCGCCGGAATCGGAAAGGCGTGGCCGCGCGGTGCCGCTCCCCGGGTCACCTGAAGGTAGACAAAGCCATCCGCATCGCCCAGGTGGTTTTCCCGGATGAGCTCCTCGCAGAGCGTTTTCCAGTCGGGTCCAGGTGGCGATAGCTCCAGCTCGATCTCACTGAGACTACGAGACAGGCGCGAGATGTGTTGGTCGAGCTGGAACAGCGCCCCACCGTAGAAGCGTGTTACCTCGTAGACTCCGTCCGCGAAGAGGAAACCGCGGTCTTGGGGAGAGATTCGCGCCTCGGAGAGTGGCACGATCTCGCCGTTGAGAAAAACCAGGTCTTCGTGGTGGGCGGATTCCGCAATCATGGAGCGTCTTCAGAAATTGCGCCGTCTCGGACCCAGCGCGTGGCGAGATATACGAAGGGCGTGTCCGCCGCCGCGACAATGAGCTTGAGCACATAGGTGGTAATGAGGATTTCGAGGAGCACCGGGAGAGCGAACACCCCGAGAAAGGCAACGCCAACAAAGATCACGCTATCGATTAACTGGCTCACCAAGGTGCTCGCGTTGTTCCGGATCCAAATCTGATTCTCTCCGGGGGCAATGCGCTTCCACAGCGCGTATGCCCACACATCGTGTAGCTGCGAAGCCACATAGGCCAATAGGCTCGCGGCGGCAATGCGGGGCAACAGCCCGAAGATGGTCTCCATGCTCGAATGCACGAAATCGCTGTCCCCAGGAGAGAAGAGCAAAGCCAGGTTCATGAGAAGGGTGAAGCCCACAATTGCCACGAAGCCGATTACCACAACTCGCCGCGCCGCCTTGATCCCGTAGTTCTCGGAGAGGATATCGGTAATCAGAAAGGAGCTCGCGTAGACAATGTTCCCGAGGGTTGCGGTGATACCGAAGAGCTCAATGGTCTTTGTGACCTGGATATTCGCGGCAATAACGGAGAGCACCATCCAAGCGGTCAGCCCCACCGTACCGAAGAGGCGAAAGGCAAGCATGATGCCGGCAAAATTCGCGAGGAGGAGGATGACCCAGAGCAACTCGTTGGACAAGGCTACTGCCCGCTCTTCTCGTAGGGCTGACCAGTAGCAGCGGGGCCACGGGCCCGACCGACTATCCCCGCCAGGACCACAACCGCGAGCACGTAGGGCAGCATCTGAACGAACTGTCCCGGAATGGGCACGGCCGTCTCGAACATAATCCGGAAGGTCTCCGCATAGCCGAAGAGCAGCGCCGCCAGGACGGCACCTATGGGGTGCCAGCGACCGAAAATCATAGCCGCCAAAGCAATAAACCCACGCCCGCCGGTCATGCCGCTGAACCACTGATTCGGATAGAGGGTGGCCGCCGAGAATCCGACCATGACACCGGAGAGGATGACTCCGGCGTAGCGCATGAAGAAGACGTTGATGCCGAGGGTATCCGCCGACTCCGGGTTTTCGCCGACCGCCCGGAGTCGAAGGCCGAAGCTCGTGTGGAAGAGCACGTACCACACGACAATGGCGATCGGGATCAGCAGAAAGGATATCGTGTTGGCGCCCAAGAAGCTCGGGAATACTGCAGAGTTAACCGGGGTTTGCGTTTCCTGACCGAAGATCTGCTGCGACAGGAATCGGGAGATACCGAGAGCCAGAATATTGATGGCGACACCCGAAACGATTTGATCCACCCGAAAGGTAATGGTCGCGACTGCGTGGATACTCGCCATCATTCCGCCTGAGATGAGTGCGGCGACGAGACCTGCAATAGGGCTGCCAAAGATCAATCCGCCCCACGCCATAAAGAAGGTCGTGACGATCATGATTCCTTCGAGACCGATGTTGACTACTCCCGAGCGCTCACTGAAAATGCCGCCGAGTGAGGCGAAGGCAATCGGTGCAGAGATGTGCAGACCCAGAACCAAAAACTCGAGCAGGGTTTGCATCAGCTTACCTCCTTCTGGCGGAGCCGCTTCACATAGCGAGCCATCACCTCGTTGATAACGACAATGAAAATGATCATTAGGCCGGTAATGACCCGAATGACCGAATTCGGCACGCCGGTATAGAGTTGGAGCCCGTAGCCGGACTGCCGTAAGAATGCAAAGAGCAGCGCCGAGAAGATGACTCCCACCGGGTTGTTGCGTCCGATGAGCGCAACCGCAATTCCGTCGAAACCGAGGCCGCTGGCAATCTGGTAGGTGTAGAAGCCCCGAATGGCAAAGATCTCTTGGCTGCCAATGAGCCCCGCCAGCGCTCCGCTGGCCAGGAAGGCTCCGAGCTGTACGCGAGGAACGCGAATCCCGGAGTAGTGGGAGGCATCTTGCGCCGTTCCGATTGCGCGAACCTCGAAGCCGTAGCGAGTCTTGAACATGACGAACCAGATGATTGCACCCATGATAATGGCCACGATCAAGCTGTAATCCAGGTAAACGTGTTCCCCGACCGGCCAGCCGAGGGCGCGGAACCATCCGTTCAACTTTCCAAAGAGCGCCGTCTCGGCGATCTCCTTCGTCTGTGGCTCGAGGCTCTCGCCACCCTTGATTCCGGAAAACGGTCGGTTAACCAGGAAGTTCACCAGGAACAGGACGATGTTGTTGAACATGATGGTCGTAATGACCTCATGGACGCCGCGTTTGACCTTGAGGATGGCCGGGATGGCCGCCCACATTGCACCGCCGATCATGCTGCACAGCACCACAACCGGAACATGGAGAAAGGCCGGCAGCTGCAGATAGATGCCCGCCAGGGCCCCGACGAAACCGCCGAAAAAGTACTGGCCCTCGACACCAATGTTGAAGACGCCGGCCCTGAACGCGACTGCGACGGCAATTCCGGCAATGAAGAGCGGTATCGCTTGAGAAAGTACGGTTGCCAGGCGCGATGGATTCCCCGTCGTTATCTGGACAATCGCTTGGATTGCTTCGGTGGGGCTCTGACCGACTGCGAGGATTATGATCATAAGCACAATGATCGCCGCGAAGAAGCCAATCAGAGGTGCCGACGCTGAAAGGATATCAAGGCCGCTAATGCGAAAACGCTTCATGGAAGGTCACTCTCCCTCGTGCTCGCCGGTCATGTAGTAGCCTACCTTCTCCCGGGTCGCTTCTTCCCGGGTAAACTCCTTGATCAGTTTCCCTTCATAGATGACGGCAACCCTGTCGGAGAGTGACAGTACCTCGTCGAGATCCGCGGAGACCAGGAGAACCGCGCGTCCCTCTTTCTTTGCGGCGACCAGTTGCTTGTAGATAAACTCCTGGGCGCCCACGTCTACACCGCGAGTCGGCTGTGACGCCAGGAGCAAGTCCGGCTCTGAGCTCAGCTCTCGAGCAATAATTGCCTTTTGTTGGTTCCCTCCGGACAGAGCGTGGGCCGGAACGGTCTCGGAAGGCGTCCGAATGTCGTACTCCCGAATGGCTTCCGCGGCGAACTCGCGCATTGCTTGCCGCTGAATCACCTGCATCTTGTTCACAAAGGGTGGCTTGTGGTGGCGGCCCAGTGTCATGTTCTCGGCAAGCGTGAAGGGCATGATCATGCCAAAGCGATGTCGGTCCTCCGGGATGTGTGAGATTCCGACGTCGCGGCGTTGCCGCACATCCAAGCCGGATATGTCCTTTCCCAGGAAGTGAATTTCGCCCTCCGCGCGCTTCGTACGTTCGAAGAGCGTACGAACGAGCTCCGCCTGTCCGTTGCCCTCGACCCCGGCAATGCCGAGGATCTCGCCGCGACGAATCTCGAATTGTATGCCGTCAAGGGCTTTTCTGCCTGTTTCGGTCGTGTAGGTCACATTGTCAACGGAGAGGACAAGCTCACCAGGTTCTGCCGGCGGATTGTCAACGCTCATAAGGACGGGTTTGCCCACCATGAGCTCGGCAATTTGCTGCTTCGTCGCCCCCTCTCGCGGCATGGTCTGGACAATCTTGCCGCGCCGTATCACGGTAATGCGGTCGGAGACCTCGAGCACTTCATCGAGCTTGTGCGTAATAAAGACAATGCCGCGTCCTCGCTCCGCCAGACTACGGAAGGTCTCGAAGAGCTCACGAATCTCCTGAGGCGTCAGGACCGCGGTGGGTTCGTCAAAGATGAGGATCTCCGCACCGCGGTAGAGGACCTTTAGTATTTCGACTCGCTGTTGGATCCCGACGGGAAGCTCTTCAACGACCGCCCTGGTTTCCACGGAGATCTTGCTCTGCTCCATGACGCGTTTCATTCGCGCCTCTGCCCGCTTTTGATCGAGGAAGAAAATATCCTTGATGCGATTTACAAATGAACCGCGACCCGCGTTGGGGTCCTCGATCTTCTCCGGAACCTCGTCGCCGAGGAGTATGTTTTCGCTTACGGTGAAGACCGGCACCAGCGTGAAATGCTGGTGTACCATGCCGATTCCCTTTCGAATTGCGTCCTTCGGATTGGCAATGCTCACCTCATTGTCATGGACCAGTATTCTCCCCTCGTCGGGCTTGTAGAGGCCGTAGAGGATCTTCATGAGGGTCGTTTTTCCGGCGCCGTTCTCGCCAACGAGGGCGTGTATTTCCCCGGGATTCAAGTCAAAGGAAATACCGTCGTTCGCGACAACCCCCGGAAAGGTCTTGGTGATGCCTTCCATCTGCAACAGGGCCATGGATACCGCTCCTATCGTGCTGCAAACGTAGAAGGGGCCGCCCTCGGGCGGCCCCCTGGACTTGCGTCAAAAGCTAATGCTAGAAGGTCTCTTCCTTCCACTGCGGAATGTTGGCGTCGTCCTGGGGAACGCTGATCTCGCCGTCAATGACCATCTGCTTGAGCTCTTCGATCTCAGCCATGTAGGGCTCGACGAGGTCCTGGTTGTACTCGTTGACCGCAACGCCAACACCGTCGTCGGCGAGGCCGTAGGTCACGTAGCCACCATCCACGCTGCCATCGTTCTCGATGTACTCCTGGGAGAGCAGGAAGACCGACTGATCGACGCGCTTCAGCATGGAGGTGAGGATGTGTTCGGCTATTGCCTGCTGCTGGGCGTTGTCGGATTCCGCGTAGATCAGGCCCTGGTCGGAGTCAACACCAATGGCCCACTTGTCCAGATCGCTTGCAGCCTGGAAGACGCCGGCCCCGGAGGCACCCGCGGCGTGATAGACAATGCCCGCGTCATTGTTGTACATGTTGCGCGCAATCTGCTCAGCCGTCTGCGGATCGGCGAAGGCCGAGGGGTCTTGGCCAATGTACTGGCCCATGATTGCGCCGTCCTCGCGCAGATCGGGATCTACGTACATGGCGCCTGCCATATAGCCCGCATGGAACTTGTGAATCAATGGAATGTCCATGCCGCCGACATAGCCCGCGCGGGCGTCTTCCATTCCCTGGTCTTCCATAACCATGGCGGCGAGAGCGCCAACGAGGAAGGAACCCTCATGCTCGGCGAATGAGATGGAAGTGATGTTACTCTCCGCGGTCAGATCGGGCAGGAAGCCGTCAATGAGGCCGAAGTGCACATCCGGAAAGTCCGCTGCCACCTTGCCGAGAACATCAGTGTATGCAAAGCCGACGCCGAAGATCAGGTTGTAGCCGTCCTCCGCGAGAATGCGGAGCAGTTGCTCGCGGTCCTGGCCTCCTTCTTGGGGCTCGAGGAACTTCAACTGGACGCGCTGTCCGTAATCTACGTCCACGGCGGACGAATCAACGTAGCCATTGTATTCCTCGGCAACCTGCCGAAGACCCCGGTATGCGGAGTCGTTAAAGGACTGGTCTCCAAGACCACCTACATCAAATGCAATGGCAATCTTGAACTCCGTTTCTTGTTCCTGTGCCTCGCCGCCTTCTGCTTGCTGACCACCCGCCATTACCATTACTGGTGCGACGAGGGCAAGAACGATCAGAATGCTAATGAGCTTTTTCATCTTCTCCCCCTTTGGATTTGCGGCTTCCAGCGCTTTACTGGGAGCCTGGTAAGTTTGAATCACGTTAAACCGGGCCCCACCTATTGTCAACAGAACTCCGCCGCTACAACTCGAGGGGACGGCCGTTATCCGCAAGCCTCTTCGTGAGATAGTCGCGGTCGAGGGAGAGGTCCGTCACGAGCTTCCGCACCTGGTCGGCGGAGACGAGGTTTTCCTCCGCGAAGAGGAACACCAGGGCGCGCTCCGCGAGACAGGGTACCTCGAGGGCGCGCATGAACATTTCGGCGTCTTCGCCGTAGGTGTGCACGAAATTGGCGTAGAGCTCCGAGGTCTCAATGCGCTGCGAAATCGCCTTGAGCTCATCTCGTAAGGGCTGGAGCTCTCCATAGGAGGCCTGTACGCCAAGAGGTTTGAGGACCAGGTACGTGTACTCCTTCCCGGGCAGATAGTGGTGCTCGTCGCAGCGCGTGCAGTAGTTCGGCTCCCGGCCATCGCTCTTCTGCTCGTCGCCTCCAACAATGATAAGGGGATCAAAATACACTGCCGGACACTCCTGCCCCTCCACCAAATAGTAGCGATAGGTATAGAAGGAGTCGCGGATGCACTCGTGGTGCTCACAGTAGGCGGTAAGCGGGAAGACATCCGTGGCAAGCTCGAGGAGAAGCGTTGCGGTGGCGTTGAACAAGGACTTCCGGAAATTGAGGATCAGCGTCGGAAAAATGAAGACGAGACCGCGCGCTTCCGATTCCCGGTGCACGACATACGCGGTTCGCTCATCGTAGAAGGAGGCCTCGTCAACGATCCACGTACCCACCTCCGGGTGGTCCCCAAGGACCGCTTCCAACCCGAAAGAGTCGGCTATCTCTGCAATGGCCTCCCCACAGTGTTCATACCCGCCTCGGTACGGCAGGGCGTCTTGCGGGTAATCGGGGAATCGCTCCCGGTCGAGGACGGAGCGAATGAAGAAGACGCGTCGGCGATCGGCCTCCCCCGTGCTTGTCACCGCGCGTAGCGCATCGGACTTCTGCAACACGACCCGCGAATCACGCCAGACCCGGGAGGAGTACTCGGTCTTGCCGGAACCCATGGGTCCGATTACCAGGATTCGACGCGAGGGCCGGGCGAAGTCGAAATGGTTGAAGGCGTGGTGAATGCGGAGCTCGGGAAACCCGAGGCTCTTGAGAAAACTCGCCGTATCCGCGGTTCCATTGGTATGCACGGGGACTCCTCTCGCCGGTCATGTACCCGGGTGGCGGAGCGTATCACACACCCACAGGGCTGTGTAGGTGCCGGCCGGTGAATTGCACCCGGTGAATCCCTTCCTTTACGCCGGTGATACGCGCCATGTATACTCACTCATATGAGCAAAATTATCCTCGTCTCGAATCGTCTCTCCACCTCGGTATCAATCCGCGAGTCCGGGGAAACCGAGTTCGCCCCGAGCATGGGAGGACTCGCGACCGGCCTGGCTTCCATGCACGAGCAAGAAGACAGCGTCTGGGTCGGTTGGAGCGGCGTCCCCGAAGACGAGCTCACGGAAGAGCAAGGCTCCTACATCGACCAGCGTCTTCGGGATGATTTCAAGAGCCGGCGGGTCCCGCTGACCAACCAGGAGCTCGAGGATTTCTACTACGGCTTCTGCAACGACACCGTGTGGCCCCTATTCCACTACTTCCCAACGTATGCGCAGTACTCGAACGATACGTGGCAGGCGTATCGAAGTGCCAATCAGAAGTACTTCGAGAGAGTCATGGAGGTTGCCGAGGATGGGGATACCATATGGGTCCATGACTACCAGCTCATGCTGCTGCCGAATTTGTTGAAAGCGGAGCTTCCGAACTCGAACATCGGTTTCTTTCTGCACATCCCCTTTCCCTCCTATGAGGTCTTCCGGCTGATGCCGTGGCGAGACGCAATTCTTCGGGGGCTTCTCGGCGCCGACTTGGTCGGTTTCCACACCTACGACTACGCCAGGCACTTTCTTTCGGCGATTCGGCGCATCCTCGGGGCGGATCACAGTATGGGGAACGTGAAGTTCAAGAATCGCATGATCAAGGTTGATGCCTTCCCGATGGGCATCGACTACGAGAAGTACTCCAACGCGAGCAGCGACCCGAACATCCAAGATGAGATAGAACGGGTTCGCTATGAGATGGGCAACCGGCGGCTCATTCTCTCCGTGGACCGACTCGACTACTCCAAGGGAATTCCTCTGCGAATAAAGGCGTTCCATTCATTCCTGCAGGATCATCCCGAGTATCACGAACGGGTGCAGCTGATTCTGATTGCCGCTCCGTCGAGGATGCACGTCCCGCACTACATTGAGCTCAAGAGAGAGATTGATGAGCTGGTCAGTACGACCAACGGCGCCTTCGGTACCATTGGGTGGAATCCGATCCAGTACTTTTTCCGGCCCATCCCCTTTCCCAAGCTTACGGCGATCTATACGCAGGCCGAAGTTCTTCTGGTTACTCCCCTGCGCGACGGCATGAACCTCATTTCCAAAGAGTTCCTCGCGGCGCGGCGCGACCGGAAAGGCGTCCTCATACTGAGTGAGACTGCGGGCTCGGCCCGTGAGCTCGGGGAGGCGATCTCGGTAAATCCAAACAACATCGATCAGATTGCCGACGCCATCAAGCAGGCCCTCGAAATGCCGGTAGCCGAGCAGCAGGAGAAGAACGAACGGATGCACCGGCGCCTGAAGCGATACGACATCCACTACTGGGCGCGGGACTTCATGGAGAAGCTGCGCGCCGCGACCGCCCTCCAGGCCTCGCTGTCGGTAAAGAAACTCTCCTCCGAGATCAAAAAGAAGCTGATTCAGGACTACTCGAGCTCAGAACGGCGACTGATCATGGTTGACTACGACGGAACCTTGATCTCCTACGGCGAGCTGCCGGGCATACCCGACGAACCCACCATGAAGAGCCTGCGGCAGCTTGCGGAAAACGACCGCAACGAGGTGGTCATCATTAGCGGGCGGCAGCGGGACTTCCTCGAGAATCGATTGAAGGATCTTCCGGTGGGGATTATCGCGGGCCACGGCATCTGGATTCGCGAGACGGACGGGTCCTGGGAGAAGATGGAGTCGGTCACCGCGGACTGGAAGGAAACCATTCTGCCGGTGCTGGAGCTCTATCGTGACCGCACTCCCGGCTCGGCTATCACGGTGAACGAGTACTCACTGGTGTGGCACTACGAACGCGCCCAGCCTGAGCTTGCGGCCCTGCGGCTGGCCGAGCTCAAGGACGCCGTGTTGAGTCTCACTACCAACCTCGACCTCTCGATCTTAGAGGGCAATAGACTTCTCGAGATCAAGAACTCCAACGTCAGCAAGGGCCGGGCGGCGGCCCAGTGGTACAACCGTCATGATTGGGACTTCGTGGCGGCAATCGGCGACGACTGGACGGATGAGGACATCTTCCGAATGCTCGCGGATGAGCACTACTCGATCAAAGTTGGGCTTGATGTATCGAGTGCCGACTACTTCCTGGAGTCGGTCGAGCAGGTGCGCAGCTTCATACGCGAGCTCGCGCCGGTGTGACCGCCGGTTGCCGCGGGTGGCCCCGGGGTGCACCGAACCGCAGCCAACCGCGCCGAACCGAACACGTGGGTCACTCCTCAGAGGCGACCGGATTCGACAGAACGCCGATTCCCTGGATCTCTACCTCCACCGTGTCGCCGGCGCTGAGCGGGCCGACACCGCTGGGAGTTCCGGTGACAATTATGTCTCCGGTCTCCAGGGTGAAGTTGCGGGACACGTAGGAGACGATTTCGGGAAGGGTGAAGATCATCTTGGACGTAGAGGAATGCTGGACGGGCGTGCCGTTCAGGCGTGTTTGAATCTCGAGCTTTTGAAAGTCACCGATATCCTCCCTGAGAACCAGGGCTGGACCAATTGGACCGAAGGTGTCGAAGGATTTGCCGCGAAACCACCCGGATCGATCTCCGTTTTGGATGTTGCGCTGACTGACGTCGTTGAAGCAAGTGAAGCCGAGTACGTGCTGCATTGCCTCGTCCTGCGACACATTCTTGCACCCTGATCCAATTACGAGAGCGAGCTCTCCTTCGTAGTCGGTGCGAGCTTCGTCGAAGCCGTAGTCGGCGAGAATGGCGGGAATGCGGATTGGTTCCCCGGCTCCAATAAGAACATTCGGTGTCTTGGGAAAGAGTACCGGTTCGGTCGGTGCGTCCGGCGCACGGCCGGATGCCTTTACCGAGACGCTTTCGGCAATGTGGTCTCGATAGTTCAAGCCCAAGCACACAATCTTGGATGGATTAACGGTGTACTCTTGGTCGGTGTTGGCAATGGGTAGGCGGACCTTCGCCATGGCTAGCTCCTTGCTTTGATGTGCTGACGGCGCCTTCGCTCACGGCGTCATACGAAGGGGTGTACAAGTCGATAGTACGTGGGAGGTACCAGGAAGCGAAGTCCCCGAGGTACCAGATCGACACGCAGACGACGCTCCTCCGGCGCTTCAGCGAACTGAAGGAGCTCGCCGTCGACGTGGTAGTAGCGCTCGCCCGGCGCGTGAAGCTCGACCCCGGTCACCTCATAGCGCTCTATCACACCCCGGTGGCCCTTGTCCATCAGGCGGTCATTGATGATTCCGTGACGCCCCGACCAGAGGGCCCCGACATTCCGTGCTACCTGCATGCGTCTGGTGAAGCAGTAGGCGTACACGTCCATGAGACCGTCGTTGCATACAACGTCGGGGCAAACCTTGAATAGGGCTCCGTAATAGGGACGAGTTCCGATTTCTAAGAGACTGAAGGAGAGCTCTCGTGTTATCGCCTCAAAGGCGAACTCCGCGTTGATTCGAATTCCGCGAAATGCGTACTTCCCCTTCTCCAAACGGAGACTCACCCGACGATGCGCCCATTCCGGAGAGAAAAACACCCGAGTTGCTGAGTATATGTAACGGATCACCCCCGGAGGTGCGAAGCGGGTGCGCCCGCGGCTTCGCCGATCGAGAACTCGAGTATCGAAGCCCAAGCCCATAAGCTGTCCGTAGCGCACGCCATCGCCTGCCCGGACACGGAGGAGGTCGACATCGACGGTCATGTCCTCGTCCATGGCGGTCCCATAGGCTTCGACCTGTTTCTCGAGCCGCCGCGGTACGTCGTAGGAGTCTTGGGTTCCGTTTCCGCTGCCTCCGCGCAGGAAGCCTACCGCCTTGTTGGAGAGGTCCACGCCGGCGGCGCGGCGCTCCAAGAGCGCGTTCACCGCGTCGTGGACAGTGCCGTCCCCGCCCCACACGAGAAGGAAACGTCGGCTGCTTTCCGCGAATTCTCGGATCGCAGCCACAAAGTCTTCTCGGCTCGTAGTAACACGCACCGGAATCCCGATCTGTTTTCCAACGAGTCGGGTCAGACGAGGCACCATCCGGGGGAAGCGCGTCGGGTTGATGATCAGCGTTGCGTCGTCTCGAGTCACAGGCACATACTACTGAATCTCGTTGCTTGCGCCAGCCTCTACGAGGCTCGAGACAATCCGAAGATTCCTTCGAGAGCTTCCCTGTCGGACGGCAATCTCGATCGGGGTGTCACCGAGGGTGTTACGCGGGTTGACCCGAGCGCCGAGCTCCAGGAGCACATCGACCTCGCCCTGAAAGCGAACTGCCAAGTGGAGCGGAGTGTTGCCCAGCACGTCCGTGGCGTCCACATCGGCGCCCGCCTCAACGAGGAAGCGGATCATGGCCTCGTTCCCGACGGCGAGATGGAGCGGCGTACGTTGGAGCGTGTCGCGAACCTCCAGAGACGCACCGTTGGCGATTAGTCCTCCGGCTATATCAACGTGGCCGTGACGGGCCGCCCAGTGGAGAGGGGTCTGTTGCGCCGCCGCGGGCGCGGGTAGAATAAGAACGGCGATCATGACGGTGAAGCCGGCAACGGCAAAGCGACTGGCTCGATATCTCACGTCTTCAGTATCGGCGTGGATTGGATAGGATCAAGAATCCCTTGACCGCGGCCGGCCATGGGCGGAGATTTCCCCTAGAGGAGCGGAATGTGAGCAAAATGAAAATTGGTGTAATTGGGCCCGGACTCATCTGGGAGGTTGCGCATCGGCCGCAGATCGAGCGCCTCAGTAGTAGCTACGACGTGGTCGCCTTTTCGGCAAGATCACAGGAGACCGAGGAGCGCGTGCGCAGTGAGTATCCGGAAGCTCGCTTCTATCGCGACTACCGGGACCTCATTGCGGACCAGCAGGTGGAAGGCGTGGTCATTCTCACGCCAATTCCCCTCAACGCACCGGTGGCCATTGAAACCCTCCGGGCGGGAAAGGTCGCCTTTCTGGAGAAGCCCACCGGCACGGGGCCCGAGGAGGCGCGTCAACTCTGTGAAACGGAAGAGGAACACGGTGGGCGCGTATACGTGCTGGAACAAGCACCGTACAATCCGGCGTGGTCGGTTGTTGAAGAGGCGATTGGCGGCGGCCGTATCGGGCGGATAGCCGGCTTCGAGTCCGCGCGGCACGTGAACCTCAGCGAGAGCTCCAACGGAACACGCGGCTTCGGTGATACGGACTGGCGCATCCGGCCGGACTATCCTCTCGGCGTGCTCTTTGACGGCGGCGTCCACGAGCTCGCCAGCCAGGCGCGGCTCTTTGGTGTGCCGGCTTCGGTACAGGCAGTAGGACGGAGCTATCGTCAGGAGTACGGGGAGTACGACCACGTCGCAATGTTCCTGCAATATGAGCACGAAGTACTCGGTCTCTTCACGCACTCCGGTTTTCTCAATGGGAATCGAGACTACTTCATCATTCGCGGGACCGACGGGCTTATCTACCTTGATGACAAGGAGTTCGTCCTTGAAGAAAAGAGTGGGCGCACGGAGAAACTCACACGCCCATCGCAGTCGCCGCATGAGGTCATGTGGGATCACTTGACTGAATGCCTCTCCGACCTGCGCCCGGCGCAATACAGCAGTCGTCATGCCCTCCGGGAGATCGAGACTCTCAGCGCTGTGGAAGAGGCTGTCCACTCCGGCGGAAGCGTATCCGTTCGACGCTCCCAGGGCTCTTCATGATCCGCGAAATCCGCCGCCAAAAGCGCTTTTTCTTTGTTCAGACCGTGGTCGTCTTCTTGGGGATGGTGGTTCTGCTCTTGGTGAGTGGGCTACAGATCCTAGGTGCCACCGGCCTCGCCCTGGCACTGGGGATAGTCGTATTCGTTGGCGTATGGTCCCAGCAGCAGGGAAACGCCGCGCATCCGAGCAACACGTCGCTCCTCGA
>CAYPTH010000019.1:0-19064 GCA_964413635.1 uncultured Spirochaetaceae bacterium
CGGGGCGGCGCGCGGCCTGGCGAACGGCGTGGCTCCGGGCGCCTCCGCCGGCGAAGGCGCCCTTTCAACTGACGATTTCGTCGATCGGTGGTGTGACGTTCTGCTTCGGCAGCGCAGACTCCTAGAGCTTCTGCCGCTGCTCTCCATCTCATTGGAGCGCAACGTGAGCGAGGAAACGCTTCTGGAGTTCAAGCAGTCGCTGCGGCGGAACACCGAGCGGATCGGCACCGTCACGGCTGCGGTCTTTCCGAGCATGCGCGGCGAACGCTTCAACGACTTCTTGAACACGAACCTCGCCCTCGTTGCCGGCTTGGTTCCCATGGCGCGCCGGTCGGACATGCACGAGCGGGTACTGCAGCGCGAGGAGCTCCGTCACTTCAGGCTAGACTTTGCGTGGCAGTTCCGGCGCTCGCTTCGGCTGCTTGTAAGAGGGATTGCGGAGGAGGGGAGAGGCGACTCAGCTGCCCCCGATTGAGCATCTCCATTACGTGATCGCCTGCAGCCGGCTTGTTGAAGTGGAAGCCCTGCAAGGTACGGCACTCGCGCTCGTTGAAGTAGCTCCACTGTTCGTCCGACTCCACTCCCTCGGCAACGATTTCGAGGTTGAGTGAGTGGGCCAAGTTAATGATGGCGTTCACGATCTTCTGATTGTTCATGGCGAAAAGCTTCGTGACGAATGAGAGATCGATCTTGATGATATCCGCCGGGAGTTGCGAGAGATAGCTCAGGGAGGAGTAGCCGGTACCGAAGTCGTCTATGGCGATGGTAAGACCGGGGTAGCGCGTCTTGAGTGTCCGCATCTTCTCAGTCGAAGCTTCCGGCGCGGCCATGATGCAGGTCTCCGTGATCTCAATTTTCACGTTTGCCGGGTTTGCCCCCGTCCGCTCTAAGATGCGTCCTACCGTCTCCACCAGGTCGCGTTGGTCAAATTGCTTCGGCGAGAGGTTTACCGCCACGTAGACATCCTTGTGGCCCGCGTCATTCCATTGCCGGACGTCGCGGAACGCGGTCTCGAGCACCCAGTTCCCGAGGGGTACAATGAGTCCGGTCTCTTCGGCAATGGGAATGAAGCGCGACGGGGAGATGGCCCCTCTGGTCGGATGGTCCCACCGCAGGAGCGCCTCGAAGCCCTTTACGTATCCCCCGTTGTCGACGAGGGGCTGGTAGTAGAGGTGGAACTCGCCCCGTTCCAGCCCGGTGCGAATGCCCTGTTCCAGCTCCCACCGCTCCGCCGCCTTCGCGTCCAAGGTTTCGCTGTAGAAGGCAAACTGATTCTTTCCCGCCTCCTTCGCACTGTACATTGCCAAATCGGCGGCCTTCGTGAGCGACTCGAGATCCTCTCCATGGGTTGGAATGAGAGCAATGCCGATGCTTCCACCAACCGTTACCGCCTGCGTCTGGGCACCCTGCGCCCCGTTGGAGTTGAGCGTATAGGGGCGGCGGATCGACGCCAAGAGCTTGTTGGCAACTTGCGCCGCGTCTTTCGCCTGGTGGATGTACTGGAGCAGCACAACAAACTCGTCACCCCCGAAGCGGTACACGCTGTCATTCTGACGGAGAGCCCCGCGAATGCGCTTCCCGGTCTCAATGAGAAGCTCGTCTCCGGCGTCGTGTCCAAGGGTGTCATTGACCTGTTTGAAGCCGTCGAGATCCAGGAACATGACGGCGCCCAAGCCCGTTCCGATTGAGGCGAGGTTCTTCAGGAGCGCCTTCATATCGATGTTAAAGAGGTCGCGGTTTCCGAGCGCCGTAAGCTGATCGTGGTAGGCGAGGTGGCGCAGGCGCCGTTCGGCGTTCTTGCGCTGGGTAATATCGCGGATAATGCAGGTGAGCGTGCGTCCTCGGAAGTCCTTCGAGTTACCGAATGAGACCTCCATGGGCGCAATGCCCCGGTTCTTGTGCTTGCCCAGGAGCTCAATGGTGTTCTTGAGCCCAAAGGCGGCTCGGTCCTGATCATCTACAATGAAGTACTTGCGGAACTCGGCCTCGTGGCGGCCATATACGCCCGGGGGGAACAGTACGCTGAAGGGCTTGCCTCTCAGTTCCCGCGGTGCATGGCCGAAGGTTTGGCGCACCGCGGAGTTCGCGAATACGATCTGGAGCCGCTCGTCCAATCGGAGGATGGCCTCGGTAATGGTCTCGGAGAGGGCGTCGTAGTTGTCCTTGCTCTCCCGGAGCTCTTCGAGCAGGCTGTTGTGCGCGGAGAGATCGCGTATGACCAAGACCAAGCGCGGTGTATCCTCAATGCGGTAGAAGGTTATCGTCGCCTCCAGGGAGAGGTGGGAGCCATCTTGGTGGCGCGCCCGGAGAAGAATCAAATCATCGGCGGTGTAGACGCGGCCGTCGTCGGTGGCCTCGAAGGTTTCCAAGCGGCTCACGAGAGGGGGCCGGTACGGCGGGTCGACCATGTCGATGAAGCTCGTTCCCTCCGCCTCGGGAGGTGCGTAGCCGAAGGTCGAAGCGAAGGCCGGGTTGGCGTAGAGTATGACGCCGGAGACGGTGAGCTCCACGGCAATGTCGCCGGCGTAGTGGAGGAAGTCGCGCGGGCGGGCTCCGTCGAGGCCCAATCCCGCCCTGGCGTGGTTGCCCTTGATGATGTTCTGCAGAAGGGTGTCGAAGAGAGATTCGTCGTTCTCTTCAGGGTAAGGGGCGGGCGGAACGACGGTGTTGCGGTAGGCCTGGATCGCGCTTCCAATGCGTGAAACTCGCTCCTCCACATCCCCGAGGACTGTTTCAACTTTTTCAAAGGACATATTACGAGAATCGACCGCTTCGCGAATTCTTGTGAGTGCCGGCCGCGTTGTCGTTCGGGAAGCTCATCTGCACCTCCGTACCCCCGTTGCTGCGAATCGCAAGCTCTCCCTCGAGTTGCTCGGTGAGACTCTGTATGAGGACCATACCTAATCCCGTCCGTTCACCCGCTATTACGGCGCCGGGTATGCCAATTCCATTGTCGGAGTACACGAGCTTCATGAAACCGGCTTGACCGCCGCTGAGCTTCAGCGTAATGGCACCTTCGGTTCCCGCGGGGAAGGCGTGCTTCATTGAGTTCGTTAGCAACTCGTTTACGATCAGCCCGAGCGTCGAAAGGGTGCGAACAGGCAGAACGGCATCTTCAATGTCCGAATGGACTTCCGCAACGGTTTCTCCGGTGAACAACGGCACAATCTCGTCGACCAAGGAGGTGAGGTAGGCTCGCACGGACATCTCGGTGACGACTCCGGAGCGATAGAGCTTGTCGTAGAGCACCTCCATGCTGTGCAGGCGGCTTTTCGCGTCACCGAGGGCCCTTCGCGCGGCGTCGTCCTCGATCGTCTCCGCTTGGAGCGCCAGCAGACTCTGAACCGAGGTCATGTTGTTCTTGATCCGGTGGTGAACCTCTTGGAGGACGAGCTCCTTGTCCTCGAGGAGTTGCTGGATCTCAGCCTCCGCCTCCTTGCGTTCGGTGACGTCCCGGGCAATTCCAAGTATCCCAATGGCCGTTCCCGCCGAGTCGAAGAGCGGTATTTTCGTTGTGGACACCCAGCTCTTCTCTCCGCTCGGCCATGATATCTCTTGATCCGTGGCAACGCTCGGGTGTCCCGTTGCCATCATCTCCCGTTCTTCCGCTGTGATGCGCTCGGCGCGCTCCGTGCCGAAGTGATCGACGGAGGTCGTCCCGCCGACCGCCTCCGGGTTCTCGTAGCCAAGAGCTTTGGCAAGGGAGTTGCTCACGCGGGTGAAGCGCCCCTTCGCATCCTTGAAGAATATCAGGTCCAGGCTGGTTTCCAGGAGGAGGCGCATGAGATTGCGCTCCTCCTCGAATGCCTCGATTGCGCGGCGAGTCTCGAGAGCGCTCGCCAGAATGTCGGCGACCACTCCAGTGCCGCGGATCTGCTCCCTCGTCCAGAGTCGCGTCGAGCGAATGCCGTCGAAACCCAGGAAGCCGCTGACCCGTCCCTGCGTTAGCACCGGAACGTTGAGCAGTGACTTGATATCCTGGACCTGCAGATGCTCTCGCTCCTGAGCCGCACTCGTGGGAAGCTCGTTGATGTCGGGGACGTGAAGGACATCCCCATTGGTCAGGGTATTCATCATGTACCGGATGGAGGCTGTGGGAACATCTTGGAGCCTGTCCCGTTGCGGCTCCGCGGCCGGCGAGCACCACTCGTGAGTGTTGGACACCGTCGTCCCATCCTCGGAAATGCGGAAGAGATAGCTCCGGTCTGCGTCGAAGTGCGTTCCTACCTGTTGTAAGAGATAGTCGATTGCAAGGTCCAAATCGGTGCCGATTGCGCGGACGAAGCGCGCGGAAATCTCGGAAACCAGGTTCCGAAAGGATAGGTGTGATTGCAGCTCCGTTTCCGCGTGGCGGCGGGCCAGGGTGTTTCCCATCATTGCCGCGACGGAACGGAGGAGCTCCACGTCCTCCGGCGGCCACATACGATCGCGGTCGCATTGGTCGAAGCCCATGAATCCGATCCACCTTCCCATTCCGAAAATCGGTAAGAGGAGGACGCGCTCGATCTCCTGCGCCTCGAGGATACTGCGGTCACCCTCAGGAAGCTCGCGCACTGCCGCGTCGAAGGGGATCCCCCCTTCCAGGTTGTCGCGGAGCGAGCGCGTCAGATTGGCGTACGGCAGAAGTTGCATCTCAGGGTTGTAGATCTGCGGCGTGATCTCCGGAGCGCACGTTTCGGCAATCTGGCTCATACAGAGCTCTCCGCGATCGTTGTGGACGTTCTCGAAGATGTACACTCTGCTCGATTCCGTCGCGGTGCGGAGATAGCTGAGCGCCTCGTCCAGTTGACCGCGAGGCTGCGCCAGCACGCGGGAGGCGTCGGCAATCGCCTCCTCGTAGCGCAGGCGCTTGCGGAGCGTCTGTTCCATTCGCTTCCGGTCGGTAATGTCCTCGCCGGAGCTCAAGAGGGCGTATGACTCCGCCCCGTCTGTCGTGAGGACGGAGTTGTGCCAGAGTACCGTCCGTTCCCCGCCATCCTTGGTCAGGACGGCATTCTCATAGGTGTCGGAGCTTGTACCCTCGCCCCGCATGAGGCCGGTAAGGACCTCCCGCACCGTTGCCCGGCTGTGCTCGGGTACACAGGTTTCGAACCAGTTCTTGCCGATGAGCGTACCGGGCTCATAGCCAAGGAGGCGGTGGCCGCTGTCGTTCAACAGGGAGATTGTTCCATCCTGCTGCATGGCCAGGATAATTGCCGCGGCGACGTCAAGAAACCGTTCCGCGCGGATCCGCCGCTGCTCCGGCCCATTCGTGTGGGCGGCCACGGCGCTGCCAACGCCCTTGCGGAGAGTCGCATCCAAGTTGGCAATGAGTAGCTCGGGCGCGCCGTCCCGTGGCACCACGCCGGCGTGGTGCACGCCGCGCATGGCATGGATTGCGTCGGCGTCGATTCGCCGGGGGTAGAAAAACAAGGGTATGCTGCGGCCCTGTGAGTCGGCTTGAATCTCCCAGGCCGTGTGCACTCCACCGAAGTCCTCCTCCAGATCGATGTCCATGAGAACCGCGTGGATGTCGGAGCGTGCGTTCAGGAGGTCCAGGGTCTGACTGCGGGTGCGGGCACAGAGCGGCTCGTAGCCCTCGTTCCACAGAAGGTCGAGCATCTCTTGCGGCGTGCTATCACCGCTTGCAATGATGATTTTCCGCGTGGATCCGCTCATTTCACCCAAAACGTCAAAAGTATACATCAGATGTTATATTTCGTAAAGAATTACGAGCGGATGCGGGGTACGCGGAAGCGGCGCCGGAGGCCTCTCGCGGCAACGTAGGCCGCGAGGATCACCATGGCGGCGCCGACGAGCTCTAAGCCGCTGAGGCGCTCTCCGAGAAGTATCCATCCGCCGAGGGTCGCGATCACGGGGATCCCGTTAATGAAGATGGCCGCGCGCCCGGCGGGGAGGATTCTCAGGGAGTAGTTGTACGTCAGAAAGGCACCGATGGTCGCGAAAAAGGTTAGAAAGAGCAGTGCCCCCATCGCCGTCGCGGAGATGGACGCCCACTCCGTTCGCTTGGCCGTTGCCGCAAAAAAGGGCAGTAAGAGGGCGGAGCCGTACATGGCCTGCATGCCCGTCACCTGCCGAGCACTCCACTTCTGCGCGAGACTCCGCGCCAAGACGGTGTAGAAGGCAGCCGCCACCACGGCGCCGATCATAAGCAGGTTACCGGCCACGGAGCCGGAAAGCTCAACATCACCTTCGGTTCCGCCGAGGATGAGCACCGAGATGCCTCCAATGGAGATGACTATTGCGACGGCGGTGGAGGGCTCGAGGGGCTCACGCAAGGTGAAGCGCGCCACGACGGCTACCGCCAACGGGACCGCCGCAATGATGATTGCCGCTTCGGAGGCAGTGGTGAGGGTCAAGCCGTAGGTCTCAAAGATGAAATACAGCGCCGGCTCGAAGGTTGCCAACAGCAGGAAGCGGCCGTGATCTCGGAGTGTGAGGCGCGGCATGCGTCCGCGCAGAAGGAATGCGAAGGCCAGGGAAGCAGCTGCGAAGCGGAGAAAGACCAGCACAAAGGGGGTAAAACTCACCAAGGCGGCCTTCGTCGCAACGAAGGAGAGCCCCCATGCCAGTACGGTGAAGAGCAAGGCCAAGTAGGCCTTTGAGGTGTCACGCATACCGGCATAGCGTCGTTGACTTCCCGAAAAGGGTCAATCGGCTCATGTGGAAACCGTTCGTGAAGGTGGAACCTTCGGGGCAATGTCTATATTCTTACTCATCTATGGAACGATTAGAACGACTCACAGCACTTCGAGATGCGGTTACCGAACGTATTCTCTTTCTCGACGGCGCCATGGGCACCATGATACAGGGCTACGACCTTCAAGAGGACGACTTCCGGGGTGAGCGCTTTCGCGCTTTCACCGGGCCGGAGGGCAAGGAGGTCAACCTCCGGGGAAACAACGACCTCTTGAATCTAACCCGGCCCGACGTGATCTCGCAGGTCCACACGCAGTTCCTGGAAGCTGGTGCCGATATTGTTGAAACCAACACCTTCAACTCCACCAGCATCTCGCAGGCTGATTATCACATGCAGGAGTTGGTGTACGAGCTCAATCTCGAGGGCGCCCGGCTGGCCCGCGCCGCCGCCGACGCGGCGGGACCAAACGCCGGGGCGGGGGATACCGACGGCGGGGAAGGCCGCGGTGGCGCTCGCGACGGCGGGGAAGGCCGTCCACGCTGGGTTGCCGGGGTTCTCGGGCCCACGAACAAGACCCTCTCCATCTCGCCGGACGTGAACGATCCGGGTTTCCGGGACGTAAGCTTCATGCAGCTCGCCGACGCATACTCCGAGGCGCTCCGCGGGCTCGTGGACGGCGGCACGGATCTGGTGCTGATTGAGACGATATTCGATCCCCTCAACGCCAAGGCGGCCATCTACGCCATCAAGCGCTTCGAGGAGGAGCACGGTATCGAGCTCCCGATCATGATTTCGGGGACAATCACCGACCAGAGCGGGCGAACCCTTACGGGTCAAACGGCGACGGCCTTCTGGTACTCAATGGCTCACGCCGAGCCCTTCAGCGTCGGTCTCAACTGCTCCCTCGGGGCGGACCAGCTCCGGGAGTACGTGGCGGAGGTCGCCGAGGTCGCGCACGTCCCGGTCTCGACGCATCCGAATGCGGGCCTCCCGAACGAGTTCGGCGAGTACGACCACAGCCCCGAGTTCATGGCGAAGGTCCTCGGCGGCATGGCTGAGGAGGGGCTGCTCAACGTTGTCGGCGGCTGCTGCGGGTCCACGCCGGAACACCTGCAACAGATTGTGGCGGCGTGCAGCGGCGTGGCGCCTCGCACCGTGCCCGCGCGGCGCAGCCACGTGAGTTTCTACAGCGGCCTGGAGCCCGTCACCCTCAAAGAGGACAGCCTCTTCGTCAACGTCGGCGAGCGCACCAACGTCGCCGGATCGCGGAAGTTCAACCGTCTCATCCAGAACAAGAAGTACGAAGAGGCCTTGGAGGTCGCCCGCGACCAGGTCGAGAACGGGGCGCAGATCATCGACATCAACATGGATGACGCCATGCTCGAATCCGCCCGAGAGATGGAGATTTTTCTCAACCTCGTGGCCACCGAGCCCGATATCAGCCGCGTGCCCATCATGATCGACTCCTCCAAGTGGGAGGTGATCGAGCGTGGGCTGCGCTGCGTTCAGGGAAAGTCCATTGTGAACTCCATCAGCATGAAGGAGGGGGAGGAGCCCTTTCTGAAGCAGGCGCGGGAGATCCGCAAGTACGGGGCGGCGACCGTCGTCATGGCCTTCGACGAGCAGGGCCAGGCGGACAGCAAGGAGCGCAAGGTAGCCATCTGCGAGCGCGCCTATACGCTCCTCACGGAGGAGGTTGGCTTTCCGCCGGAGGACATCATCTTCGACCCCAACATCTTTGCCGTCGGTACGGGGATCGAGGAGCACTCGAATTACGGCGTCGACTACATTGAGGCGACCACGGAGATCAAGGAAAAGCTCACCGGGGTCCGCATCTCCGGTGGCGTGAGCAACGTATCCTTCTCCTTCCGGGGCAACAACACCGTCCGGGAGGCCATGCACGCCGCCTTCCTCTACCACGCCATTCACGCCGGCATGGACATGGGAATTGTCAATCCGGGGCAGCTTGCAGTCTACGACGATATACCGAAAGACCTCCTCGAGCACGTCGAGGACGTCCTGCTCAACCGCCGAGAGGACGCCACGGAGCGCCTCCTCGACTTTGCCGAGACGGTGGAGCAGACCGGCGGCGGCAAGACCCAGGACCTCTCCTGGCGGGAGAGCTCCGTTGAGGAACGGATCGCCCACGCGCTGGTGAAGGGTATTACGACCTACATTGAGGACGATGTCGAAGAGGTGCGCCAACAGCGACCGGCCGCGCTGGACGTGATCGAAGGGCCGTTGATGGACGGCATGAACATCGTCGGTGAGCTCTTTGGCAGCGGCAAGATGTTTCTGCCCCAGGTCGTGAAGAGCGCCCGGGTCATGAAGCAGGCGGTCGGTTACCTGGAGCCCTTCATCGAAGCGGAAAAGACGGACGACGGCTCCGACCGCGGCAAGGGGCGCGTGCTCTTGGCGACGGTCAAGGGTGACGTCCATGACATTGGGAAGAACATCGTCGGAGTGGTGCTGCAGTGCAACAACTTCGATGTCATTGACCTCGGTGTCATGGTCCCGACCCCCGACATCCTGCAGGCGGCTCGCGACAATGATGTCGATGTTATCGGTCTGTCCGGTCTCATTACGCCGAGCCTCGACGAGATGGTGCACGTCGCCCGGGAAATGGAGCGAGAGGGCTTTGAGCTGCCCCTGTTGATCGGCGGCGCCACGACGAGCCAGGTGCACACCAGCGTGAAGATTGCGCCCCAGTACTCCAGGCCCGTAGTGCATGTGAAGGACGCGTCGCTGGCCTCCGGCGTGGTGTCCAAGCTGCTGAGCAAGGAGGCGAGCTCGCAGTATACGGTGGAGCTGGACGCGCTTCACGAGAAAACGCGGGAAAAGCGGAAGGCGCAGAGCGTCGACACGGAGTATCTACCCATTCAGGAGGTGCGGCAGAAGCGCTTCACACCGGATTGGGCGGCCTACCGGCCGACGGAGCCGGAGTTTATCGGCACCAAGGCCTTCACGAACTATCCGATTGCCGAGATTGCCGAGTACATCGACTGGGGCTTCTTCTTCTACTCCTGGGAGATGAAGGGCAAGTTTCCCGACATCCTGGACGATCCGAAGCTCGGTGAAGAGGCGCGAAAGCTCTACGCCGACGCCCAGGAGCTGTTGAAGCGCATCATCGACGAGGATCGACTCCACGCCCACGCCGTGCTTGGGTTCTGGCCGGCCAACTCGACGGAGGACGACAGCATTGAGCTGTACGCAGATGAGGGCCGCGCCGAGCTCGCCGGGGTCGTCCAAACCCTGCGCCAACAGAAGGCCAAGAAGGAGACGCCCTACTATCTCTCGCTCTCGGACTTTATTGCACCGAAGTCCACGGGTGTTCGCGACTACATGGGCGCCTTTGCCGTGACGGCGGGGGAGGGACTCGAATCCCTGGTTGCCGAGTTCGATGAGGCGGGCGACGACTTCCGGGCGATTCTCTCCAAGGTTCTGGCCGACCGTCTTGCCGAGGCCTTCGCCGAGCGCCTCCATGAGCGGGTGCGCAAAGAGTTCTGGGGGTATGCGCCCGAGGAGAGCTTAGATCTCGAGGAGCTCCTCCACATTCGCTACCAGGGTATCCGCCCGGCCCCGGGCTATCCGCCCTGTCCCGACCACAAGGACAAAGGCATTCTCTGGGAACTGCTCGACCCCGAGCCCTACGGCATGATCCTCACCGAGAGCTATATGATGGTGCCGCCGGCGAGTGTGAGCGCCTATTGCTTCATGCACCCGGAGAGCAAGTACTTCTCGGTGGGCCGCGTTGCCCGTGATCAGGTGGAAGACTACGCCGCGCGAAAGGGAGTGTCGGTGGAAGAGGTCGAACGGTGGCTGCAGTCGGTTCTTGCCTACGATCCTGAGCCGGTGAATTAGCACCCGGAACGTTTTACGAAGCTTGTTGATGCGACTCCGGGAAAGCCCGGTGCCGGCGAGATTTGGCCGACTTCGATGTCAGAAGCAGAGCCTCCGGCAAATCGAGAGTCCCAATTCCACCTGATATAACAGCTTATGCAAGGCGCCATCAACAAGCTTCGGAATACCTTAAGCGGATGGCTCGACGGCGTCATCGTCGTGGAGGAGGGCGAGGAGAGTATCAATTGACCAGAGAATTGTATCGACCTCTTCTTGGTCCATGCGCTCGAGACCCTCTATGAGGCTTTGCTGGATCGGCGGCGGCACTGTTTGAAGGAAGTCAATGCCCTCCTTCGTGATCGCAATGTCAATGCGTCGACGATCTGCAGAGGTGCGCTCGCGGCGTACCCAGCCGCGGCGCTCGAGGCGGTCCACAATCCCGGTAACGGTGCTGTTGTTGAGGGAGACGATTTCGGTGAGTTGCGTGAAGGACAGGGGGCCGTGCTCGTAAATCTCCCGGAGGGTAATGACCTGGGGCACAGTGACACGGAAGCGTTCCTGAAGAAACTTCGAGTGCTTGTCCAAGTTGTGGGCAATCTGGCGAAGCCGCTTGGTAATGCTGATGTACAGCGGATCGACCATGGTACCCGTCTCGGAGCTCGTTCTGTGTTTTGCCATTCCCGTCTTTTTCCTGCCTGCCTGATTATACAAAAACTCCATTTTTCAGTCAACGTGTTTGCACGGACCGGAGCGTGCTCGAAGCGTGCTCACGGTTTTCTGACCCAATTGCCCCGATTTTTCGCAAAACCGTATTGACAACAGGTGATTTCTGCACGTTTAATTGGTATAGAAACTATCGGTAGCCGTATTATATGTATCGATAATATGGGCACGAAAGAGGAGTAGCACATGGCCAAGCAGTATTTGTTCACATCCGAATCCGTCAGCGAGGGGCACCCAGACAAGCTCGCCGACCAGATCTCCGACGCAGTCTTGGACGCCTGTCTCTCGGGCGACCCTGAATCCCGCGTAGCCTGCGAAACCTTCACCACAACGGGAATGGTGTTGATCGGTGGGGAGATAACGACAAATGCGGATGTCGACTTCCAAGAGATTGCTCGAGGCGTCGCGCGGGAGGTCGGCTACACGAATCCCGCTTACGGCTTGGATGCGGACAGCATGGCGATTCTGAATACGGTGCATTCGCAGAGTCCCGACATCTCCCAGGGCGTGAGCGACGGCGAGGGGCTCTACTCCGAGCAAGGCGCCGGCGACCAGGGCATGATGTTCGGCTACGCCTGCAATGAAACCGAGGCGCTCATGCCGGCACCGGTGAGCTACTCCCACCAGATTCTGCTCCGGGCAAAGAAGCTTCGCCACGAACACAAGATCGGCTGGATGCGGCCCGACGCCAAGAGCCAAGTCACCGTCCGGTACGAGAATGGTAAGCCAAAGCACATCGACTCGGTCGTGGTAAGTCACCAGCACGACGACGATGTCGACTACAAGACCATCCGCAAGGACGTGGTGGAAGAAGTGGTGCGCCCGGTCCTCGCCGACACCGGTCTGATTGACGACACCACCAACTACTACGTGAATCCCACGGGCCGTTTCGTCGTCGGCGGACCTCACGGCGACAGCGGACTCACCGGGCGGAAAATCATCGTCGACACCTACGGCGGCATGGGGCGTCACGGTGGCGGCGCCTTCTCCGGCAAGGACCCCAGCAAAGTGGACCGATCAGCCGCCTACATGGCGCGCTACGTTGCAAAGAACATCGTGGCATCAGGCGTCGCGGAGCGCGCCGAGATAGGCCTTGCCTACGCAATCGGCGTTCCCTTTCCGGTTTCGGTACGCGTCGAGACCTTCGGTACCGGTCTTGTCGCGGAGGAGGAGATCGAGAGCGCGGTATCCGAGATTTTTGATCTCACCCCCGCCGGGATTGTGAGGACCCTCAACTTGCGGCGTCCGATCTTCCGCGAAACCGCAGCGTACGGCCACTTTGGTCGCGAGCTCCCCGACTTCACGTGGGAAGAGGTGAACAAGACCGACGACCTCCAGGACGCTCTCGGCGTGGAGGTGAAGGAGAGGCAACTGGCATGAGTAGCGCACGCGTATACGGCATCGGCAATCCGCTCATCGACGCTCTCGTCCATTGCAGGGATGAAGAGTTTGCCCGATTCGATGTCGCCAAGGGCACAATGGAGCTGATCGACCCCGAGCGTGGGGAGGAGATCCTTGCCTCACTGGCCGACAAGGAGAAGCACTACTCGCCGGGAGGATCGTGTCCGAACACCATGATCGCCCTTGCGACCTTCGGCACCTCCTCCGCCCTGTCCGGCATGGTTGGGGATGACGAGCTCGGCGGCATCTATGAGGAGCGTCTCCGGTCGCACCACGTCATTTCGGATCTCTCGTCGCACCGCGGCGCGACGGGCACCTGCATCATCATGGTGACCCCCGACGGCGAGCGCACCATGAACACTCACCTCGGCGTCTGCCGCCACTACGGCACGAGCGACTTGGACGTGAAGGCTGTCGGTGCCGCGGATTATCTCTACTTCACCGGCTACATGTGGGACACGGAAAGTCAGAAGGGCGCAATAAGGACGGCGGTACAGGTCGCCGCGGATTCCAATACCCAGGTTGTATTCGATGTCGCCGATCCATTTGCCGTGGAGCGGAACCGGGACGAATTCATCGACCTGATCTCAGAGCACGTCGATATTGCCTTTGCCAACAAGAGTGAAGCGGAGATCCTGTTCAATGTCGATGCTGCCGAAGCCGGCGCCGCTCGCCTCTCGGAGCTCTGCGACATTGCCGTGGTAAAGGACGGATGGTCGGGGTCCTTCGTGAAGGAGCGGGGAGAGCGCGCACAGCACATTGCCGCCACCGCCGCGAGCCCCGTCGACACCAGCGGCGCCGGGGACACCTACGCGGCGGGCTTCATTCACGGCATTGCGCAAGGGGGAAGCCTCCGCGACGCGGGCTGCTTCGCCTCCTACGTTGCCGGCGAGATTATTCAGCTCACCGGCGCCCAATTCACCGAGGAAGTACAGCAGACCATCCAAAGCGCGAGCCGCGACGGCAGCTGGAAGGAAGCCGTTCCGACGGCTCGATAGCCGCCCGCCGGCCCAAGGAGAAGGAAACTATATGTCTACGGAAACAGTTGAAAAAAAGACGAAAGCAATTCCCCACAGAGTAAAGGACCTGGCGCTCTCCGGCGCCGGGCGCATGGAGATAGAGATTGCCGAGAAGGAGATGCCCGGGCTCATGGCGACCCGGGAGAAGTACGCGCCCAAGAAGCCACTGGCCGGTGCGCGCATTACCGGCAGCCTGCACATGACCGTACAGACCGCCGTCCTCATTGAGACACTGCAGGAGCTCGGCGCGGACGTGCGCTGGGCTTCCTGCAACATCTTCTCAACTCAGGACCATGCCGCCGCCGCCTGCGCCGCCGAAGGCACGCCCATCTTCGCTTGGAAGGGCGAGTCCCTCGAGGAGTACTGGTGGTGCACCAAACAGGCGCTTACCTGGCCCGACGGGAAGGGGCCGCACCTGGTCGTCGACGACGGCGGGGATGCAACCCTGCTTATTCACCGCGGTTATCAAGCAGAAGAGGATCCGTCCATCTTGGACGAGCCAACGAACAACAAGGAGCTCGCCGTTGTGAACACGCTGCTCAAGGAGACCCTGAAGGAGGACCAACAATTTTGGCACCACCTTGTCCAAGAGTGGCGTGGGGTTTCCGAGGAGACGACAACTGGAGTGAACCGCCTCTACGAGATGCACAAGGCGGATCAGCTTCTGGTTCCGGCAATCAACGTCAACGACTCGGTAACCAAGAGCAAATTCGACAACACCTACGGCTGTCGCGAGTCCCTGGTGGACGGCATCAAACGCGCCACGGATGTCATGATTGCCGGCAAGACCGCCTTGGTCTGCGGCTATGGCGATGTCGGCAAGGGCTCCGCGGAAGCGCTCGCCTCATTGCGGGCCAAGGTTCTGGTCGCCGAAGTAGATCCGATCTGCGCCCTCCAGGCGGAGATGGCGGGCTTCCACGTCGTCACGGTCGAGGACGCGCTGCCCGAGGCGGACATCTACGTCACCGCGACGGGGAACAAGGACATCATCACCTTCGAGCACATGTCGAAGATGAAGGACCAGGCGATTGTCTGTAACATTGGGCACTTCGACAACGAGATTCAGGTCGAGGCCTTGAACGAGGCGGCCGACGTGACGCGGACCACCATCAAGCCGCAGACGGACCGCTACACCTTCCCCGACGGCCACAGCATCTATCTCTTGGCCGAAGGCCGGCTGGTCAACCTGGGCTGCGCTACCGGTCATCCGAGCTTTGTCATGTCCAACTCTTTCACGAACCAGACCCTGGCGCAGATGGATCTGTGGGCGAACCCGCGGAACCTAGGCGTCTACATCTTGCCGCGGGAGTTGGACGAGGAGGTTGCGCGCCTTCACTTGAGCAAGGTGGGCGCCCGGCTTAGCAAGCTGTCCGCCGAGCAGGCCGAATACATCGGTGTCAATGAGAACGGGCCCTACAAGTCGGCCCACTACAAGTACTAGGACCCATGCGGTCAAGGAGAGCGACCATGTCAACGATCGAAAAGACTCTGCAGAAAGAAAAAAACCAAACCTTCGGCAACGATCCGGTTCAGGTGAGGGAGAGCGATCACTATCAGAAGGAGTACGTCCAAGCCTTCGTCGAGAAGTGGGACGACCTCATTGATTGGGAGACCCGTGCCTCCGGGGAAGGGAGTTTCTTCATCGATGTCTTGAAGGAGAAAGGGGTGCGCTCCGTGTTGGATGTCGCAACCGGCACCGGGTACCACTCGGTAAGCCTGCTCAAGGCGGGCTTCGATGTGGTGAGTGCCGACGGGAGCGCCGAGATGCTCTCGAAGGCCTTCGATAACGCCCGGGACGAAAGCTTCATCATGCGCACCGTTCAGGCGGATTGGCGCTGGCTCAACCGAGACGTTCACGGGGAGTACGATGCCATTGTCTGCCTGGGCAACTCCTTCACCCACCTCTTCACCGAGCGGGACCGCCGGAAGGCCTTGGCTGAGTTCTACGCCATGCTCAAGCACGACGGCGTGCTCATTCTGGATCAGCGCAACTACGACGCAATTCTGGACCAGGGCTTCTCCTTCAAGCATACCTTCTACTATTGCGGCGCCAACGTTTCCGCCGAGCCCGCTCACGTGGACGACGGATTGGCGCGTTTCCGATACCGATTCCACGACGGGTCCGAATACTTCCTCAACATGTTTCCCCTGCGCAAGGACTATGTTCGCAGGCTCATGGGCGAGGTTGGATTTCAAGAGATCAATACCTACGGTGACTTCCAGGAGACCTACCGGGACGAGGAGCCCGATTTCTTCATTCACGTCGCCGAAAAGCTCTATCGCGAATAGAGAGGAGGAGCATATGAGTAGCAGCAAACACGCATCTGAGCCGGTGACCGTCGCTCGGGAGTACTACAACTCCAGCGACGCGGACAACTTCTACTACACCATCTGGGGTGGGGAAGACATTCACGTCGGGCTGTACCGCTCCGACGACGAGCCGATCCGGGATGCGAGCAAGCGCACCGTGGAGCGAATGGCCGCACATCTTACTGGTGCGCAGGGCATTCGCCTTACCGGCAGCAGCAAGGCCATCGACATCGGCGCCGGCTACGGCGGCGCGGCACGCTATCTGGCGAAGACCTTCGGGCTGCCGGTCGTGGCGCTCAACCTGAGCGAGGTCGAGAACGATCGCGACCGCGAAATGAACCGCGAGCAGGGTCTCGATCAGCTGGTCGATGTCGTCGACGCGAGCTTCGACGACATTCCCTACGATGACGACACCTTCGACGTGGTGTGGTCCCAGGACGCCATGCTCCACAGCGGAGACCGAGAGGCCGTTCTCAAGGAGGCCGACCGCGTCCTCAAGCGGGGCGGCCATTTTGTCTTCACCGATCCCATGATGGCCGACGACTGCCCGACGGACGTTCTCCAGCCGATTCTCGATCGAATCCACTTGGATAGCCTGGGCTCGCCCGGCTTCTATCGCCGCGCGCTCGTAAGCCTTGGCTACGAGGAAGTTGCCTTTGAGGACCATACGCATCAGCTGTCAAAGCACTACGGCCGCGTCCTCGCCGAGACGGAGAAGAACGAGAGCCAGCTACGGAAGGTCGTGAGCCAGGAGTACATCGATCGGATGAAGAAGGGCCTCCGCCATTGGGTCGACGGCGGCAACGCCGGCCACCTCGCGTGGGGCATCTTTCACTTCAAGAAGACTCGGTAGGGCGCCATGCATATCCGCGACGTGTTCCGCACACACCGGCCGGCGCTGAGCTTCGAGTTCTTTCCACCCAAGAGCGAGAAGGGGCGTCGGACGCTGGGCAAGACGGTGGAGCAGCTCGAGCGGCTGGACCCAGCCTACGTCAGCGTCACCTACGGCGCCGGTGGCAGCACGCGGGAGCTCACTCACGACCTGGTGGTACGTCTCATGAAGGAGACGAGTTTCAACGTGGTCTGCCACCTGACCTGCGTCGACACCAGCCGTGAGCAAACCAAGCGCATTCTCGACAGCTACGTCGAAAGCGGGGTGGAGAACATCATGGCGCTTCGGGGCGATCCCCCTAAAGGGCAGCGCAGCTTCGAGCCGGTCCCCGGCGGCTTTGCCTACGCCGCCGAGCTGGTGGGCTTCATCAAGAAGGAGTATCCCCAGCTCGGTGTCGGTGTTGCCGGCTTCGTTGAAGGTCATCCGGCGACGCCGAACCGCCTGGACGAAACGGACTACCTCAAGGCCAAGGTTGACGCCGGAGCGGACTACATCTGTACGCAGTTGTTCTTCGATAACCGGGATTTCTACGACTTCGTCGAGCGCTGTCGCCTCGTCGGTATCGATGTGCCGATTGTTGCCGGGATCATGCCGATCACATCGACAAAGGGGATGCGTAAGATGGCAACGCTGGCCGCGGGATCGCGCTTCCCGGCGCCGCTCCTCAAGGCCATCCAGCGCGCCGAGCCCCACGGAGATGAATACGTGGAGAACGCCGGAGTACATTGGGCTACCGCCCAGGTTTGGGATCTGATCGACAACGGCGTCGACGGCGTTCACCTCTATACCTTGAACAAGGCGCGGGCGAGTCGGCGCCTCTTCGAGGCGCTGGCGCTGCGGCCGGAGGCCTTCGGCGCGGCCGAGGTTTCCCCAACGGCTAACGGTGACGCTGCGGAGAAGGCCGCCGCGCGCGTATAGCTCATGCGCGTATAGCAAAGGTGACGCAGGTTGCGCTAATGTGCCGTCGAAGAAGGAGACCTTCGGCGTGCGACTGCGACAACGAACAACGTTCACCCAGACCGCGAACGAGGAGCTCTTCAACACCATCAGTCACGGAGTAGGCGTGATCTTTGGCTTGGTGGCGACCATGCTCTTTGGGCTTCAAGCGCGGGATGGTCGTGGCGGCACGGAGCTTGCCAGCCTCCTCGTTTTCGGCATCTCACTCACCGTTCTCTACCTCGCTTCGACCCTGTATCACGCCGTCCCGGCCGGTCCGGCGAAGCGCGTGCTCCGACGCTTCGACCACTCCGCAATCTTCCTGCTCATCGCCGGCACCTACACCCCCTTTGGATTCCTGGCGATGCCGAGGGGCGTCGGCATCGCCATTCTCTCAATTGAATGGGCGCTCGCGCTGACGGGTATTGTGCTCGCCGTGTTTTTCCGGCGGCACGGGAGGTCGTGGCAGCAGCTAGCCTTCGTCGTGCTCTATCTCTTCATGGGATGGCTCATTCTGCCCGCTCTCGGCGACGTGTCTCGCATTCTCTCCACCGAGGCGCTGCGCTGGACGATTGCCGGTGGCGTTTTCTACACCTCGGGTGTTGGCTTCTTCTCCCTCAAGCGGCTTCCCTACGCCCACGGGGTGTGGCACCTCTTCGTGCTTGCCGGGAGCGTGTCGCACTTCATTGCGGTGTACGGCTACCTGTGAGGATCAAGGGTACTCGCATCTCCTCGGGACTCAAGCCGCTGTGGGAGCCGACTTAGCTGCTGCGCACTCCGCCGGCCGCCTTCGGGTCGACCACCAGCACCGCCCGGTTGAACCAGATGGAGCGCTCGGCCATGGCGGAGAGGAGCTCCGGGGCGCGCTCGAGGGGCTCCGTGTGGCTGATGATCGGATCTAGCTCCAGGTCGCCGTCCATGTGGCGAAGAACGGTGTCCCACTCGCTCATGCCGCGCGGCGTGAGCTTGGAGTTCCAGGTGCCGAAGATGGTAAGCTCCCGGCGCAGAATGGACGATACTACCTTCTCCGGAAGCTCCAGGCTGCCGGCGATGTTTCCCATGAGAACGACCTTGGCAAACACGCCACCGACGGCGAAGGCCTGAAGGAACGTTGCCGGGAGCCCCACCGCCTCGATAACCCACTGGGCGCCACGGCCGCCGCTTCGCTCGGCAACTGCTTGCTCCACGGATTCCGCCCCGGCGTCGATGGTCTCGAAACCGAGCTCCCGAAGGATCTCGAGCTTCCGCGGATCCACCTCCGTGACCATGACGCGGTCAACACCAAGGATGCGCAGCCACTGCG
>CAYPTH010000019.1:19164-36904 GCA_964413635.1 uncultured Spirochaetaceae bacterium
GGCGTGGGCGTCCGCCGGCGGGCGGTCCGGCCGTGGGCCATAACCCAGCTCCACCACCGTGCCCGCAAATTCGTGGCCGAGGACCAGCGGATAGTGGTAGGCCTTCCCGCCGAAGGCGCGGGGAATGTCGGATCCGCAGATACCGGCCGCGGCGACCCGAATGAGAACGGGCCGCGGCCAGGACGACGGAGCCTCTGCGCCCCTCGGATTCGGCCGCACGGCAACTTCGAGCTTCCCGTTATCGGTGAGTACGACTGCCTTCATTGGAAATCCTCCTTCCGTCGCGCTTCACCCTACCTGGGTAGCTGTGAAAAAACAAGCAAAACTGGTCAAGGTAGATTGAATTATGTTGTAAATGATCGAAAACGATTATACAATGCGGGAATGCAGCGTATGAAGGCCGCCTTTCTGGAAGACATTGAATCAATTGCCGTTCGTGAAACCGACGTACCGAGCCCGGGCCCCGGGGAGGCGCTCCTCAAGGTCGACACCTGTACCGTCTGCGGTTCCGACCTCAAGATATTCCGTTACGGAAACCGCCGCGTCAAGTATCCCACGATTGTGGGCCATGAAGTTGCCGGGACCGTTGTGCAGGTTGGGACGGGCGTCGAGGCCTTGCAGGAGGGCGACCGCGTGGCCGTCGGAGCGGACGTGCCGGGCGTGTGGAACACCAATGTTCCCGGAAAGAGCGAGCACGTGGACTACGCGACGGGTCATGAGTTCGCCGGCGGCTTTGCCGAATACATGCTGCTCAACGAATGGATGCTGCGTTACGGCCCCGTGACGCAGATCTCCGGCGAGTTGAGCTTTGAAGCCGCCGCCCTTGCCGAGCCCTTGGCCTGCGCCATTAAGGGGCTCGAGATGGCGCAGTTCTCCGCCGGCAAGAGCGTCTGCGTCATTGGCCTCGGCCCCATCGGTATCATGCTCCTGGAGGTCGTCACCCACCTCGGAGCTTCGCAGGTCTTCGGTGCTCAGCGGTCCAAGCCTCGCCTCGAGCGGGCGCGCGCCTTCGTGCCGGGGGTGCGCTACGTGGCCACCGAGGACGAGGACCTCCGGCAGGTGGTCAGCGATGAGACTCTCGGACGCGGGGTCGACGTGGTCATTACCTCCGCCGGCTCGGTGAAGTCTCACGAGGACGCAATTCACATTGTCGCCCCCGGTGGCTACGTCAATCTCTTTGGCGGGCTGCGTGGCGAGCCGGAGCTCTGCATCGACTCAAACATCATTCACTACAAAGAGTGTTACGTCATGGGCTCCCACGGCTCGCACCCTCGGCATCACAAGCTCGCGGTGCAGTTCTTGGAGCAGGGGATTGTCCACGGTGACGACTACATCTCTAAACGCTTCGCCCTCGACGACATTCAGGCGGCCTACGAGTTTCACGCCTCCCGGGAAGGGCTCAAGGCGGCGGTGAAGCCGCAGGGCGTGGACCCGACGGGGGCGCCGGCATGAGCGTGCGGCGTGAGCCACGGATCGCGGCGTCAATGATGTGCGCCGACGTCCTTCATCTCGAGTCGGATTTGGACCTCCTCGAGTCCAGCGGCATCGACTACCTCCACATGGATATCATGGACGGGCACTACGTCCCGAACATCGCTCTATCGCCCGACTTCTGTCGCCGCGTCGGCGCCGCCTCCACCCTCCCGCAGGACATCCACCTCATGGTCGAGAACGTGGACGCCTTTGTCCCAATGTTCACGTCCCTGGAGCCCGCGTATATCTCATTCCATCCGGAGACCTCTCGCCACCCGGTACGGACCATCCAGGCCATCCGGGCCGCGGGCCCCGTCCCGGGCATTGCCCTGGACCCGGCCATGACGGTGGAATCGGTGGAGCTTCTGTTACGGGAGGTCGGGCTGGTTTGCGTCATGGCGGTGAGTCCGGGCTACTCCGGCCAGAAGCTCGTTCCGTGGAGCCTCGACAAGATTGGCGATCTCGCGGAGCGCAGGGATCGGGCGGGCCTCGATTTCCAGATCGAGGTCGATGGCAACGCCAGCTGGGAGAACATCCCCAAGATGTTGGAGGCAGGGGCCGACATCATAGTCGGCGGAACCTCTTCCATCTTCGACGCCTCTCTGCCGCGGGAGCGCGCTCTGGGCCGCGCGCGGCAACTTCTGGAAGCCGGGGGCAGCGAGAAGTCATGATTGAGCGCGAGCGGGAGGAGCTGATTCTTCGGATTCTCAGGACCGACCAGTTCGTCACCGTGGGAGACATTGTCGGCGTCACCGGAGCCTCCGAGGCGACGGTGCGCCGAGACTTCGCCAGACTCGAAGAGCGGGGACTACTGCGGCGGGTCCGCGGAGGTGCGGAGTCCACCGCGCCGGGGGCGGGTTCAGCGGTATCCGCGCCCTTGGCTAGCGCCGGTGAGTCAGGTGCCGGCGCCATTGGGGTGAAGAGTACGTCCTCATTCGGTGACCCCAAAGCCACCGGTCGTCAAAGAAGAGAGATGCCAACCAGGGAGCGGGTCGGCTTACAGTCGGAACAGAAGCGGCAGATTGCCCGCCACGCCGCAACCTACTGTCATGAGGGGGACACGATCTTCGTAGACGGGGGGTCCACAACCCTCTTTTTGGTCGACTTTCTCATGACTTTCTGCGTGACCATTATCACAAACTCCTTTGCCGTTGCGGACAGGATGCGTGAATCTGAGTGCTGCCAAGTCTTTCTGCCGGGAGGGCAATTGGATCCCCATGAGCTCCTCATCCAAGATCCGACGGGCCGAGACTTCTACCGCGACTACGCGGCGACGACCGTATTCTTGGGTGTCCAAGGGATCGATGAGCGCGGCCTTACGAACACGAACATGCAAGTTGTGCAATCACAGCGCCAGATGATTGCCCATGCAAAGCAGGTCATCGTTCTCGCGGATGCGTCGAAGTTCGAGAGTACAGGGCACCTTCTCGCCTGCCGATTTGATGATGTTGACGTTCTCATTACAAACGCAGAGCCGCCCCAGGCGATCATTGCGTCCCTGGATGCCCACGGGGTGGATCTGCAGATCGCGAGGATGCGCTAATCGCGTGGGTTATTGGCCCTTCCGAGAAGATTGCCGTTGACACACCCTCGTGGTGCTATACAATGTTAGCGTTAACAGCCGATTCTATTCATTCGAAACTGCCTTCTCGATTCACGGCACGGCGCAACGGGGGCCACGGAAGATCCCCTGCCGTCGCCCAGTTCTACGCATTTTCTGTCAAAAACGATCATGAGTAATTGAATCTGGAGGATAAATGTAGTTTTTGCTTGACACCGCAATCAAGCGGGGGGACAATGCGCTATTGGACGCAGGAGCTCCCTGCGATCGAATCCACAAGGAGGCCGTAATGAGAAAATTTCTATCACTCTTCATTGTGATGCTGCTGGCAGTGTCACTCACGCCGCTCTTCGCAGGCGGAGAGCAAGAGGGCGGTGACGATGTCTACCGCGTTGGTGTCATCCCCAAGTTTATTGCTGAGGACTACTTTATTGCAGCAGAGAACGGGTTTCGCGAAGCGGAAGCCGATCTCGGCAACGTCCGCGTCGACTGGGTCGGCGACACCATGGCGCAGACCTCTGCCGCCAACCAGCAGAACTACATCCAGAGCTTCATTGACCGCGAGTATGACGCCATTCTGGTTTCCGCGCTCGACCCCGAAAGCTACGCCGACACGCTTCAGGAAGCCCGGGACATGGGCATCCTCGTCGGCACCTGGGATGCGGATGTTCGCGCTGATGCTCGCGACTTCTTCGTGAACCAGGCTGAGTTCGACCAAATCGGAATTGCACTGCTTACCGGTATTGCCGGCGACCTTTCTCAGGAATACAGCGCCGATAACCCGGCACCGGTCGCTCTCGTCTCGACGACGACCGACTCACCGAACCAGAACGCATGGCTCGACGCCATCATCGCCGAATATGAGGCCAATGCGGACAGCGACTACGCTCACATCGATCTGATGACTGATTCCGACGAGATTGTCTACGCCGGAAACGACCAGGGCACCGCGGATGAGAAGATCAAGGGTCTCTTGAGCGCAAATCAGGAGATCAAGGGCATTATCGCTCTGTCGTCCAACACCGTCCCCGCCGTTTCCTCCGCGCGGGATCAGCTCAACATCGCCGAAGAGATCAAGATCATCGGTCTCGCCGTACCGGAGACCTCCCGGGGCGACATGGAAGCCGGCAAGATGTCCGCAGTCGTGCTGTGGCAGCCCTTCGACCTCGGTTATCTCGCCCTGCAGGCAACCGTGGACATTCTCGAAGGCAACGAGCTCTCCGGCGATCGTTACTCGTCACCGCTGAGCGGAACGCTCATGACCAAGAGCTTCCTCGACGGCTCCGATGTTGACTACCCGAGCGAAGGCCACAAGCTCATGGAGAACAACACGATCATCCTTGGTCCCCCGATTGTGTGGAATCTCGACAACATTGAGTACTTCCGCGGGTATCCGACCGACAGCCACGGTATGGATAGCTTCCTCCAGTAGGGTAGCGACCCGACCGATACAAAGACACTGAGCATCCGGTTGGGCCGTCCCGGCCGGATGTTTTTTGCGAAGACCCGGATCGCCAAAGATTCAGAACAGAAGGAACAATGGAAGCCACTGAAGTTCTCAAAATCGACGGTGTCGACAAGTTCTTTCCCGGTGTTCGTGCCCTCTCGAACATAACCATGGACCTTCGGAACGGAGAGGTCCACGCGGTGTGCGGGGAGAACGGTGCCGGCAAGTCGACACTCATGAAGATCATTGCCGGTGTTCACAAGCCAAACAAGGGCCGTATTTTTCTCAACGGTGAGGAGTTCACCGCGGACAACCCGAACGAGTCCTATAGCCAGGGCATTGCCATTATCTATCAGGAAGACAGTCTCTTTCCGGACCTGTCGGTCTTGGAGAACATCTTCATGGGTCATGAGATCCGCAAGCCCATGCTCCCCGTTTTGAGGGGATTCACCATGCTCGACTATCCCTCCATGCGGAAGCGGGCGCGGGAGGTCCTGGATCGCTTGGGAATGCAGATCGACCTGGACGCGAAGGTTTCGGACTTGGGAGTCGCCACCAAGCAGATGGTGGAGATTGCCAAGGCGCTGACCTTTGATTCGCAGATTTTGATCCTGGACGAGCCCACTGCGGCGCTGACCAACCGGGAAGTCGATACGCTCTTCGAGACGATCCGGCGTCTCAAGACTCAAGGCGTATCCATGCTCTACATTAGCCATCGCTTGGACGAGATCTTTGAGATTGCGGATCGCGTCACGGTTTTCCGCGACGGCGAGTACATTGCAACCGAGGAGGTTGGCAAGGTCACGAAGGACCAGCTGGTTTCCTGGATGGTTGGCCGCCAGCTCAGCAACCTCTATCCCAAGGAGGATGTCGAGATTGGCGATGTTGTCTTCGAGGCGCACAACGTCTGGCAGGAGGGCGTCCTCAACGGTATCGATCTCCAGTTGCGGAAGGGAGAGATTCTCGGGATTTCCGGACTGGCGGGAGCGGGGCGCACCGAGTTTGCCCAGATGCTCTGCGGTCTCGATAAAGCGGATGGCGGGGAGCTCTACCTCAACGGCGAGCGCGTACACATTTCCAACTACCGGGACGCCATGGAGCGCGGTTTGGTGTACATCTCGGAGGACCGGCACAAGTACAGCCTGGTTCTGCCCATGAGTCTAAGCGATAACATTACGCACAAGGTGCTGCCGAGCATCACCAACGCCCTGGGTATTATCAACCGCGAAGCCGAGCAGGAGGTAACCGAGCAGTACATGCGTCAGCTCGACATCAAGGCGCCGGATGGGACCTTCATTGTCAACAACCTGTCCGGTGGCAACCAGCAGAAGGTCTCGGTGGCCAAGTCGCTTGCAACGAAGCCGCAGATTCTGATCCTCGACGAGCCGACCCGCGGCGTGGATGTCGGCGCAAAGAGCGAGATTCACCGGATCATTACAAACCTTGCCAAGAACGGGAAGTCGATCATCCTCATCTCCAGCGACCTTCCGGAGATCCTCGGGATGTGCGACCGCGTCGTCGTCATAAAGAAGGGCATGAAGGCGGGCGAGTTACTGCGTTCAGAGATGAGCCAGGAGAAGATCCTGAGCATGGCACTGTAAGGACCGACGAATGGAACGGAGACAAATCGTTACCAGAGAGTTTGTGTTGGGAGTGATCGTTGCCGTGTTCATTCTCTTCCTCTCTCTCACGACAAACTTCAACAGCAAGAGCGGCTTGTATAGCGCAATGCTCGACGTCAGCCCGACCATGGTTGCCGCAATCGGTCTCGCGCTTATCATTTTTACCGGTAACATCGATATTTCCGCCGGAACGATCATGGGCTTTGTCGCCTACACGGCAGGGTCGCTCTCGCAGATGGGGGCGCCTCTTATTGTCTACGCTCCCGTGGCGATCTTGGTTGGCGTTCTGTTGGCCGCAATCAACGGCTTTATTACGGTGGCCTTCAAGGTGCACTCCCTTGTCGTGACTCTGGCAATGAACATGGTGCACATCGGCTTCTACGCCACCTTCCTGCCGCAATCGGGGTGGATCGAGAACCTCGGCGTAAACTTCACGTGGTTCGGCCGGGGACGCATCTTCGACGTCATACCCTTCACCTTCGTCGTTGCAATCCTTGTCGCGGCGCTGTTCATGTTCATCATGAACTACTCCCGCTTCGGCAAGGCCTTGTACGCGGTCGGCGGCAACCGCCAGTCCGCCATACTCAGCGGTATCAAGCCCGACGCAACGGTCATGAAGGCCTTTCTCCTGGAGGGAGCGCTCCTCGGTGTTGCCGCGATTCTCCGGGCCACAACGCGCAGCGAAGTCATGCCGTCTCTGTTCATTGGCCGGGAGTTGTTCTTCATTGCCGCGGCACTGATTGGCGGGATCAGCATCTTCGGCGGCGTCGGGAAGATTTCCGGCGCGGTAATTGGAGCCATCTTTGTGTATCTCTTGAGCGTTGCCATGATCTACATGGGCTTCCAGGACTACTATCAATTCGCTCTGCAGGGGGCAATCATCTTGATTGCGGTCTACCTCACCGTGACTGACTTTGGAAAGATGCGAAAAACCTTCCGACGACTGACGGGCAGAGCGGTGCAGGGCACCGGGGAGGTATCGCAATGAGCACGGCAGTACAGGCTCCGAAACGCTCCAGACTCTCCGTACAGGCCATTCACCAACTCGCGCTGCTCGGCGTGCTGATTGGCCTGGTCGTGATGTTTGGCCTCATTGAACCGGTATTCTTCAAGCCGCGTGTTCTCTTCGACGTGTTCAACATCATTGGCGAGATCGGGATCATGGCCTTGGCCATGACCTACGTCATTACCACCGGCGGTGTGGACTTGGCGGTTGGCTACAACCTGCAACTGAGCGCCATTCTCTTCGGCGTGACCTACGCGGCAACCGGCAATATTGCCGTGGCCATCATTGTTGCATTGCTCACGGGAACCGTTCTGGGGGCGTTCAACGGCGTTGTCGTCTCCCGGAGCAAGATTCCCCCGCTGGTGACAACGCTGGCAACAATGTACCTGTATCGCGGAATCTCCATGATCATTGCGGGATCGGCGACGTACTCAGGATTCCCGGACGGCTTCAAGAATATCGCCAAAATCGATCTCTTTGGAGTGCTCCCGATTCAGTTCATCTATCTCGTCGTACTGTTCATTGCATTCGACTACTTCTACACCCGCGGCGCACTGGGTCGGAATCTGAAGGGGATGGGCTTCAACGAGAACGCCGTCGCCTTCTCCGGTGTCAACACGGGTCGGATCAAGCTCTTTATCTACACGCTCCTCGGACTACTCTGTGGCTTGGCCGCGCTCATCTATCTCGGGCGCCTTGCGGCGGCAAAGACCAGCATGGGCGACTTCATGAACTTTCAGGTCATCACCGCGGTGCTTCTCGGGGGCACATCCATCATGGGTGGCGTTGGCAGCGTCCGGGGCACCTTCTTGGCGGTGCTCATCATCGGGGTGCTACAAAAGGGTTACTCCCTACTCAATTTCAGCGGGAATATCTTCAATTTCACGATTGGCTTGATCCTGATCGTGTCGCTCGTCGTCTTTGCCCTCACCGAGGAGCGCCAGAAGGGTACGGGCGGGCACCGGTCGCGTGCGGCGCAAACGCGGAAGGCCACGGAACCGACGGCGCCGTAGCGGCGCACCCGGTCACGGTGCCCCCATGACGATTGAGCTTGGCGTCAAGAGCGATCCAGTTGAATACCGCTACTCCTATGAGTGGCTCTTCGAAATCATGCGGCGGGCGGAGGTTCGGAACCTCCAGCTCGGCTCCTTTACGGAGTTGTACAGTCTGCCGGACGAGTACTTTCTGGACCTGCGGCAAACCGCCGACTCCTACGGCGTACGCATAAAGAGCGTGTTCACCGCCCACCGGGAGCTCGGAGGCGCCTTCACCTGTAATCCTCACTTGGAGCGCGTCGCCAAGCGCAACTACGAGCGGCTTCTCGAAATTGCCGCGGTCCTCGGGGCCGACTACTGCGGCTCCAATCCCGGGGCCGTCTACCGTGACCGTCCCGACAGCAAGGCCGACGGGATCAGGCGCTGGCTCGACATGGCAAAGGAGCTCATGCAGAAGGCGCATCAGGAAGGCCTGAAGGCAATGACCCTCGAGCCCATGTCCTGTTCCGCCGAGCCTCCCACGACACCTGAAGAGATCAGGTCGATGATTACGGAGCTCACCGACTATCACGCGACCAACGCCGATTCCACCGTGCCATTCTACGTCTGTGCCGACGTTTCTCACGGCTACGCCGACCGTGACGGGCGGGTGCTTCACTCCAATCTGGAGCTCTTCGAGTTTTGCGTCCCCTGGACCGCCGAGTTTCACATCAAGAACACCGACGAGCGTTTTGACTCGACCTTCGGATTCGCGGCAGCAGAGGCGGAAGCGGGCGGCGAGGCAGATCGCGGTATCGTCGATTTGGTGGAGATTCGCGATCTCATTGAACGCAACGAGCCCCGCTGGCCCGTCGACGACCTGGTCGGCTACCTGGAGATCGGTGGGCCCAAGCTGGGGCGGGACTACTCGGATTACCTCTTAGAGAGTCAGCTCCTGCAAAGTCTGGAGCGAATCCGCCGCGAGCTCGGGGCGCTCGTGTCCTCGGCGACGGCAGTGTAGCGCCCGTCCGGCCCCGTCGGGGCCTTTCCCTCCCTGCACTCATGCGCACTATACTGGCAGGAGATTTAGACCCAGGAGGGCGCGTATGGCCACTGAGAAATCGAAGACACGGTGCATCGGCATTCTCACAAGCGGCGGCGACTGCCCGGGGCTGAACGCCGCCATTCGGGGAGTGGCCAAGGCCGCCATCAGTATCTACGGCATGAAGGTCATTGGCTTTCTCGACGGATTTCGCGGGCTGGTGGAGAACCGCACGCGCATCCTCGAGGACCGCGACGTCAGCGGTATCCTCACCCAGGGCGGTACCATCCTCGGCACGGCCCGGGACAAGCCGCACAAGATGCCCATGGGCGGCCAGAAGATGGACATGACCGAGGCGGCGGTGGAAAACATCAACAAGCACCACATCGACTGCCTGGTCTGCCTCGGCGGCGGCGGGACGCAGAAGAACGCCTTTCACCTGCACAAAGAGGGCGGGGTGAACGTGCTCACCCTTCCCAAAACCATTGATAACGATGTGGCCAAGACCGACATCACCTTCGGCTTCGATACCGCCATGAACATTGCCGCGGAGGCGATTGACCGTCTCCATACCACCGCGACCAGCCACCACCGCATTATTGTGTGCGAGATCATGGGCCACAACTCCGGCTGGCTTGCCCTCGGCGCCGGTATTGCCGGCGGCGCCGACGTCATTCTGATTCCCGAGATCCCCTACAAGCTACAGGCCGTGGCCGACCATCTGCAGCAGCGCCGCATGAGCGGGAAGCGCTTCTCCATCATTGCCGTTGCTGAAGGCGCCATTTCCCAAGAAGAGGTGAAGGCGCGGGACGAAAGCAAGAAGTCCGGCAAGAAGAAGGACGATGAGATTGTGATTGAGCACGATGCCCACGGCCAGCCCTACCGTCTTGTCCAGGAACCGAAGGCGAGCCAGATTGCCCGGCAGATCCAGCACCTCACCGGCACCGAGGCGCGGGTCACCTCCTTAGGCCACGTCCAACGCGGTGGCAGCCCGTCGCCGCGGGATCGCTTGGTTTGCTCGCTCCTCGGCACCAAGGCGGCGGAGCTCCTGGCCGAGGGCACATATAACGTCATGGTCGCCGTGAAGGGGGACTCCTGCGAACCCGTGCCGCTGGAGAAGGTGGCCGGCAAGAAGAAGCGGGTGCCGGAAGACCACCCCTGGATCCGCAGTGCCACGCAGGTGGGCACCTGCCTGGGGACGTGACGCGGCCGCGGGACGTCTGCCGGGTCCGTTTCGTACGGCGCTACACGTTTTCCGGGTATGCGTCATATACTCTGCCCCAGCATGAGTGAGTCCGAGATGCGCGATGCGGTTGAGAAACGCATCGCAGCCGGGGAGATCGACGACGCCCTCCGCGAGATCGAACAGATTCTCACCGTCGCGAGTCGGGAGGGGCGGTGGGACAGTGCGTCGTGGGGCGCCCGAAAGAAGGCGCAATGCTACTTCACCACCAACCGTATTCATGACGCCACCTCAGCGGCGCTGGAAGCCCTGGAGCTCGCCCGACGTTCCGGAGATGTTCTGGAGGAAGCCGAGGCGGAGAATGCCCTGGGGATCCTGCACGGCGAAATCGGGGAGCTCGGAAGTGCCGTAGAGCACTTGGAACGCAGCTACGAGCTCCACCGTTTCGCAGGGAGCGCCCGCATCGCGTCCGTCTTGAACAATATCGGGAATACCTGCTTGATCATGGGGGATGCCAAGCGAGCTCTCGGCTACTTCCGCCGCTCCGTGGAAGAGGCGCGCAACCTCACGGAGCGCAGTCGGCAGGACCGCATCGTCGAGGGCACCGCCTTGGCAAACGTGGGACGTGCCCTGACCACCTTAGAGCGTCCCGACGAGGCCTTGCCGATTCTTCGTGAAAGCATCGATCTATTCTCCGCCATGAATATGGAGGCGCTCCGCATCCACGCTCTGGTCAAGCTGGCCGTCGCACTGGAAAGAGACGGTGATTACGATGAGGCGGAGAAGCTCTACGAGGAGGCGCTGGCCTCCGCGGGGCGACTGGAGGGGGAGACCTGGGCCTACGAGATTCACGGCAGCTTGGCCTCACTGCTCATTGCGCGCAATCGTCATGATGAGGCGGAGCCCCACCTTCGTCAGGCAATCGACGGCGTGCCCGCCGGTACCACGGTTAGTGACACGCCCTATTGGCGCAGGCTGTATAGCGAGCTTCTCGAACGCCGCGGCGAAACGGCCGCCGCCCTCGAGGAAATGCGCCGCGCCTTCGAGGAGCTCGAAGAGAGCTCCAAACAGCGCGCCGAAACGCAGCTCTATCGAGCCATGGGGCGCCTGGAATTGCAGCGGGTCGAGCATGAGAAGGAGCTCTACCGGCTCAAGAGCGAGGAGCTCGAAGAGCTCGCCGCCCGTGACGCCCTCACCGGCCTGTTTAACCGGCGGTGGTTTACGGCCCGTCTTTCGACGGAGGTCGAACGGGCTCGGCGCTACGGTCACGCCCTTTCCGTCATTATGCTGGACGTGGATGACTTCAAGAGTGTCAACGACTCTTTTGGCCATCCCGCAGGGGATCAGGTGTTGGTGGGCATTGCCGACCTATTAACGCAGAACACGCGGGGAAGCGACGAGGTGGCGCGTTACGGCGGCGAGGAGTTTGCCGTCATCATGCCGGAAACCGCACTGCAGGAGGCCACCGTCGTATGCGAGAAGCTGCGGAAGGTGGTTGCACAATCTTCCTGGGGCGAGAAGGAAGATTTAGGACCGGTGACCGTTAGTATTGGTGTTTCCGAAATGGGCGAGGGCGACACGCCGGGTACGATACTGGATCGGGCGGATAGCCGTCTGTACTTGGCGAAGGCGCGGGGCCGCAATCGCGTCGTTGCCGCCGAGTAGCCCCGCGGTACGCGCACTCCCGCGGCGGGCGCGTACGGCTGATCGCCTATATCCGCACCCCAAAGCCCTCCACCGCCTCCTCCATGACGTCCGCTCCTAACCCCGCGCCTTCCGGCGCGTAGACGTAGCCGTCATGGTGCCAAACCGGGTTGCGCACGAGCTCGTGGTGCATGGCGTTTTCCACCGGCTTGAGCTCGAACATGGTGGGCAAGGGGGCGCACAGGGAGAGGTGGATGCTCGCGGCGGTGTTGATGGCCGACGAGAAGCTGTGGGCGTCCACGGAGACGTTGTACTGCGCGGCGAGCTGAATGATCTTCCACATGCCGGTGACGCCCTCGGCGCGGCCGGGGTCGATCAGGATCACATCGGTGACATTCGCATCTAAGAGGCGCTTGTAGTCCTCTACGGTGTAGAAGCGCTCGCCGAAGGCAATGCGCATCTCCGGCACCGCGGCGCGCAGGTGCTGATACGCGTTAAAGTTGTCCGGGTGGAAGGGGTCCTCCATCCAGGTCAGGTCGTACTTCGCCATGGCGCGGGCGGTGTGGGCGGCGCGGGGGATATCCCACCGGCAGTTCGGGCCAACGTCGACACAGAAGCCGGCGTCGGGCCCGATTGCGGCCCGGGTGGCGCGGACGAAGGCGATGTCGCGCTCCGGGTCGGTGCCCAGGTTCGCCTCACCCTTCTTGCCGAAGCCGACCTTGATGGTGCGGAAGCCGGCCTCAATGTGGGCTGCGAGCTCCTCCGCCATGGCGTCGACCGTGGCGGCCTTCGGGTGGGAGCTCGCGCAGGCCGGGAGGCGCTCGACGAGGGGACCGCCGAGCATCTGCGAGAGGGTGAGGCCGAGGAGTTTCCCCTTCAGATCCCACAGCGCCATGTCCACCGCGCTCACGGCAAATGCGGCAATTCCCCCGGTGTGACCGTACCACCACATGCGCTTTCGCATGGCGTGCCAGAGCCGCTCGATCTCGTATGCGCTCTCGCCGATCACTGTGTCCGCCAGACCCTCGCGGATCAGCGCCGCCGTTGCGGCGGTGGCCTCACGGAAGAGGGTGAAGGCCTCTCCCCAGCCGACCGTGCCGTCCGCCGCCTCGGCGCGGACCACCACGATGTAGCGGATGGAGTTATTGTCCACCGCTTCGGGGTACTCCAGCGGGAATACATCGATTTTCTGAATGGTCATCTTGCGCTCCTCCGGTCGCCGGCCCCTACACCGCGTGTCGCTTCACGAAGTCCTCATCGAAGTCGACGCCGAAGCCCGGCTTGTCCGAGATGCTGTAGTAGCCATCCTTGAGGGGCCGCGGCTCGGTCTGCATGTCCCAGAATATCGGATCGCGGTTCTTGTGAAAGCACTCGACGTAGGTGCCGTGGGCGACGCTTGCCAGGAGGTGGGCGGAGACCTGCGCTTCCTCGTGGTGCGCCATTTGCACGCCGAAAGCTGAGCAGATGGATGCAACCTGCCGCCAGATCGTCGGGCCGCCGCCCCAGGAGGCATCGAAATTGCAGTAGTCCACCGAGCCGCCGGCAACCAGGTCGCGTACGCCGTCGATCCGGTACTCGCTCTGTCCCGCCGTGACGGGAATGCCGGCGCCCAGGCGGACGTCGCGTAGCCAGCGCTTGTCGTTATACCAGCGCACCGGCTCCTCGAACCACTCCAGATCGATGCCTTCGGCCTGCGCTAGGCGAACAAAGCGGAGCGCCTGCTGCAGGTCGTAGCCCTGGTTGGCGTCGACCATGAGCCGGAAGTCCGGTCCGCCCACCTCGACGGCGACCTTCAGACGCTCGAGGTCCTCCTCCGGGGTCACGCCGCCGATCTTGAACTTCATGCCGATGACGCCGTAGTCGACGTAGTCCTGCACCTCTTGTGCGAGCTCATTCCGGTTCTGGCCGTAGTAGCCGCCGATGGCGATCATGGGCAGGCGATTGGTGTAGCCGCCCCAGATCTTGTACAGCGGCATCTCGAGCGCCTTGCCGACGGTGTCCCAGATGGCGGTGTCCACCGCGGCAATGGCCTGCAGTACCACTCCGCGGTCGCGCAGAATGTCGTAGGTGGCAGGCTTCATCGCCTCCCAGCAGCCGGCGGTGTTGAAGACGTCCATCCCGGTGAGCGCCGGGGCGAGCTCCCGTTCAATGATCTTGATGACGTCCGCCTGCTCCGCGTCGGTGTCGCCGGAGTAGGTGCGGCCGACGACGCCCTCCTCGGTGCGCACGGTGACAATGATGGTGCAACGGTTCTCCATGGAGTACTTGCTGCCGCGGTAGACCTTGTCCAGGGGGACGCGGATGGCCTGGGTTTCAATTGCCTTGATGGTCAGGGGGCCGGGTTTGCTCCACATGGGTGTCTCCTTCTTCAATTGGGTGGGCGCCGCCGGGGCGGGTCAACCGGCCATTACCTCGCGGACGCCCTCGGCAATCCGCGCCGCCGTGGGAATGACGCTGTCCTCCAAGGGCGGGCTGTAGGGAATGAGGTTGCGCCCTAAGTTGATGCGCTTCACCGGCGCCTCCAGCCGGTAGATGCCCTCGTTCGCGGCGAGGGAGGCGATGTCGCCGCCCCAGCTCGCCGACTCCACGGCCTCCTCCACGATCACGAGGCGGTTGGTCTTGGCCAGGGACTCCAGGATGGTTTCCGTGTCGAGGGGGACCATGGTGCGGGGATCGACGACTTCGACGCTGATCCCCTCCTTCTCGAGCTCCGCGGCGGCTTCCAGCGAGCGGTGCATCATGAGCTGCGTGGCAACAATGGTGACGTCGCTTCCCTCTCGGCGGACGGCGGCCTTGCCGAGCTCCATAGGTCCCTGGTCGTCGGGGATCTCCTCTTCCATGGTGAAGAGCATCTTGTGCTCCAAGACGTAGACGGGGTTGTCCTCTCGAATGGCGCCGCGCAAGAGGCCGTAGACGTCCCTCGGCGTCGAAGGCACCGCGACCAGGAGCCCGGTGTGCTGCATGAGCCAGGACTCGCCGCAGCCGGAGTGTTGGGAGGCAAAACCGGCACCCCCGCCTTGGGCGGAGCGAATGGTCAGGGGCAGGGTGAACTGCCCGTCACTCATGTAGCGGTACTTGGCCACCTGGTTCACGATCTGGTCCATGGCCACCGGAATGAAGTCGGCGAACATGAGCTCGGCGACTGGTCTGAGGCCTGAGATCGATGCCCCCAGGGCCGCGCCGATAATCGCCTGCTCAGAGATGGGCGTGTCCCGGACGCGCTCGGTACCGAACTCGTCCACCAGGCCGACGGTGAGCTTGAAGGCGCCGCCCGCCTCGGCAATGTCCTCGCCGAAAAAGATGACGTCCGGGTCGCTGCGGAGCTCGTCGCCGATTGCCTTGGTGATTGCCTGGCGATAGGTGAGCTTTGCCATTAGCGGGCCTCCTTTCCGGTGCGTGCGGTGCCGGTCTCCGCCTCCGCGAGGGGCACGCCGTAGGCGTCGCGGCCCTTGTAGATGTGCGCCACCGCCGCTTCGAGGGGCGGGAACTCATCGTTCTTGGCGGTCTCGATCGCTTGGCCCACGCGCTCCTCCGTGGCAGTGCGGATGGCATCGACATCGTCCTGTGAAATATGGCCGTCGTCGACCATGCGCTTGGAGAGTATGTCGATGGGATCGCGCTTCATCCACTCTTCGAGCTCGCCTTCGGGGCGGTAGGGGCCCTTGTCGGTCCGGGAGTGGCCGCTGAAACGGTAGGTCTTGAGCTCGAGCAGGGTGGGGCCGTCACCGGCGCGGGCGCGGTCGGCAGCCTTCGTCGTGGCGGCGTAGACAGCCTCGGAGTCCTGGCCGTCGACGATCTCTCCCGGGATTCCGTAGGCCTTCGCGCGCTCGGCCAGGTCGTCGATGTTGGTGGTGCGCCGCACCGGGCTGTACTCCCCGTAGAGGTTGTTCTCAACTACGAAAACGACCGGCAGCTTCCAGGCGGACGCCATGTTCAGCGACTCGTGGAAGGAGCCGATGTTCGTGGCGCCGTCGCCCATGATGGTGTAGGAGACGCGCTTCTCCTTCTTCACCGCCGCCGATAGTCCGGCGCCCACGGCAATGGGGATCTGGCCGCCAACGATCGCATTCGCCCCGAGGAGGCCGAGGGAGGCGTCGGTCATGTGCATGCTGCCGCCCTTGCCGCCGCAGCAGCCGGTGGTCTTGCCCATCATCTCCGCCATGAGGGTGCGGACGCTCATTCCCATGGCCAGGGCGTAGCCGTGACCGCGGTAGGTGCAGGTGAGGGTATCGTTCTTCTGCATTGCCGCGGTCACACCGACGGGACACGCCTCCTGGCCAATGCCGAGGTGCGTGGTGCCGCGCACCAGGTTCTGGAGGAAGAGCTCCTGGATGCGCTCCTCGGAAACGCGGATTTCAATGAGTTTTTCCAGCATGGCGCGCCGCTCTTTGGCGGGGCGCGCGGTTTTCTCTGCCATGTGTTCGCTCCCTATAAAGTGGTGCCGGAATTGTTGATGCCCGCCTCCGTGTTCCGGTCGCCACGGCCGAAGCGGTCGAGCTCGTCCTGGAACGTTTCGAGAAAACGGGCCAGATCCATTCCGTCGACGACGCGGTGATCTCCGCTCAGCGTCAGATGGACGGTGTGCCGGAGGTGCAGTCCGCCGTCTCGTGCGACGGGGCGTTGCTTCACCGCGCCGGCGGCGAGAATAGCAACCTGTGGCGGGTTGATGACCGCCGTGAAGGTATCAACAAGCTTGTTGATACCCAAGTTGCTGATCGCAAAGGTGCCCGGCTTGAGATCCTCCGCTCGCAGGCGGTTCGCCCGTGCCCGCTCGATCAAGGCGCGGCTCTGCTGCGCGAGATCGTGGAAGGCGAGCTTGTCCGCGCCGGCGAGGGTTGGTGTGAGGAGTCCATCCTCCGTGGCAACCGCAATTGAGAGGTCCACCCCCGCCGCGCGGTGGATGGTCGATCCGTCGAAGGTAGCATTCACGGCGGCTACGCGGGTGAGCGTGCGTGTCGTGACGTACAGGAGTAGGTCGTTTACGCGCGCCGTGGCGGGAAGCCGCGTAAGCGCACCCTCCACATCCAACTCGCCGGAGACGTAAAAGTGTGGCGCCTCCTGCATGCTCCTTGTCATGCGCTCGGCAATGACCTTTCGGGTGCGGGACAGTGGCGCGGATTCGCCGGCGGAGGGTCCCGGTGCTTGCTCCAGCCCGGCGCGCGCGTGTTTGCCGGCGCGAGCGTGGTGCGATCCTGCGCCGGCGGCGGCCTCCACATCTTGCATGGTAATGACGCCGCCCGCGCCGCCGGGGGTAAGCGCGGACAGCGCTACCCCGAGCTCCCGGGCGCGCTTTCGTACCTTCGGTAGCGCCTTGACCGCGCCGCCGGCGGTGGCATCCCGAGCGCTCGACGCGGCCGCGCCTGTGTCGCTGTCCGTGCCGCCGGGCGCGGCCGCGTTGCCGCTGGGGGTGACCGCGCCGCCGGAGTCAGCGCCGGAGGCGCTCGCTTGGTCCCGTTCCTCCGCGCTTCCGACCCGGGCAATGACCGAGCCAACGTCGACTACGGTGTCTTCCTCGACGAGGCGTTCAAGCAGTACGCCCTCGGCGACGCTTTCCAACTCGACATCGGCCTTATCGGATTCGACCAAGGCGATTGCCTCCCCTCGGGAGACGGAATCTCCGGGCTCTTTGAGCCATTCGACGAGGCGAGCCTCTTTTGCATCGAAGCCGAGATTCGGCATCACGATTTCGGTGGGCACTGGATTCTTCCCCTTTGCACCAAATTCATGGGTGACATGTTAACGTTAACATTGTATGATTGTCGACGGTGGACGTCAACAAATCTTCCCG
>CAYPTH010000020.1:0-28559 GCA_964413635.1 uncultured Spirochaetaceae bacterium
CGCCCCACGCACCGTCGCCATTGCGGTCGTAGGTATCGTCCCAGATAATGACATCACCCGGTTCCGGCTGTGACCGAGTTAGTGTTAGGTTGTAGCGTTCAGAGATCCCGTGAAGCCGGGCGACCCCGTTGCCCCGCTCTTGCCGGAATGCCGGCATGAGATCGATCCCAGCCTTGTAGTAGCTTGCCAGTACGACGCCGGTGCAATCGCAGAGGAACTCTCGGTCCCCCACGTAGAGTTTCTCCGGATTTTGCCCGACAAAGGAGAGCGCCGCGGCGGCCACCCGCTCCTGAATGGCGGAAACTTCTCTCTCCGGGCGCTGCGTATCCTCGAGGGGTACCCGCGCATCATCCCGCGGCGACTGCGGTGTTGTAACGCAGGCGGTAATGACGAGAACCGTGATCACGAGCGCGCCCCGTGCGAGGGCTCTGCGCAGGCATGCGTTGTCGCAGATCCTATTCATCATCCCTTACTCTATCGGTCATGTCTTGCAATTTCCACACCGTCCGGCGGAACTGCCGGCTAGAACGGCCCGATAGCAGGGCGCCTCAGGTGCGCTTCCGGTGCATCCAAGATACCGCGTAATCCACGCAGCTGCGCTGCGGAAAGAGCACGGCCCGCGCGTTTCCAACGCGGCCGCTTCTCACCTCTCTGGCGTGGTGCTTCACGAAGTCGTGCCCCAGTTGTTCGAAGTCGGAGCTGTCGAGGACTACATCCTCGAAGGGTTTCCACCGGCGGTGCCCCTCGACTCGGACCGGGGCGTGGCGCGTTGTCGTTGCCTTTGTGTGGAACTCCCCCCGGTACTCTGCAAGGTGAAATGAGGTGTTCACGCTGAAGCCGACGCCAAGAAGAAGGACGACGGCGTCCGCCTCGTACAGTCGTGCCAGCGGGGACCGCTCGCCCAATCCGTACTCGAGGCCGTGCTCCGCCGTTATGTCTTCTGCTCCCTCGCCCCACGCCGCAAAGGAGAAGTGCGGGTGACTGCTTCGAAGCACCCCCGGCTGCTTTCGGAAGGTTTCCGGTATGATGCCCATTCCGGCAGTCGGCGTGAAATCGGGGTCGTAGGCCGGCATGAAACGGCGAATTTCCTCCCACCACGACTCCGGAACGGAGGGCGCCGACCACGTCTCCGGATCGGAGAGCTGTGTTGTCTGAGTCGGCATGACAAGTGTGCCGTAGGAGCGAAGCGCGTGTTCGAGTGCCTCCACGACCGCCTGCGCGCCGCCACAGACCCATCCGAGCGCCTTCAGTGACGAATGAACTAGCAAGGTCGCCCCGGGAGCGACCCCGAGCTGCTCGAAGTCGGCAACCAGACGGTCCACGGTAATGGGGTGATCGGTCTGCTCAACCAGGTGAGTCAAGGTCTCCACGGTCGTTGTCTCCCGCAAAGTCGACGCCCACAAGGTAGACCTCAAAGGACTCTTTCCGCGTGGCCGCCGGCTTCGCCTGCGCAACCTTGCCGAAGAAGCGTTCCATCTCCGTACGTAGGTGCTGCTCGCCTCCGCCTTGGAAGATCTTTACGGCAAAGCTACCACCATTCTTGAGCATTCTTCGCGCTAAATCCAACGCACTCTCCACAAGCGCCTCCGATCGCGCCGTGTCGACGGTGCGGTTGCCCGTCGTGGATGGAGCCGCGTCGCTTAGCACTGCGTCATATGGGCCCGCGGCTTCCAGAGCCGCAATGGTGTCGATGTCGGTGAAGTCGCCTTGGAAGACGGTTAACCGGGGATGAGAGGAGATATCGAGCGGATTGAGGTCGCACGCGACGACGTGCCCGGTATCTCCGACGATCTCGAGGAGGCGCTGCGTCCAACTACCCGGAGCCGCGCCGAGGTCCAGCACGCGAGCGCCGGGGCGAGCCAATACGTGTCGCCGCTGGAGCTCGTCCAGCTTGTACACCGACCGAGCGTGGAAGCCCTCCGCCTGCGCTTTCCGGGCCAGGTGATCCTGCCGGCGGCGTCCCCGCTTTGCCATGTCTCACTCTCCGTGTACGGATTGGACGAAGTAGGTAATGGCGTCGGCAACGTGCTTCGGGTGCTCCGCGGCTACGGTATGGCCCGAGTCTGGGATGCGGATGACCCGCAATCCCGGTACCGACAGGCCCAAGCGGAGCAGGTCGTTGTAGGGGAGGTAGGGATCCTCTTCTCCCGTCATTGCCAGGAGTGGTACCTCCGCCGTCTCGAGAGCAGGCTTGGTGTCGGTTCGAGTCAGATAGGCCAGCATGTGCCCGACGACTCCACGGGGATCCGCCTGCTCGGCGGCAGCCAAGAGCGCCTGGTAGGGAGAGCCTTCATCCTCCTTACTGCTTTCGGCGAAGACGGTCGGAAGGTAATTGCGAACAAAGCGCTTGAGTGAGGCCTCCTGGACCTGTCGGACCGCGTCCGACCAGAAGAGGATGTCCGCGTCCGAGGGAGACCCCGGGAGCTCGTTGCAGGAAATGACACCGGCCACTCTGTCCGGCTCGCGTTCCAAGGCGCGAAACGCAATGTGCGCGCCCAAGCCCTGACCGCAGAGTACCGTTCGCTTCAGCTTGAGCTTGCTCAAAACGGCCACGAGGTCGTTCACCATTGCCTCGAGCGTGTATTGACCCGAGCCGACCTCGCTCTGCCCCGCGCCGCGGAGATCGTAGGTGACGGCCGAAATGTCCGCTCCGAGCCGTTCCACGACGAGATTCCAGATTTCCCGGCCGGCCAAGATCCCATGGATCAGGACCACGCTCTTTCCCTTCAGGTCTCCGTGCGTTTCTGCCTCAATACCTTGTATGGTCATGCGGCTTGCAGGATACGGAGGACGGCGGCTCCTTGCAAGCGCTCGAGGTTTCTTGACCGCGGCCAACGCACCGCGTATTGTTTACGCGATGTCGCAACAAAACCCCCTTCGACGCCTGCTGCCGTATACCCACTACAATGCGGCTTTCATCATTATCGGACTGAATGTCGTGGTCTATCTGATTACGCGAGTTTCGCCCCAGGCCATTCAGTATCTGGCCATGAATCCTATTCTTGTCGTGCGCGACGGCTGGTGGTGGACGCCCTTTTCATACATGTTCGCCCACGCCGGGCTTACGCACATCCTGTTCAACATGCTCGGCATTCTCTTCTTCGGAACACAGGTCGAGCGACGGATGGGTAGTAACGAGTTTCTGCTCTTCTACCTCAGCACCGGTCTCCTTGCCGGTCTCTTTTCCCTTGGCTTCTACTGGCTTACCGGAAATCTGCGCGTCTTCCTCCTCGGCGCCTCCGGCGCTGTCTTCTCCGTGCTCCTGGCCTTCGCCACCTTCTTTCCCAGCGCCATGATCTACATCTTCGGCATTATCCCAATTCGGGCTCCGATCCTCGTTCTCGGCTACACGGCCATTGAGCTCTTCGCCCAGATATCCGGTGGCGGCGGAAACATTGCGCACTTAACCCACCTTGCCGGGTTCCTGTTTGCCTTCTTCTACTTCGTGCTGCGAATGGGCGTAAATCCGGTGCGGGTCATGCTCGAAGATATGAGGCGCTGAGGTTCGGCGCAGAAGTCGTCGAAAATGGAAGCATGAAGAGTAGTGGGGGCAGGCGGTCATGGTGCCGCCGCGCGCCTCCTCATCGTACAGTCGGTCACCAAGCGCGCCATCGACGGCGCTACCTTCTCCGCCGGATTGCTTTCGGGCTTGCCCTGACCGTAGGAGCCACGGCGGCGTCCGGGCAGACCGACGTTGACTCGCAGTTGATCTTTACGCTCTGGGTCGACCTGGAGCCGGCGGTTGCCGCGGGCGAGTCGCCACCGCGCAGCGAAGCGCGCGCCGCGGAGTTGCTCTTCCAGGAGGCGCGGTTCGTGCTCTCCGGCTTGGTCTACGGATACACCTACGAGTACGTGCCCTACGATGCCACGCGCCGGATCGCCGAGGAGTTCGTTCTCTCACCGAGGGCGGAGGTCCAGCGCGGCGATCCGCGCTTGGACGCCATTGATAGCTACGTAAAGGACAAGCGCGTCTACACGCAGTTCCGCTATCGTTTGGAGCCGTTTCAGCAGCAGTGGCTGGAGAGCTGGAGCAGCAGCGCGCTCCCGCGCGTGGCGGCGCGCGGCGAGCACCCCTGGTGGCAAGGACACGAGGCGAAGCTCACGGCAATCGAGGTTGCGGTCAAAGAGGCGATACGAAACTACCTGCGGAGTCAGATACGCAACAAACCTCGTAGAGCCCGCGGATCGGTGATTCTTACCGAAACGCCGCGGGTCTACGTGGTTGCGGGAGCGTATCGTGCTGAGGTCAGCGTCCGCATTCGCGTCGACGAGCTGGACCCCTACGGAGTGTACTGATTTGCGCGGCGCTCAAGTGATGCGAGCCCTGATCTCCGCGCTCACGTAATCAAGTACCGCCACCGTGATGGCAATGAACCATACCGCAATGCCCGCGGAACGGTAGTCCAGTAGACGAATGTACTGCACCAGCAGGAAGCCGATACCACCACCACCGACAAGACCGATGACCGTGGACATGCGCACGTTGATGTCCCAGCGGTAGATCGAGAAGGAGATGAAGGGCGATATCATCTGCGGGATGACCGCAAAGACGATGGTCTGGATTCCGTTCGCTCCCGTCGCCTGAATGGCCTCGATCGGCCCGTGGTCGATACCCTCGATCGCCTCGGAGTAGAGCTTGCCCAGGGCGGCGATGGAGTGGAGCGTCAAGGCAACGATACCCGCGAAGGGTCCGAGGCCGACCCACACCACGGCAATGAGCGCCCAGATCAGGGGCTCGATCGACCGGACAATGTTCAGGATGGTCCGGGTCACGTAGTAGATCACCATGGTTAGGGCGGAGCCGCCCATGATGTTCCGCGCGGCGAGGAAGCTGATGGGCACGGAAAAGAGAATGCCGAAGAAGGTCGCCATCATCCCCATGAAGATGGTCTCCACCATGCGGCCAATGGTGAGCTTCAGCGGCTGACTCGGCAGGGGCGGTCCCGTCTCGGAGGTCTGCCGCGCCATGACGCGGTGGATCTGGTCCCCCCGTGAGCTCGGCGGAACAATGCGGTAGGGCATGATCACATCTATCTCGAAAGAGCCGCTCTCGTCGGTCATGACCGAGACGTACTCGCCCTCCTGGCGGATCCGGAACTCGTTGCCGATCGGGTCACGCCACCAGATCTTGGTCCTGGTGTTCGGCTTGAAGTTCTCGCCCTGCAGGGTGAGCTCCGTGCCGGGGCGGATCCGGCCCTCCTCGTCCTGCGTGGAGAGCTCACCCTGCCGGGGATCCGACGTGAGGTACGGCTCTCCCTCCTCTCGATCCGGCATGGGAGGTATCGTACCTTCGTCGCCAATGAGAATCGGCACGTAGGCGGAGACGCTTGTCGTCTCGTAGGTTATCGCGGCCTCCCAGGGCCAGAGTACCCGGGACAGCGGCGGCAGTGCCTCCGGAGCCTCGCGGATCATACGACCGATATCAATTTCACTTATCTGCCATCCCAGGACAAAGAAGGTTCCCAGCACGGCCATGAACACGCCGGAGCGACGCTTCTTTCCGTAGCGGGCGCAGCGATAGCCGTCGAGAATGTTCACCAGCCAGAGGAGCAGCAAAAAGACGAACACCAGGATGACGAAGCTTCCCTCCAGATCCAGGGCCTTCGTGACCTGGCCGGCGAACTCGTCCTCCCGTCGGGCAATCTCTACGATCCGCCACCAGTAAATCACCAGGGAGGTGGCGACGGAGGCGAAGATCAGGAGTCCCCGGCTGATCTGTCGGGCGAGGAGCTGGCCGAGGCCGGGGATGATCAGCGAGAGGACGGCGGCCACCGTCGGCGACACGAGGCTATTCGCGGGAGCGTTGCGGGTGTTCTGACTATTCATCGCCTTCCTCCACGGTGCGTTTGGCAGCGCTGACGCGCTCGGCCTCCTCTCCGTAGATCTCCTTGAACTCTTCGTCGGTCATCTTGCGGATGTCTTCCCGGCTCCCCTCGTAGACGACCTTGCCGTCGCGCAGCCCAATGACCCGGGTGGCGTAGCGCTGTACCAGGTCCAGGTAGTGGAGACTGCAGACCACGGTCATCTTGTCGTCGAGGTTCAGCTTCTCCAGGTAGCCGAGGATGGTGTGCGCCAGCACCGGATCAAGGCTTGCCACCGGCTCGTCGGCGAGAATGACCTCGGGTTCCTGCATGAGCGCTCGGGCAATGCCCACTCGTTGCTGCTGGCCGCCGGAGAGCTCACTGGCGCGCTTGTTCGCCTGCTCGGAGATGCCGACCCGCTCGAGGGCCGCCCGGGCGGCTTGCCGGTCGGACGGTGGAAAGCGGTGGAACACGCTGCCCCAGGGGGTCACGTAGCCGAGCCGACCGGCCAGCACATTGGTCATGACGGTCGAGCGTTTGACCAGGTTGAACTGCTGAAAGATCATGCCGAAGTTCCGGCGGATGCGGCGCAGCTCCTCGCCTCGGGCCGCGGTGATGTCCTGATCGTTCCAGTGGATGGTCCCCTCCGTTGGATCAATCAGACGATTGATGCAGCGCAGGAGAGTCGACTTCCCGGACCCCGATAGGCCGATTACAACGAGAAACTCACCGTCCTGCACGTCGAAGCTGACGTCGGTAATCGCTTCGGTTCCATCATCATAGATCTTCGTGAGATTTCGTACGCGTAACATGCCGCTCCTCGAACGCGAAAAGCGGCTTCCCGGGATACCCGGAAAGCCGCTCATGTCGTGTGTGACTGGAATCTACTCCTGCAGTTCCTCAACACTCAGGCCTGAAGCCTGCAGAACCTGTCGGAAGGGATCGTAGAAGGAATCATCCCGCCGCACGAGGCCGGACCAGGAGTAGGCCTGACTGAGGGCTTCAATTCCCTCGTCGGTCTCGGCGATCTCGAGAAGGGCGTTGATGATCGCTTCACGGGTCTCCTCGGGAACGGAGGGGTGAAACTGCACGCCGTCGTTGGGAATGTCTTCCGAGATGGCGATTACGCGCACTTCCTCCATGACGTCGGGGTTGTCCTCCTCAATCTCACCACGGGCGTCCACGTACGTGGCACCGGCATCCACATCCCCGTTGTAGACCGCGGCAACGACTGCAGGGTGACCGCCGGCGTCGACGATCTCGTCGAGATCCTCCTCCGGACTAATCCCGTTTGCCCGCAAGGTCAGCATGGGGATAATCCAGCCGGACGTGGAAAGCGGATCAGGTCGGGCGAAGGTCTTTCCGTCCAGATCGGCAATCTCGGTGATATCGCTATCCGCTCGGGTGATGATCTGGCCGTTGTAGGTCGCACTGCCGAAACGCACGGCGACCAGCTCCGCCTCGGCGACACCACGATCGGCCGCCAGCACGTAGGAAAAGGTTGCCAGGGATGCAATGTGTGCGGACGGGGGGTCAGACGACAGTGCCTCAATGACGCCGGCGTACTCGGTAGCCACGCTGACGTCTATGACGATACCGGTTCTGTCGTAGATCATGTCGGCAACCTCTTCACCGCCGGCAACGATCTCTTGGGTGTCGCCACTGGGCACGAACGACCAGATGAGCGGGTTCTCATCCGTTCCGAGCTCCGCGGCTTCCTGCTCGCCCCCGGCAAAGATTCCGCCGGCTACCAGTACGAGAACACTTACGAGAAGTACAGTCCTCTTCATCTTAGCTCCTCCTTTGGGATTCCGAAGTATGAAAATGCGACGCTTACCCTACGCTCGCATTATTAACGTTTCATGAGTTGTCCGGCAATCGAAAAACTCAGTAGCCTGCCTCCAAATTTACAAGAGAGAGCGGCGTCCCGGTCCGAAGGAAGGCGTCAATGCTCTCTATTGTCCCCTCGAGCTGCAGTCGCTTGCCCGCAAGGGCGTGAGACCCTGCGTGAGGAGACATTACGACATTGGAGAGCTCGTGAAAGGGGAGCTCCGAGGGAAGCCTTGTTTCCGTGAGCTCCGTCGGATTGTGCCACCAGACGTCCAGCCCGGCTGCCCGCAGCGTGCCCGTGCTCAGGGCGTGGTACAAGGCCTCTTCCTGCACGATTTCACCCCGTGACACGTTCACGAGAACTCCCCCGGCGAGGCGTGCCAGCTCCCGGCTCCCAATAAGCCCCGTGCTCTCAGGCGTCAGCGGGAGGGCGACGAAAAGCAGATTCGCCTCGTCCAGGGCAGCGGTCAGCTCGTCCGTTATATAGTCGAAGTGTTCGTCGGCGCCGGCCCCCGCGTCGGCGCCGGCTGTTGCGTGTCGCCGGAAGCCGGCTAGCCGCCCGGCGAGCGGTCGTATGAGCCGGGCGATTTCCCGACCAATGGCGCCGGTCCCGAGCACCGCGACGCGGGCACCCCGCAGGGAGTACCAGTAGTCGAAGGGCTGTCGTGGATCGTCGCGCCTGTGCCACAGGCCCTTGCGAAGATCGTGGTCGAATTCCGCTACGCGTCCAGCCGCAGCCATGGCCAGGGCGACCGCTCGTTCGGCTACCAACGCTGCGTTTCCGTGACTGTTGCTGAGCATGATTCCCCGGCTGCTGAGATAGCGTAGCGGAGCACGGTTGACACCGGCAAAGGGGATGAATTGGATCTGCAGGTGCACCGCCTTTTCGAGCATCTCTTTAGAGACGGGCCCCGTAACAATTCCGTCGGCCCCGGCGAGTCTCTCCGCGAAATCGAGCTCATCCTCCGCGACCACCACCCGATGCTGCGGATGGCGCTGCGCGAGATCTGCGAGAAGCTCGGGGAACTCGTGGGCAAGGTGCGTGTGAAAGAGAATCGTCACGTCTGCCTCGATTGCGGCGTGTGCACTGTGGCGCCAGCCTACGTGATCTCGTCCGAAAGGTCCAGAAAGGACTCGTCGGTTCCCGGGCTCGCACAGTAAGTTACCGAATGCTAGGTAGATTGAACGTCAGAGGAGTGGCATGAAACATCGTACTCGAATTGTCTTTGCAGCAGGCGCCGTGTTGCTGATGGCCGGTTTTGCCGGTCATGCGCAAGACAACGCAGGGGAGCAGCTGGAGCTCTCCGAGGAAGAGGCCGTCACACAGGCTCTTCGTGCGAATCTCGGTCTGGCCGTCGAGGAGCGCAATCTCTCCGTCAAGAAGCGCAATCGGTCACGGGCGTGGAACCAGCTTCTACCGTCACTCCAGGTAAACGCAACGCTCTCGCGAAGCAACGCCGAGCAGGAGTTCTCCTCCCTGGTACCGGCCGGTACACCTCTTCCCGACGGAAGCTTCGACGCGGTTCGACAGATAGAGGACACCGCTCCGCGCTGGAGCGTTTCCACGCAAGTCTCCGCGCAGCTCGACTTGTCCTTGCGCCTCTACTTTGCCGTGAAGCAGACCGCGGTTGATCTTCGGGAAGGGCGGATCGGCCGGATCGACGCAGAGGATCAGGTGCGACGAGACGTACGCAAGCAGTACCGGCGGGTGGCCCTCCTCGCGGAGTCGGTGCGCGTCACCGAGGCGCAACTCGCCACGGCGCGCGCGCAGGTCGAACGCGCGGAGGTGAACGTGGACAACGGTCTGGCCGACCGGAGCTCCCTGCTGCAGGCGCAGATCGGGGCTGCCAACATCGAGGTGGCCCTAGCCGAGCAGCGAAACGCCGTGGCACGCGCGCGACGGGCACTCGCGAACACCCTCGGGATTCCAATTGAAACCGACCTCGTTCTCACGGACAGAGACGCGCCGGCGCTCCCGGAACCGCTTCCGCGCTTCGACCGGACCGAGCTTCTTGATCTCGCCCTCGCCAACCGTCGAGAGCTTCAGAACCTGCAGGTCCAGGTTGACAGGCTCCAGACTCTGCAGCGCCTCGAGCGCGCCGGTCTCTTTCCGAGCCTGCGATTGAGCTGGTCGGCGGACCCGGCCTTCCAGGGAGATCCCCTCGAGGACGCGTGGTTTGAAGACGTTGGCGACCAGTGGGAACAGCAGCGCGGGGGCTTCTCGCTCACCGTGGTTCAGCCCCTCGACCCGCTGCTTCCCGGGTCATCCGCGTGGACCACGATTGCCAATTACGATGATCAGATTGCACAGCTTCGCGTGCAGCGCGAGCAAGTTCGGCAAGGTGCGCGCATGGAAGTGGCCTCTCTCCTCGATTCACTCGCCTCTCTGCGTGCGACAATTCGCGCCCGTGAGTTGAACGTGACGCTCGCAGGGCGCAACCTCGACCTTGCGCAGCAGGGCTTGGAGAGCGGGAACAGGGGCCGACTCGACGTGCAACAGGCCGAGGACGCGCTGGCGGAGGCGGAGCTCAACGTGAAGCGCGAGAAGACCAACTACTATTCGACCCTAGTTGATCTCGCCTACGCCGTAAATACCGACGTGGATACACTTCTCACAGTCGCCGTGCGTTGACACGGCGAGGAACCTCCCCTATCGTCACAAGAAAACGTGTTCTGGAGGCGATTCCGCTCCGAACCGGAGGGATCCCCGGGTCGTGCCGACCGAAGGTCATCGCGATAGCGCGCAAGACATCCCTGAGAGTCAGCTCCACTTCGAGGCCGCCGTGCGCGAAGCCATGGAGTGTAAGCTTCGTGAGACTGTCAGGAAGTACCGCGGTGTAATTGATCTTGTCGCTGATCTCGTCTACGAGCGTTATGTCGAAGAAGATGTAACTCTGTGGTCCGAGGAATCTCTGGCACGGCTTGGGTACAAGCCTCGGGAGCTCGGCAACACCCGGCAGGACTTCCTACACCGGGTGCATCCGGAAGACCGCGATCGAGTCGAAAACCAGATTACCGCGCTCCTTCAACGGAACGACTTCTACGACATCGAGTATCGGTTTCTTGACGCCGGTGGTAACTACCGGTGGATGCGAGACCGCGCTTCGGTGGATCGGACTGGAGACGGCACGACGCTCTTCGGTGTGATGGTGGATGTGACCGAAACCCGTGTGCGCGAGCGCGACATCGAGACCCTGAACCGGATCATGCGCGAGAAGGCCGCACAGCTCGAAACGGCGAACCGCGAATTGGAGTCATTCTCCTACTCCGTCTCCCACGACCTGCGAGCCCCGCTGCGCGCTATTGCGAGCTTCGTCGAAATTCTGACCGAGGATTACCAGGATCGTCTGGACGACGAGGGCAGACACTACCTGGAGATCATTGGCTCGAACGTCTCTCACATGAATGAGCTCATCCGGGACCTCCTGGCGTTTTCCCGTCTTACCCGGCAGCCGCTTACCAAAGACACCGTCGACATGACCGCCTTGGCGGCGGAGGCGTTTTCCCAGCTCAAGCCGACGGACACCCCCGTCGAGTGGGAGTTGGACCGCCTCCCGGAGGCGTACGGGGACGCCCGCATGCTCCGCCAAGTGTGGACCAATCTGGTTTCCAACGCCCTCAAGTACTCGCGGGAGTCGAATCCGCCGAGGATTCACGTCTCATCCCTCCAAGAATCGGGCCGCACGGTGTATGTGATCGAGGACAACGGTGTCGGATTCGACGAGTCCTACCAGGACAAGCTATTCGCCGTATTCCAGCGGCTTCACGCCGACAAGAGCTTCGAGGGAACCGGCGTAGGTTTATCGATTGTGCAGCGGATCATCCAACGCCACAGCGGCCGCGTCTGGGCTCGGAGCACGCCCGGCGAGGGTGCAGCGTTCTACTTCTACCTGGCGTGAGGCGCCGCGCTCAGGTTGCGCGCTCAGGTTGCGGGCTCAAGTTTACGGGAGAATCCGCTCTACGGTGCCGAAGAACGCGTCCACCCCATCCGGGTTCTCCGCAATGCCCTGCCAAAACGGGGGCTTCCCACCGCCCTTGCCCGCAATTGGCTCGAGGAGCTCGCCCCGTACCGCGTTGAAGTCGAAGTCGTACTGAGTCGGTACGCCAATGCACCAGCGGAGCCGAGTTTCCTGCGGTGCCACTAAGGCGACGGGGCGTCCATGCTCCTCAACCACATGTTCCGCCGCGTCTCGCAGCATGTCCGCATCCTCCTCGGCAAGTCGACCGACAACTGGACCGGCGGTTTCGGCGGAGGTGCTCTCAGCTACCAGAGAATCCGCCACGACAGCGGCAATCCGTCGTCGGAGATTCTGGATCTGCCATTCTCGGTCGGAGAGCTTTGAGACAAGGTTGCGCGTGCGTTCGGGGATTTCAGCAAGCTGAACGGACAATAGGTCGGTCAACTCCGAGGTAACACCGGTCTTGAGGCGGTAGTCGGCCACGGCGCGGTTGCCGATCTTCCAGACGGTGCGGACACGGCCTCGTATTCGCTCGGTATCGATTAGCTTGATCCAGCCGACCTGTCCGGTTCTTTTGAGGTGGACGCCGCCGCAGGCTGTGCGATCGTAGCCGTCTATTTCGACGATTCGGATCTTGCCGGACACCTTTGGAGGTCGCCGGAGCTCGAGAGCGGGCACTTCTTCATCCCTTACGACGTAGTCGCGCACCTCGGCGTCCGCCGCAACCGTCTCAATGGCCCGTTCCTCAATTCGTTGGAGATCGTTCTCGGGAATGGACTCTACGCCCACTTCAATGGTGGTGTACTCCTCGCCCTGGTGGACCGAGACCGTCGGGTAGTCTCCGACGTGCATGAGCGCGCCGGAAATGACGTGCTGCCCGGTGTGCTGCTGCATGTAGTCGAAGCGATGGTCCCAGTCGACTTCGCAGGAAACCGACTGTCCATTGGCCGGCGGGGAGAAATCGGCGCCCTCCGCTGCTGAGCCACGAACTCGGTGAATGATCTCGCCGTCGCGCTTCTGGACATCTACGACCTCGCCGCCGCCGATTGTCCCGATATCCGCCGGTTGTCCGCCCCCTTCCGGGTAGAAGGCGGTGCGGTCGAGGACAATCAAGAGATCGCCGGCAGCGGCTCCCGCGGCGCCTCCCGCGCCGCCTCCCGCGTCGGCGTGCTCAACGCGCTCAATTGTTGCGGTGAAGCTCGTCAGGTAGGGGTCTTCGTAGTAGAGCGTGCGTGTCATGCTGCGGTCTCCTCGCTTCGCGAAGATACCCCATCAAGTCCTCGAAGGCGAGGGGGTATGAGAAGCGGAATCCCTGAAAGCTCGCGCATCCCCAGGACTCGAGAACCGTCCTCTGCGTTTCCGTTTCCACCCCTTCAGCTACCACGTGCAAGCCGAGGGAGTTGCCGAGCTTCAGGATGCTATCCACGATTTTGCCGTTACTCGTGTCGTCAAGCTGTTGGACGAACTCCTTGTCGACCTTCAGCACATGCACCGGTAGGCGCGAGAGGTAGCTCAGGGAGGAGTACCCGGTGCCGAAGTCGTCCACGGCAATGCGCAAACCTCGATTGCGGCTGAGCAGCCGGTTCAGGTGACCAATGGAGGTTTGCGGCTCCGACATTACTGCCGTCTCCGTGATCTCGAGGACAAGCTTGTCGGCGGGCACGTCGGCATTCGAAAGGACGGAGTAGACCACCTCTTCCATGTCGCCACCGTCGAGCTGACGGGGCGAGACGTTTACCGTCACGTAGAGCTCTTTGTAGCCCATCGAGTGCAATCGCTTGAGGTCGGAAATGGCGGTCCGAAGAACCCAGGCGCCAATGTCGGGCAGCAGCCGCGCCTCCTCGGCAATGTGGACAAAGGTGTCGGGGCGGATCATTCCGCGTTCCGGGTGACGCCAGCGGATCAGCGCCTCGAGTCCGGAGGGCCGTCCCGCCGCATCGCAGATCGGTTGATAGTGGAGCACAAAGCGCTCTTCCCGGAATGATCGGCGCAATCCCTCTTCCAGGATGAGCCGTTCCATGGCCGTGTTGTTCATTTCCTTCTGAAAATAGACGTAACGATTGCCGTGCTCCTTGGCTGAATACATGGCGGTGTCGGCGTTGCGCAGGAGAGTGGAGGCATCATTCCCATCCTGGGGAACGAGGACGATGCCGACGCTTCCGCCAATTGTAACCGCGTGGACGCTCTCCGGACCGTCCACCATGTAGGGCTCCTTCACCCGTTCGATGATTCGCGTTGCAATGCGCCCAGCCTCTTCGGGGCGTTTGAGGTGTGAAAGCAGAACCGTGAACTCATCCCCGCCCAGTCGGAACAGGTCCCGGGCGGGAATCCGAAAAACGCGGTCGTAGCCACGCAAGGTCGCACCGATCCGGCGCGCAGTCTCCAAAATAATCGCATCGCCGCTGTCGTGGCCGAGGCTGTCATTGATTTTCTTGAAACCGTCCAAGTCCAGGTAGAGGAGGGCGGCGCTTCGGTCGGGATCGCGGTTGACCTCCGCCAGGACCTGATCGATTGAGTGCACCAGCAGCTCTCGATTGCCGAGAGTGGTAAGCTGATCGTGGTACACCAGATACTCCACACTTGGCGAGGGCTCCCGTCCTTCTTCGGGTTTCTCCGCAAGAATGAGAGCGCTTGGATCCTCGCTCGTGTCGGGACGTGCGAGAACCACGTTGACCGGCTGCGCCTCTCCATTTCGAGTCCGAGCGCTGAAGCCGTGGAGGGGAAGTGACCCGCCGGGGCCCAAGGTCTGATAGGCCTCGGTCACGACGGCGCGGGAGCTGTTTCCCGGCGGCCCAAGGAGCAAGGTATCGATACTCTTGCCAATCAGGAGCTCTTCAGAGGTGCCGATCAAGCGAGCGGCCGAGCCGTTGGCGTAGAGGATCTCGAGGTCTTCGCTGAGCAGCACCACCGCCTCGGAGACGTTGCGCGCGAGGACGCGGTCAATGGCGACCGCTCCGGAGGCCTCGTGACACCAGGCGAACAGTAGCGCTTGGAAGTCTCGGAAGTGTTCGTGGACTCGTTCCATCGCATCGGAGATCCGATGCAGCCGTTGATCAAGTGTGTTGTATAGCCCGTCTTCGCCCATCGGCTCGGTCCGTCGGTCCTTTCAGCTGTTGTGCGCACAGGGCTGACGACGTTAGACGACCTAAGAACCGTCGCCGCCTACTGAGAGTGTCGGCGGACTCCGGGGAATCGTGAGTGCAGTGACGAGAATTGTTAGCGTTGAAAGTACTAGGGTGATCGTAAAGGCCATACGAGTGCCCGCAATGAAGGACTCTCGAGCGTGTTCACCGATTCGTCGACGTTGCGCCGGTGTCAGATCCGCCGGAAGCTCCAGGTTCAACAGTCTATCCGACTGTTCGAGCACTGCGGTGCGTTGCGATTGGCTGATGTCCTCTTCCTCGAGGCGGTCCTCCAGGGTAGTTGCAAAGCCAAAGCCCAAGGCCGAGCCAACGGCCGCAATTGCTAGGAGGCCGGCTACCCGGGCCAAGGCGTTGTTCACGCCGGAGGCGGTACCCGAGTATTGGGGAACCACGTGCAGAGCCGAGGTGGTGATGGAGGGGATAATGAGAACGATGCCGAGGCCTTGCAGCACTATGCCCGGCAGGTAATCGGAGAGGTAGTCTCCGCCGCCGGCGCGCCAGAGAAACCAGGTGGAAGCGGCGGCCACGAGGGCCGGGCCTGCAATCATCTGTCCCCGCGGGCCAAAGCGGTCGGTAATCCGACCCGAGGGTCCGGAGAGCACTGCAATGATTAGTGTCACAGGCAGGACCGCCAGCCCGGCGATCGGTGGCCTCATGCCGACGTACTGCTGGAAGAGAAACGATAGGATGAAGATGGCCCCGGAGAATACGAAGTAGATGAGGAGCGTCGCGATATTGGCTCCAATGACCTGAGTGGTGAACATGGCGCCTGGGACAAGAGGCGCTTCGCGGCGACTGTTCCAGAAGACGAAGAGGCCGAAGAGTCCGACGCCACCGGCCAATCCCGCGACATTCACCGCGTCCCAGGAGCGTTCCGGTAGTCGAATCAGCGTTGCTGCAATGCCGAGGAGGGCAAGCAGGATCATGAGGGCGCCGGGAATATCCAGTGTGCGCTTGGTTTTCGTAGCGACCCGGGGAATCACTGCCCGGGAGAAGCCGTAGGCTACCAGCCCGAAGGGGGCCATTGCGACGAAAACGAGTCGCCAGCTCAGCTCCGCCAAGAAGCCCCCGATGAACGGGCCGAGCGCCGCGATGGCGCCTGAGACGCCCGCCCACAAGCCAATGACTCGGCCGCGTTCGTGCTCGGCGAAGGTGTTATTGATTATGGCGAGGCTGCCCGGCACCATCAATGCGGCACCCAATCCCTGGATCGCTCGGACCGCAATCAACACGGGTATGGAGGGCACCGCTCCCGCGGCTAGGCTGGCGCCAGCGAAGATCAGAAGCCCTGAGTTGAAGACGCGACGGACACCGTAGATGTCACCGAGAGCTCCGCTCACCAGGATCAACGCGCCGAGCATGAGCGCATAGGCGTTCACGACCCACTGCACCCCGCTGAGGCTCGTCTCGAGGCTCTCTTGGATAGTCGGTAACGCAATCGTGACGGCGGAGCTCATGAGAAATCCCGTGCCGCTTGCGAGAATGCACACGACCAAGGTGAGCTTGCCGGTCCGCGACGAGAGAGTCAGGGTCTCTGCCAAGGGGCCTCCTGATCAGCCGAAGTGGCTCGCCGCGCGTTTATCCGCCGACGAGACTCGGGAGAAAACGGGTCAGGAAGGGAACGTACGTAATGACGAGGACCATGGCAAGCTCAACGGCAAAAAAAGGTAGCACCGTGCGGTAGATCGTCGGTAGGGGCTTCTCGAAGCGGTAGGAAGAGAGAAAGAGATCCAGGCCTACCGGAGGGGTGATGAAGCCCAGTCCCAAGTTCGCCAGGAAGATGATTCCGAGGTGGAGCGGATCAATGGAGAAGAGGTTGCCCAGGGGAATCACCAGGGGAGCGACTATCAAGATGGCGGAGAAGATGTCCATGAAACAGCCGGTGACAAGGAGCGCGAGGTTCAGGAGGATCAAAAAGACGAAGGGCGAGGAGATATTGGCTTCTACCCAGCTCTGCAGGGCCATGGGCACCTGGGCATCGATAATGTAGAAAGAGAGGCCCCGCGCCGCGGCGAGGATCACGAGCACCCCGCCGACAATGGTCACGCACTTCAAGGCGACATCGAGAAGCTTTCGCAGGGAGATCTCCCGCTTAACGACGATCTCCAAGAGAACGGCATACAGGACGGCCACTGCCGCCGTCTCAACCAGGTTCGCAATGCCGGTGAAGAACACAAGAATGATGACCACCGGGAGCAGGACTTCCCATATCGCTTCCCAGAGAGCTTCCCGTGCCTCACCCCAGTCGAATTCCGTCCGTGCATGCCCGCCCCGAACGGCAACGAAGATCCCCACGCCCCCGAGCACGAGTACCAGCAGCGCCCCGGGCACGATCCCCGCCATGAACAGATGAAAGATGTTCACTCCCGCGGTTGTGCCGTAGATGATAATCGCAAGGCTCGGCGGAAAGAGCAGACCCACGTTGCTCGAGCCGGTGAGAATCCCGACTGAGAAGCGTTCGCTCAGATTGCCGCTCTTGCTCAGGACGTAATACAGGAGGCCGCCCAAGGCCAGAATGGTCACTCCGGAGGCGCCGGTGAAGGAGGTGAAGAAGGCGGAGGCCAGCACCGCCGCCATGACAATGCCGCCGGGGATCCACCCTAAGAAGGCCCGGAAGAGGCGCACCAAGCGGTTGGCGGCGTTGCTCTCGGAGAGGATATAGCCTGCAAAGGTGAACAGTGGAATTGCCGCAATGGTGTTGCTCGTCAACATGGTGTAGCCCTCGTTCGGAATCACCTCCAGCGCGCCGCCGGCGCCCCCAAGGAGGAGGTAGGCAGTTCCCGCAAGGACGACGAAGAGCGGTGTGCCGATGAAGGCGGACGCTACCAGGAGGATGGTGCCGCCGACGGCTATCGTTGGGACAACGGCGTTCCAGAGGGTGAGCAACTGATCCAGCAAGAGGGGAGGCTCGGGAAGAATAATGAATCCGGCGTTCGCAATTGAGGAGCCCCCCAAGAATGTTCCAACGAGAACGCCCACAACGCCGACAATCCACGCAGTGCGCCCTCCCGGCCGTGCGGCGAAGCGCAGTGCCATGACCGCGTAGGCAATCGGCATGGCCGCGACGAAGACGCGGATGGGGACCACCCCGACGATCCTGTCTGCGGCAAATCCGACCATGAGCAGGGAAAGCGCGCTCCACGCCAAGGCAATGCCGATACTCGTTGAGATGAACGCGACAATGACGCGAAAGACAAATGCGTAGCGCCGGTCCGACTGGGCGTGCGCACCCGCCATGGAAAGGTGCCGCCGGTTTCGGGCGGTGATCATGCCGCCAAAGAAGCCGACAATGAGAACCAGATGGACTAGATAGCCGCTCTGCCCCAGAACGCCGGTGCTGAACACGCTCCGCAAGACGATTTCGAGGATCGGGAAGAAGCAGAGAAGCAGGAGCGAACCCACCGCGATGGTGTTCTCAACTCCGGTGAGGACGCGCCGCACCGGATTGTCCCGTGTGTGTGCCGTGGCGTCGTCGGTATCGGAAGACTGCGCCACGCTATCTCCTGAAGTCCTCGAGGTGCCCCACGATCATATTGTACTGCTCGGCTGGAAAGACGTCGCCGACCAGTTCATCCGTGTTCTCCTCGAGAATGTCAAACCACGCTTGTCGGTCCGACCGGGAAGGCTCGACCACATTGAGTCCGAAGGACTCCATGGTCTCGATCGCCTCTTCCTCGAGCTCGATTACCTCTTGGTCGAGGCTTGCTACGGTCTCTTCGACGGCTTCTACAAGGCGCGGCTTGATATCGTCGGGAATCCGGCGCCACGCCCGATCAGTTGCGACGAAGCCGCCGATGAAGGGCGCAATTCTTAGGTCCAGCATGTTGGGAGCCTGGGAGAACCACTGAAAGGCGGCTGCAGAGATGGGACTGGCGTAGAATGCGTTGATCATGCCGCTGTTGAGGGCGGTGAGCACTTCGGTAATCCCGACCGGGGTGATTTTGAAGCCCATGACGCGAAACGCACGGAGAAGCTCGGTGTCGCTCCCTCCAGCCGCCATGGTGATCTCCATGAGGTCTTCCGGGGAGCTGACGGGCACGTCCGAGAAGAAGCGAACGAATCCGCCCTTCGACCAGCCGAGGACCACGAAGCGTCGCCGTTCAAGGGCCTGAGCGAAATCGTCCTGCAGCTGCGTGAACACGTAATCGAACTCGTCTTCCGAGCGAATGAGAAAGGGGGTACTAATCGTCTTGATCTCCGGAGCGATCTCGGAGAGGCCAACGGTGGTGAAGATGCCGGCATCGATCTGCCCGACACGCATCTTCCGGACAACATCGTCTTCCTCGCCGGCAATCGAGTTGTGGAAGACCTGCATGGTCACTTCGCCGTTTGATATGCGCGACCACTCGGAGGCGATCCGATTCAGCGCCTCGCCCCAGGGGGAGTTCTCAGGCGCTGAGCTTGCGACTTTGACTGTGATGGCGGAAACGGAGCCGGCCCCGATGAGAAGAAGTGCGAGGGCGCATGTGACTGCGCGGGTGAGCTTGTTGATCATGAGTTTCCGTCTTCCTCCGTTACAATGAAGAATCGTTGCAGGTTGTCGAGGTACCAGCGCGCTTCGCGCTGCTTGATGGTGTTAATGAGCCGGTACTGGGGATAGAGCTCGGCGTCAATGGCCAGAGCCTTGTTCATGAGTTCCTTAAACTCGCCCACATTCTGCGCTGGGATAGATATCCCCGTTGCCAGGGAAACGTAGGGTGAGGCCTTCTTCCCGTCCGCGAGCTCTACGGCGCGCTCGAAGTGGTGGCGTGCCTTGTCCTTATCGCCTCCGAGACCCTCCGGCAAGGAGGCGTAGTAGGAGATGTAGAACTCGTGTATTGCGCCGTTGTCGAAGCTCGGGTTGAGCTCGAAAGCGCGATCCACCAGGCTTGCGGCGCTCTGTATGGTCAGCCCCAGGTTGAGATCAAAGGGATCCGTCGAGAAGGCTCCCATCCACGCTGCCCCCGCCCAGTAGAGATAGGGGACGTCTTCTCCGTCCGTCTGCGCCGCAATGGCTTCGAAGTCCCCGTTCTCCAGATTGTCACGAAATCCGGCATGCCGGATCTCGAGAGCGCGAAGGAGCATGTCTCGCCCGCGAAGATAGAGGTTCTTCGCACGCTCGAGCATCCGCTCCTTCTTCTCGTACTGTTCAGCGGGAAGCTGATTCGCCGGTGTCTGCAGGAAGGCGTTCGCGTAACTCACGTAACCGCTGCCGGTAGTGAGCAGCAGGGCATCGTTTTCCGGATCCTGTTGGAGGAGCGATTCGTAGAGCTTGAGTGCGAAGGGGAGCGCATCCGCAATGAGCTCAGGGTCATTGTCGCTAAGAAAAACGTTGGGTTCGTCGGAAGTCGCCAGGGCGTCGGCCGCAACGCGAACGGCAAGTTGGCTCATGGAACATCCCGATAGTGTTGCGGCAATGACTATGGTCGCAACACCGAGGACTGCGCGAGTCTTGAATATCATGCCCCTATTCTCACCATTGCATGGCTGCGATGCAAGGTAGCGCAACAGCGCAAGATGATCCGAGCGCCAACTCCGAGCAGAACATCCGGGCACAAAAAAGGAGAGACCGTCCCGCACGGGCAGGCCTCTCCATGTATGCAGCCGTCTGAACGCCGAAGCGTTACTGGACGGAAATCGCCTCGACCGGGCAATCCTCGGCAGCTTCCTTCACCGCATCTTCGAGATTCGACGGAACCTCGTCTACAATAACCTCAGCTACTTCATCGCCCATTTGGAATACGTCGGGCACTTCGCTTGTGCAAAGCTCGCATGCCGTACAAAGATCTGCGTCGATCGTCGCTTTCATGGGGTGCTCCTTTCCCTGAGAGTATTCCCACCAAGAACTCGTCTTTTCGGGGAACTCGCGCTTGTCAGTATATGTTACATGATATTGGCAGCCTTTTCTCCTGTCAACCAAGCCGGACGGATGCCGCTTGGACGATTCCGTATGTCGATGCGAGGTTTCCTTCGCGGATCGCCACTTCGAGGAAGCCGGCGCTGCCCACATACGCAATGGCCTCGCCACGCGGGGCGTCGGCGAATGTGCGTGCCACGGCGGCCGTGACAACACCTGTTTGTCCGGCCATTTCGACGCGTAGGGGCTCCGCGGCGGTCGGGTCCGTCATGGTACGGTCGGCCCTGGTACGGTCGCCCGTGGCCTCCGCGAGGTCTCCCTCGGTGATTGTCGTGACGACGTTTCCAAAAGTGTCGATGTGGACAACGTTGCCGTGAATAGCAGGGCCGGCACCTTCGCCTACCCGGGTGGCGTGTAGATCCGACAGACGGACCGGCTCGACACGCTCCCCAATGACGCCGCCAACCCCCGACGAGGCGATCCGGGCCGCCACGGGGGCAAAGAGATCGCGGCCGTCGAAGGTGTGCGCGAAGGGCGGCCGCAGCTTTGCGAGTTGTGCGAGAAGCCCGTCCCGCGCGCGGTGATAGGCGAGGGGTCCGGCATGGAGATCGACTAGCGAGACCAAGCCGTTGTCGGGGGCAACGATAGCCTTGCCATCTCCGGAGGCGATGAGCTCTCGACGACTGCTTCCGACTCCGGGGTCCACGACAGCCAGAACCGTGGTGTCCCGCGGTAAGTAGCGCCACGCCGAGAGCAACACATACCCGGCGGAGCGCAGATCGAAGGGTGAGATTCCGTGGCTCAGATCAATAAAGCGGATGGATGGATCGAAGTCCATCATGACCGCCTTCATGATGCCCACATAGGGGTCTTGGTAGCCGAAGTCGGTCAGGATCGCAACCTGCATGGAAGGGCCTCCGGACTTGCCTTGGTCTCCAAGAAGCGTAACCTTCTAGAGAAGAGTCTGTCACCACAGCAGCAAGACCATAGGAGGCGGCAATGCCGCAGTCAGATACAACGTCCGGTCCACGAATTGCGCTTTTCGACGCGAAACCCTACGACCGCAGATACTTCGAGCAGGAAAATGAGCGATTCGGGCTCAACATCACCTATCTCGAGGGCAAGCTCAACGCAGAGAGCGCCGTGATCACCGGCGGTTTCGACACGGTCTGCATCTTCGTCAACGATCTTGTTGATGAGGAAACGGCGCGAATCCTTGCCGAAAACAACGTGAAGCTCATTGCACTGCGCTGTTCCGGGTACAACAACGTTGATCTCGGAGCGACCGGCACGAGCCTTCCGGTCGTGCGCGTTCCCGCCTACTCGCCCCACGCGGTCGCCGAGCACACAGTTGGTCTCATGTTGACACTGAATCGCAAAATCCACCGCGCGTACTATCGGACCCGAGACAACAATTTCAGCCTCAACGGACTCATCGGATTCGACATGTACGGCAAGACGGCGGGTATCATCGGCACGGGAAAGATTGGGCGACTGGTCGCCCAAATTCTCCGCGGTTTCGGCATGCACGTGCTCGCCTACGACATAATGCCCAACGAGGAGTGGTCCGGACAGTACGGGGTTCGCTATGTGGGGCTTACCGAGCTCTACCGGGAGAGCGATATCATTAGCCTCCACTGTCCGCTCACGCCGGAGAATCTGTACATGATCAACAAGGGTACGATTTCGCTCATGAAAGACTCGGCCATGGTCGTGAACACCGGCCGCGGGAAGCTGCTCAATACGCCCGATTTGCTGGACGCGCTCAAGGCACAGAAGCTCGGGGCGGCCGCGTTGGACGTGTACGAGGAGGAGACCGAGTATTTCTTCGAGGATTACTCCAGCCAATTCGTTGCCGACGACGTCTTGGCGCGCCTTCTGACCCTCCCGAACGTCTTGGTGACGAGCCACCAAGCCTTTTTTACCGACGAGGCGCTCACCAATATTGCATCTACGACCCTGGAGAACATTCGGCTCTACTTCGAGGAATCATCCACTCCCAATCTGGTACCGACCTCATGAACGAAGGTGAAAGAAACGAGCAGCAGGTATTGACGGCGGTGGCGCAAGAGGTGGAGGCGCTCGCCCGCGACGGAGCGATTCACGCCGGGGTGATAGTTGCGTCCGAGCTCGGCATTGTCTACAGTGTTGGCGGCCATTGACTTGTGCTATGTTCCTTAGCCACGCCGCCGGCGTGACGCAACACGAAAGACCGATTCCGCAAGGGCGAGCTGTTGGCATCGTACTATCGCTTACGACAGGTCATTGAGCAGGAACCACGCATCCTGGGCGTCCTCGCAAAGCGCAAGCAGCCCGTTTTGTGCCGCCGCAGAGAGTCCGACCGACAGAAGTTCATCCCGATTAACCAGCTTCACAATAGCAACCCGGGCTTCTACAAGCTGGAAGGCTCGAAGTGGGAGTACTTCATACGGAAGGATGTCATTGACGAGATCCGCTACCAGCTCGACGACTGGGCCAGCGGGGTTGCCCTGGGGGAGCAAGACGATGGTGGCCTCGCGGCGGATGAGAAGAGTCGGGCCGGCGGGCGCGGCGTTACGCCCCGAATCCCGGGGGAGGGCTCCGAGGACAGGCCCAACTTTGGTGAGGACTACGAGCGGATCAAGGCGCTCGAGAACGAAGAGCGCCTGAGCGAGCTCGAAGAGTCCCGGAACCGCTTGCACGAGCTGCGGCTCAAGCGTGATCGCTCCCGGGAGGAAACGGCTGAAGCGCTCGTCGACACCGCCAAGGATGCCGCACTCATTAACCGGGCCTCCGTGCTGGAGGCCATCCGTATGGGCAACGAAGAGGCTACCGACTATACCGAGAGCATCGTCACGACTACGCAGGAGTTGGTGCGCCACTCCCTGGATCTCGTCGACGATGAGATCTTCGACGACCAGCTTGTTCGGGACATGATTGCCCGCTCCAACGGTACTGTCGTACAACACATGACGCGGGTATACCTGAATGGGCTCTCCTTTATGCTGTGGTACAACCGGCAGCTCCTCACGTCGAGCCTGGTGAATCGTGTCCGCATCGACTTTGCTCGCAGCTATGCCAAGACCTACCGAAGGCTCTTGCCGACCCTCCACCCCGATAGCGTGACCTTGGAGCACGTCTTTTTAGGTGGGATGCAGGCGCTTTCCGAGCAGCAGCTCTCGACCTTCGCAACCGGGTTCCTTGTTCACGACGTCGGGAAGGTGGAGGACATTGAGTATCACGAGGGTGACGAAGGCTACGACCGAGAGACCGTAGAGCGTCACGTGAAGCTCGGGTATACCGCCGTCATGAACAAGACGAACTATCCGCGGGAAGCCGGCTTGATCACCGGGTACCACCACGAGTACTACGGGCATCCAAGCGGCTACGGCTACTTCCGGGAGTTTCTCGAGCGATACCGAAAGGCGAACCCAAATGCTCGAACTGAGTACGTCATGAGCTATCAAATGGAGCCGCTCATCGACTACTTGGCTCTGGCATTCTTCCCCGCCAAAGTCCTCGAGGTCGTCGACGTCTTCGACTCCTTGACCGACCCCAATCGCAAGTACCGGTCACCCCTCTCGAAGGATGAAGCGATTTCGCTTATGAAGGAGCAGTTTCTCGAGGAGAACCTCAAGCTCGACCCAATTCTCTTTTCTCTCTTTCGCCGCTTCTCCGGCCTCTAGTCCGCGGTCGACAGCGAGCCACGGCGGGGTTAGTATCATTCTACGAACTCAATGAAAACTTACCTCTGGAGGCAAAGGTATGAACGTGCTGGTGGCAGACAAGCTTTCCGCAACGGCAGTACAAGAGCTCGAAGACATGGGGGCGAAGGTCAGCTTTCAGCCGGATTTGAAGGCGGACGACCTTCCCGCATCTATAGCGGGAGTGGAGGTGCTGGTCGTGCGCTCTACCAAGGTAACCCGGGAGACGATACAGGCCGGTGAGGCACTCTCCCTCATTATTCGCGCCGGCGCGGGGGTAAACACGATTGACTTGGATGCCGCGAGCGAACGGGGCATCTACGTGAGCAACTGTCCGGGAAAGAACACCGCAGCGGTGGCGGAGTTGGCAATCGGCCTCATGATCGGGGCGGATCGACGCATTGCAGATGCTACGCAGGATCTGCGTGAGGGGAAGTGGAGAAAGAAGGAGTACGGCAAAGCGCGCGGTCTGAAAGGGCGAACCCTTGGAATTCTGGGCTTCGGCGCAATCGGTCGAGCCGTCGCTGAACGAGCGCGCGGCCTGGACATGGATGTTGTTGCCTGGTCACGCAGTCTCACCCCGGAGATCGCCGAGCTTGCAGGAATTGGCTATGCGGCAAATCCGAAGGAGATCGCCGCCACGAGCGACGTCGTCTCGGTTCACATGGCCATGAAGCCCGAGACGAAGCACATGCTCGACCGTGAGTTCTTCGACGCCATGAAAAGCGGCGCAATCTTTGTGAACACCTCTCGGGGCGAGATTGTCGAAACCGAAGCGCTCTCATGGGCCGTTCGAGAGCGGGCCATTCACGCCGCCGTCGACGTATTCGAGAATGAGCCGAGCTCTGGGGAGGATGTGTTCGACCAAGCCGATCTTGCGAAGCAGATTACAGCCACGCCCCACGTTGGGGCGTCAACGGATCAAGCCGCCGAAGCTATTGCAGCTGAGGTCGTCGCAATTGTTCGGGAATTCAAGCAGACGGGCCGACCTCGGAACGAGGTAAACATTCAGCAGAAGAGTCCGGCCCAGCACAGCATGGTTGTGCGCCATTACAATCGGGTGGGCGTTCTTGCCGGTGTTCTCGACGAGCTGCGTTCCGCGGGTGTCAACATTGAAGAGATGGAGAACGTTATCTTTGACGGGGGTCGCGCCGCAACGTGCAGCCTGAAGCTCGATAGTAAGCCCGACGAGAGTGTGGTTGAGCGCGTTCGAACGAGCGAGAATGTCATTCGAGCCCGGATCACCTGAATCGACCGGTGGAGAAGCGAGAGGAGAAGCGAGATGCGAATTGCCGTAGTTGGAAGCGGAAACATTGGTGGGACATTGGGGAGCCTGTGGGCTCGGGCGGGGCATTCGGTGTACTTCACCTCACGGCACCCGGAGAATCTCGAGAGCTTGGTGAAGGAGCTCGGCCCTAGCGCGAGGGCCGTCGAGTTGCGGCGTGCCGTGACCGAATGCGAGGTTGTGCTCTTGGCGACCCCGCTCAAGGCGCTTCCCGAGACCATTGCTCCCCTCTCGTATCGTCTAAGTGGCAAATTCGTCATTGACGCCATGAATCCCTTTCCCGACAGGGACGGAGCAATTGCCGAGGAAGCGCTTGCAAAACGTGCCGCCGTTCTTCTGACCGCGGAACGTCTTCCCGAAGCACGGATTACCCGAGCCTTCTCGAACATCTACTTCAAGGTGCTCCAAAGCGAGGCGCACCGGGACGGACCGCGTCTGGCCGTTCCCTACGCCACCAATGATCCGGATGCCGTTCCCGTTGTCGAGCACCTGATCCGTGACGCCGGCTTCGAAGCGTACGGAATTGGAATGCTCAAGGAGTCGAAACCTCTCGACCCTGACGGAAAGCTCTTCAAGACCAGTTACTCCGTGAAGGAGCTCGAAGGGGCGTTGCAGGAGGAGTAACGTCTCCGGACCGGCGGGAAGGCGCCCCGGATGGCGTGCGGCTATGGGCTGACTCGGCGCGCCAGCGTCAGTGGGTCGAACCGTGTCCCGTCGGCGGGGAAACCGTCGGTGTAGCAGTACGATATCTCTCGAGCGCCGACGTGGATTTCCGTGAAGCTTACGGTCCGCGCTTCTTGGCGCTCCATGCTCCCGGAGAACGTCGGCTTATCCGGGTCGCGGTGCGCGTGGAAGGCGAAGAGCGCGTCTCTGGACACGCCACCGTAGTACCGGATCGTCTCGCCGAGAAGGCTCCGTCGAAACGAGCTCACCTTCTCCGGCTCGAATCCCGAGGTCGTGAGGGGAATTTCGGGGTTCGGCAGCCGCAGCAGTTGGTGGCCGTCCCATCTCCAGTACGCAACCTTCCGTGCGTCTTCCAGGGCAAAGAGAATGAATGGCATGTACTGGCGCCGGTTGGTGGCGTCCAGTCTCTCCGACACCACCTCGAGGTAGCTGCTGTCGAGGAGCGACGTGACCAGGATGCCCCGACTGACCCTCGCTCCCGGCACGGGAACGGAGGGCGATTCTGCGGATTAGAAATTTAGCAGCCCGACGGAGACACCGAACTCATTGACGCCGAGCCAGGTTCCCCCGGCATCCGGATCGAGCGGAGAGATGAGGCGCACCCCCCTTCGCAGGCGGTGTTCACGGGGGAAGGCGGGACTGCGAGTGCGCGCTTCGTCACGGTTGAAGAGCAATGCGTATCCCGTGCCTTCGGAGCACCAGGTTACCGTGCACATCTCGGTTGCGGGTCGGAAACGGCGGGTTTCATTAGTCCTGAATCTACGCGAGAGCGTGGACACCTTGCAAGCACTAGTGCGCGGGCCGGTGGGGTGTGGTAATGTGGTTTCCAATGAACGGACGGCATCCGTCACGCGACATTCTGGGATCCATTTCGCAAGCGCTCACCGGGAAGCGCATTGCCCTCGGCGTTTCGGGCAGTGTAGCCGCGGTGAAAAGTGTAGAGCTGGCGCGGGAGATCATGCGCCACGGCGCCGAGGTCTTCCCGGTCATGACGCCGGAAGCGGAACGACTCATTCACGCCAATCTCCTGGAATGGGCCACGGGACACCGCACGGTCACTGAGCTCACCGGCGCCATTGAGCACGTTGCATTGGCGGGCAATGTCGAGGGGAGAGCTGATCTGGTCGTCATTGCGCCTGGAACGGCAAACACCATCGGGAAGATTGCCTGCGGTATTGACGACACCCCCGTCACAACCCTTGCCACGACTGCATTGGGCGAGGGCGTGCCCATCCTCCTGGTGCCGGCCATGCACGAGCCCATGTACAACCATCCCCTCGTGCGTCGAAATCTCGATACGCTGCGGGATATCGGGGTGCAGGTCATGATGCCACGTCTTGCCGAAGGCAAAGCAAAGATTCCCGAGACTGCGGACATTGTGGCGCAGGTCCTCCGCATCTTGGAGGCGTCCCCCGCCGGGGCTCGCTATGCTGTCTTCTTTAGCGTCGCGGCAGTCGGTGACTGGCGGCCGACGAAGAAAGCTGCCCGAAAGCTGCAGACGGTGGATACCGAGCACCTCACCCTCGAGCTGGAGCCTACTCCCAAAATTGTCGACGGTCTGGCGAAGCGGTATCCTGACCTATACGTCGTTGCATTTCGTGCGCAGCACGGTCTCAGCACAGACGAGCTTATTGCGGATGCGCGGGCACGCATGGAGCGCGCCGGCACAAAGACCGTGGTCGGGGAGAAGCTCGTTGCGCTTGTCGCCGACTCGACTCGCAGGGAAAGGACATTGCAGTGAGTAGCTCTACCTCCCCATCACGGGAGCGTCTCCTCGACCGGGTTGAAGACATCCTCTTCGAGAACCGACCCCACATGCTCTCCATGCGAGAGATCGCCCAGCATCTCGGCATGAAGGCCGCCTCGCTCTACTATCATGCTGAGGGGAAGGAAGATCTCTTCCGGCAAGTCATTCTCCGGAGCATTGAGCGGAATCGGGACCAGTTGGCTGAAGTTATTGCTGAAGCCACGCCTGAGATAGAAGAGAAGCTCACGGCCATTGGACTGTGGCTCCTCCAACCTTCGCCAATGAACCTGATCCATACCATTCGGGAAGACGTCTCGAAAATGAACCCCGACCTTGCGAGTGAGCTCTCGAAGGAGACGCACAACGCCCTCATCAAACCCATAGAAGAGGTGTTCCGCGAGTTCATTGCGAATGACTCCATTCGCGCCGTCGATCCCGCACTCCTCGCCGGAAGTTATCTGGCCATCCTCGACGGGATCTGGTACGTCACGAACGAGCATCTTCCCAAGGAGCTCGGGCCGCAGATGGTCCGCGACATGGTCGGCGTGCTCCTTAGAGGGCTATTGCCGGACCGGTGCTAGGCCCCGGGTC
>CAYPTH010000020.1:28659-36663 GCA_964413635.1 uncultured Spirochaetaceae bacterium
GGCTTGGCGCCGGCCTTCTTTGAGCTCGAGGCCGACGGCTTCTACGCGACCAGCGCCTTCATCAACGGCGCGGACTACGACTTCACCGGCTCGATCTTCGACATTGGCCTAACCGCGGGCTACGAAGCGAACCCGGCCACCGATCTCTACGTGACGCTTCGCGTCGTCGGCGGCGGGGGGAAGGGCACCCGGGCGGGCAATCCGGAATACTGGACGCAGAGCCGAGACGGCTTCACGGACAACTTTCTGACCCTCGGAGCGCTCTCCGTCGGGGCGCGGTTGAAGTAGCGAAGCGGCCGATCGCCGCGCACCCGACAGGCGTTTAACGTCCGCGCGCGCTGTCTCGGATGAGTCGCCACGTCTCCTCGACGTGGCGCGCCTCGGTCCGGGTTTGGCCAATCACGAAGCGGAGGGTGTAGACACCGTCCAGTGTAGTGTGCGTGAGGTAGGCGCTTCCGCTATCGTTGATCGATTCCAAGAGTCGCTTGTTGATCTCGTTCGTGGCGTTCACATCGCCGTGGTTTTCCGGGAGGTAGTGGAAGCACACCGTGTTCAGCGGCGTTGGCGCCAAGACCTCGAAGTCCGGCTCGGCGTCTATGCGGCGGGCGAGATCCCCGGCCATGCGAATATGCTCGCGAATGATCTCGCGGATTCGGTCGGCGCCGAAGGAGCGTAGGACGAACCAGAGCTTGAGGGCGCGAAACCGTCGGCCGAGCTGAATGCCCCAATCTCGGTAGTTATTCACCTGCTCGCCCTCGCGTGTTTTGAGATACTCGGGATGGATCTCGAAGGTGCGTATGAGTGCGGCCTTGTCGCGCACGAAGTACGCCGAGCAGTCGAAGTTCGTGAAGAGCCACTTGTGCGGGTTGAACACGAAGCTGTCAACGTCTTCGATACCTTCGATCATGTCGCGCATCTCAGGTAAGACGAGGGCGGATCCGGCAAGGGCTGCATCGACATGGACCCAGAGGCCGTGTCGCTTGGCAACGGCGACGATCTCCTTCAAGGGGTCGATCGCCGTGGAGCCGGTGGTGCCAATGGTCGCAACCACGCAGCACGGGGTGAGACCTTCCTCCCTATCGCGCAGGATGGCAGCTTCCAGCTCCTCGGTCTTCATGGCGTAGTCTTTGTCGACGCCGATGCTCCGGTAGTGTGCCGTGCCGAATCCGGCAATCTTGACGCCCTTCTCAATGGAGGAGTGGGTCTGTTCCGAGGCGTACACCGTCATGGGCGGCAGGCCGAAGAGCCCCTCCTCGTTGGAGCGAAAGCCGGTTTTGACCTCCCGTGCCGTCAGGAGCGCCGCCAGGGTGGAGCTAGATGCGGTGTCCTGGATGACGCCGTCGAAGTCCGCCGGCAGACCAATGAGGTCACGCAGCCACTGCATGACGCGCTCTTCCAGCTCGGTGGCCGCCGGCGAGGTCTGCCAGATCATGCACTGCGCGGCAAGAGTTGCCGTGAGCATCTCCGCGAGAACCGAGGGATAACTCGAGTTCGCCGGAAAGTAGGCGAAGAACTTGGGGTGCTGCCAGTGCGTCATGCCCGGGAGGATGATCTCCTTGAAATCCCGGAGCAGGTCGTCGAAGCTTTCGCCCTCAGCCGGGGCGCCGTGGGGCAGCTTTCCCGCCGTCTCGCCCGGCTCTACTTGCGCGCGCACCGGGAGCTCCTCCACATGCTCGTAGTACCACTTCATCCAATCGACCACTTCGTGGGCCCGTTGTGCAAACTCTTCCTGATTCATCGGTCTGCTCCTTCCTGACCGCCAGTATCCGCGCGCCCCGACTTCCATGCAAGCGCGTGGTCCACGCGGGTAGACGCCGGGCCGGTGGCTTCCGTACTGTGTATATTACCCAACATGGACATATTACCAGGCAAACCGTATCCGCTCGGGTCGACTTATGACGGAGCGGGAACAAACATCAGTGTCTTCTCGAGCATTGCCGACAGCGTTGAGCTCTGCCTCTTCGACCCGGCCGGTCGCGAGACCCGACTTGCCCTTCCGGAGCAAACCGGGCATTGCTGGCACGGCTATCTTCCGACCGTCTTGCCCGGGCAGCGCTACGGTTTCCGGGTTCACGGACCGTGGGCGCCGGCGGAGGGGCACCTCTGCAACTCGGAGAAACTCCTGCTCGACCCCTACGCAAAGGCGGTAGACGGCCACGTCCTGTGGAACGACGCCGTGCGCGCCTACGACGCAACGGCGCCCGAGTGGAGCGCCAACACCCAGGACAGCGGTCCCTTCACGCCCAAGGGCGTGGTAACAAACCCATTCTTCGACTGGACCGGCGATCACCGTCCGCGCACCCCGTGGAACGACACCATTATCTACGAGACCCATGTGAAGGGCTTCTCCGTAATTGCGGAGCAGCTTCCCGCGAGTGTTCGCGGGACCTACAGCGGTCTGGCGCACCCCACGTCGATCGAGTACCTCACGCGCCTCGGGGTTACCGCTGTCGAGCTCATGCCGGTGCACCAGTTCACGCAAGACGGCCATCTCTTAGACATCGGCCTTCGCAACTACTGGGGCTACAACACCATTGGCTACTTCGCCCCGCACAACGAGTACGCCTCCCGGGAAGATCCGAGCTCCGTCGTCCCTGAGTTCAAGAACATGGTGAAGGCACTCCACAATGCGGGTATCGAGGTGATTCTCGACGTCGTCTACAACCACACCGCCGAGGGGAACGAACAGGGTCCGGTGCTCTCCTTCAAGGGCTTGGATAACGCCGCCTACTACCGGCTTTCGCCCAAGGACATGCACTACTACGTCGACTACACCGGCACCGGCAACTCTCTTAACATGCGGCACCCAAATGTCCTGCAGCTGATCATGGACAGCTTGCGCTACTGGGTTACGGAGATGCATGTCGATGGCTTCCGCTTCGATCTTGCCGCGGCCCTCGCCCGGGAGTTGCACGATGTTGATCGATTGAGCGCCTTCTTCGACATCATTCAGCAGGATCCCATCATTTCTCAGGTGAAGCTCATTGCCGAGCCCTGGGACATTGGCGAAGGCGGCTACCAGGTTGGGAATTTTCCGACGCTCTGGTCGGAGTGGAACGGGAAGTATCGCGACAGCATTCGCGACTTCTGGCGAGGTCAGGACCAGACGCTTCCGGAGTTCGGCTACCGCCTTACCGGGAGCTCGGATCTGTACGAGAACACCGGTCGCCTGCCATACGCGAGCGTCAACTTTGTGACCGCACACGACGGATTCACCCTCCATGACGTGGTTTCCTACAACGAGAAGCACAACGAGGCGAACGGCGAGGACGGCCGGGACGGCGAAGACCACAACAGCTCGTGGAACTGCGGCGCGGAAGGAGAGACCGACGACACGGAGGTCCTTGCCCTTCGTGCGAAACAGCGTCGCAACCTCATGACGACTCTCTTGCTTTCCGCCGGCGTGCCCATGATTCTCGGCGGTGACGAGATTGGCCGGACGCAGTATGGCAACAACAACGGCTACTGCCAGGACAACGAGATTTCCTGGTACGACTGGTCGCGAGGCGATTGGGAGTTTCATTCCTTTGTACGCCGGCTGATCGCCTTTCGCAGCGAGCATCCGATCTTCAAGAGGCGCCGCTTTTTCCAAGGGCGCCCCATCTACGGAAAGGGCTTGGAAGATATCGCGTGGTTTACCCTCGACGGGGTAGAGATGGAAGACTCCTATTGGGAAGAGGGCTTCGCCAAGTCAATCGGCGTGTTTCTCAACGGCCACGGAATCGCCACGCCGGATGAGTTCGGCCGGGAGGTCCGCGACGACAACTTCTATTTGGTCTTCAACGCGCACTACGAGGATCTGGAGTTCACCCTTCCCGACAAGCGCTTCGGCCGTCGGTGGCGAACAGTGCTGCGCACCGAGCGTGGTTGGGTGGACGACCACGAGGTTCACCTGGCGCAAGACGCCCTTCCGGTCGCCGCGCGCAGCATTCTGGTTCTCCAAGGTCTGGAGTAAGCGATGATTGCAACCTATCGCCTGCAGCTCACGCCGGACTTTGACTTCGATGCAGCCGCCGCGGCGGTGCCGTACCTGGCACGGCTCGGCGCATCCCACGTGTACGCCAGTCCCTATCTGCAGGCTTCGCCGGGAAGCCAACACGGCTACGACGTGGTGGATCATTCGAAGGTTAACGAAGAGCTCGGCGGCGAGAAGGGGCGCTCGTGGTTCTGCCGCAGTCTTGCGGAAGCGGGCATGGGCCACATTCTGGATGTCGTCCCGAACCACATGGCAATCGGTGGACCGGAAAACGCCTGGTGGTGGGACGTCCTGGAGAATGGTCCATCCAGCCGTTTTGCGAGCTTCTTCGACGTGGACTGGGAGTATCCCCCTGGAGAGGCTCGCAACCGTATTCTCCTGCCGGTTTTGGGAGATCATTACGGTCGGCTCATTGAGTCGGGAGAGGTGCGGCTCGAACGCGTCGAAGGAAGCTTCTTCTTTCGCTACTACGAGCACGTCGTGCCGATTGCGCCCCGGAGCTTGTCCGGACTTCTCACGCGCGCCGCGCGCGCCGTGGATTCGGACGAGCTTGGTTTCTTGGCCAGCGCCCTGGATTACCTGCCCCTCTCCTCCGCGACCGATCGGGCCAGCGTGTATCGACGCCACCGTGACAAGGAGGTCATTCGGGACTACCTTGCGGGGCTTCTCGACCGGCAGCCCAACGTACGACGCGCGGTCGACGCCGAAGTTGAGCGCGTAAATGCCGAGCCGGACCTCATGGACGCGCTCCACGAGGGACAGAACTATCGACTGGCCCTGTGGCGTCTCGCCCGGAGCGATCTGGGCTACCGACGCTTCTTCGACATCAACACCCTGATCGGATTGCGCATGGAGGACGAGGAGGTCTTCTACGAGACTCATCGGCGTATTCTGGAGTGGCTCCGCGACGGATCTCTTCAGGGGGTGCGCGTGGACCATCCCGACGGGCTGCGCAATCCGCGGCAATACTTCCACCGGCTCAGGAACGCAACGCCCGATGGGTGGATCTTCGGTGAGAAAATCCTGGAGGACAAAGAGGAGCTCCCCCCGGACTGGCCCGTTGAGGGCACCACCGGCTACGATTTCCTGAACGTGGTGAATCGACTTTTCGTGTCTCCCGACGAAGAGGAGCGTTTCACCGAGTTGTATCGGTACTTCACCGGAGAGCAGCGCAGCTACGAGGAGATTTTGCACGCCTCGAAGCACCTGGTGCTCGAGGAGCTCTTTGCAAGTGACGTCTATCGCCTTGTTGATCTTTTCATCCAAATCTGTGGGAACCACAGGCGCTACCGTGACTTCAGCCGGGACGATGTCGCCCTTGCCATCTCCGAGCTCCTCGCGAGCTTTCCGGTATATCGAAGCTACGTTGTCGCCGACAAACGGAGTTCTTCAGGACAAGCCGTGAGCGACACGGACCGGAGGATCATCGACACCGCCATTGGGGACGCCAAAGAGCGGCAGCCGGAAATCGACGGTGAGCTCTTCGACTTCCTTCGAGCGGTCCTTCGCCTTGAAACCGCCGGCGATGATGAGAGCGAGCTCGTCATGCGCTTCCAACAGCTCTCGGGACCCATCATGGCAAAGGGGGCGGAGGATACCGCCTTCTACGTCTACAACCGCCTCTGCTCCCTGAATGAGGTAGGCGGCAATCCTGGTCACTTCGGCTCTACGGCGGCGGAGTTCCACGACTTCATGAAACGGCGCGCGGAGCAGTGGCCAAACGCCATGTCGGCGGCATCAACTCATGATGCAAAGCGAAGCGAAGACACCCGGGCTCGCATCTCCGTCCTGGCAAGCGTGCCGAATCGATGGGAGGAGTTCGTGCACGCCGCCTCCGTACACAACGAGCAACACCGCCGAGAGAATACGCCGGACCGCAATCTGGAGTACCTTATCTACCAAAACGTCGTCGGCGCGTGGCCGATCTCCTTCGAGCGCTTGTGGGGCTTCACCGAAAAAGCCATGCGTGAGGCAAAGACCTACACCACCTGGACCAACCAGGACTCCGAGTACGAGGGACGCGTTCGCGCCTTTGTGGAAGGCATCATGGCCGACACGGAGTTCCTGCGCCTGGCGGAAGAGCTCGTCGACGAGGTGCGCCTGCCGGGATGGATGAGCTCCTTTGCCGCTACGCTGATTCGTCTTACCGCGCCTGGGATCCCCGATATTTACCAAGGCTGTGAGCTGTGGCAACACACCCTCGTGGATCCGGACAATCGCGGCGAGGTCGATTACGAGTACCGAAGATCTCTCCTGGATCGTCTCGACGGTCTTGAAGCCACTGAAGTCTTCGAGGAGTGGGAATCGGGCCTCCCCAAGCTCCATCTCATGCGAACCGGCCTTGCGCTCCGGGCGGAACGCCGCGACTCCTTCTCCGCGAAGGGTGGCTATCAAGCTCTGGAGGTCGTTGGACGGGACGAACCGAGCTGCGTGGCCTATCGTCGCGGCTCGGACGTCATTGTGGTCGCGCGGCGGTTTCATGCAGGTGACGAGCCCGAGACGATCGAGCTACCCAGCGGGACCTGGATCGACCGGCTCACCGGGCGGACCATCCAAGGTGGCTCTGCCGACATACCGCAGCTTCTCGGGTCCGTTCCCGGGGTGCTTCTGGTACGGAGGAGCAGAAAGAAATGATGCAGCGACTCAGTGTGTGGGCGCCGGAAGCTGAAGACGTCTCCGTGCTCATGTACGCCGCCGCAGATGAGGCGGAGAGCTTCCAGGCCACCAAGGACGCCGACGGCTGGTGGCACGCCCAGGTTCCGCATGACCCGCATGAGACGGCCTACGCATTTTCCGTTGGGGGAAGCAAAGCCTTGCCGGATCCCCGATCGGAGCGCCAGCACTGGGGCGTCCACGGGCCCTCTCTCAAGGTGGATCACCGTGTCTTCTCCTGGACCGACGCCGGTTTCCAGCAGGTCCCGCTGTCCTCCGCGCTGATCTACGAGGCGCACGTCGGCACGTTTTCGCCGGAAGGCACCTTCGGCGGCGTCGCGCGACATTTGGACCACCTGGTGGAGTTGGGGGTGACCCATCTCGAGCTCATGCCCGTGGCTGCATTTTCGGGGATGCGAGGCTGGGGCTACGACGGGGTGGACCTCTTTGCCCCGCACGAGGCCTACGGGGGGCCGGATGGTCTGAAGGAGCTTGTGGACGCCTGCCACCGACGCGGTATCGCCGTGATCATGGACGTCGTCTACAACCACCTGGGCCCCGAGGGGGGCTACCTGGGACAGATCGGCCCATACTTCACCCACGACTATCAGACTCCCTGGGGTGACGCGGTGAATCTCGATGGTCCGGGGAGCCATGAGGTTCGGCGCTTCTTCATTGACAACGCCATCATGTGGCTCCGGGACTATCACATTGACGCGCTCCGGATTGATGCGATTCACGCCTTCTTCGATCGCTCGGCGCTGCACTTCCTCGAGCAGTTGGCAGCGGAGGTCGATGATTTGGAGGCGCACGTCGGCCGGCGGCTCCTGCTCATAGCCGAGAGCGACCTGAACGACCCGCGGGTCGTGACTCCCCGGGAGGCGAAGGGCTTGGGCGTTGACGCACAGTGGAGCGACGACTTCCATCACGCCGTTCACACCGTAATCTCCGGGGAGAACAAGGGCTACTACGCGGACTACGGCGCACTGCAGCATCTCGCCGACGCCTTACAGGACACCTTCGTCTATGCCGGTGAATTTGCCCCATCACGGCGTCGCGTGCATGGGCGTAGGGCCACCCATCTCGGCCAAGAGCGCTTTCTCGGCTATCAGCAAAACCACGATCAGGTCGGCAATCGAGCCTTGGGAGACCGCCTCAACCATCTCGTCGATACGGATGTCTACAAGGTCTCGGCCGCAATTGTTCTCTTGAGTCCCTTTGTGCCCATGCTCTTCCAAGGCGAAGAGTGGGCCACGAGCGCTCCCTTCCAATACTTCACCGACCACGGTGACCCCGGTCTCGGCCAGGCGGTTTCCGAAGGTCGCCGCGGCGAGTTCGGCGATTTCGGATGGAAGCCCGAGGACGTGCCCGACCCA
>CAYPTH010000021.1:0-30294 GCA_964413635.1 uncultured Spirochaetaceae bacterium
CGTGCCACCCGCGCACGGTGCCGTCGTCCTGGATTTCGAGGTAGAAGTACTCCATGTCGTCGAGGTGCTGTGGTTGCAGCTTCCACACCCCGGCGAGCTCGGCGAGCTCCGGGCTGGGGCCGGGCCCGAAGATGAACCTACAGCCTGTAATGCTTACCAAAAAAATCACAATAATCGCGCATAACACTGAGTGCTTCATGGAGTCTCCCTTTGGATGCCTAGTTACCGTACGCCCTGCAGCGTCGCGCAACACGCTGCCTGTGTCAAGCTGAAACAGCGCGCTGTAGCTCATGCACGCGATGCGGCCGCATCGCCAACAAGGCCGCTCAAGGTGATGGTGATTTTCGTCCCGTGATTGCTCTCCCCGGTGTGGGAGTCAATGTCGATGCTCCCGCCATAGCGCTCGATCAAGCGTTTGATCAAGGGCATGCCGAAACCGGTCCCCTTCTCGCCCGTGGTTCCCTCTCGTGTCGTCGGCGAGAAGGGGTCGAAGATCTGCTCCAGTAGGTCGGGAGGGATGCCGATTCCGTGATCGACCACCGTGAGATGCACGGTGGTCCCAGCGGGGTCGCCGTCCGTCGACGCCTCTACGTGAATCCGCCCCTCGGGCGGGGAGAACTTCGCCGCGTTGCTCAAGAGGTTGGCAAGCACGGAGTTGATCAGCGTCGGTTCGTCGGCGAGGACGCGGATGGCTTCATCGACCTGAATCTCGTATTCGATTCCCTTCTCCTGAAAGGTCGGTCGAACGGCGGCTACGGCCTCTTCAACGGCGCGCTTCAAGGCAACCGGGACCGTTTCCAGGGGCTGCTTTCCAGACTCCACGGCCAGCATCCGGCTCACCGAGTCAATGATGGACAGTCCCTTATCCGCGCTCTGACGAATCATGGAGAGGTATTCCGATCCGGGAGTCTCTTCGGCCGCGAGCTGGACGAGCTGCCAGATGGCCGTGAAGGGGCTGCGCAGGTCGTGGCTCAAGATGCGGATGAGGTCCTGCCGCTCGCCGCTTATCCGCAACAACTCGCTGTTCATCTCTTCAAGACGTTTCCGCTCGCTTTCCAGGTCCTCCGTGCGGGCGCGTACCCGCTCTTCGAGCTCTTCGTTGAGCCGCTCGAGGTCCGCCAGGCGCTTCTGCTCCTCCTCCTTGCGCACAGCCTCCAGGCTGTAGCGCAGCTCGGTCTTCCGGAGCTCTCGTTCCTTCTCTTCGTTGCGGGACGTGGTGAGTGCCTCGGTGGCGCGGGTCTGCTCGTGATAGGCCTCGGCGTATTCTCCGCGGCCGGCCAATAGCGAGGCTCGGCGCTCCCTCGCCTCAACCTCGAGGGAGCCGGCACCGTCTTCGCGCGCCTGTACGGCAGCGCGGTCAAGGATGTCCAGCGCCGTCTTCACGTCACCGCGGTCGGCGCAGATGTGGCCCCGGATGACCTCGGTCTCACCGCGTATGGTGGCGTGCTCGCGGGGCGCATTACGAGCTTCCGCAACGAGCTGCTGCGCCTCATCGAGATGGCCGAGCATCCAGTGCGTTCTCGCTGCGCCGTTGCGAGCGTTGGCGTAGAGCATTCCGAACTCCCGCTCGGTAACGGCGGCAAGAACCTCTTGGAAATGGGACAGCGCGTGCTCCGCCCGCCCTTCGGCCAGCTCGATCTCACCGACGTGATAGAGATTCCATGCAATCCCAATGCGGTAGCCGATTTGCTCGAAGAGAGCGCGGCTCTGCGAGAAGAGCTCCCGGGCGCGGTCGTACTCGTGCTGATCCCCGTAGATCGTGCCGAGATTTCGGAGGCAGTAGGCCTCCACGCGGGTTGCACCGGCAATGCGTGCAAACTCGATTCCGCGACGGCTGTGCTCAAAGGCCTTGGCATACATGCCGGCAAAGAGGTAGAAATTTGCCAGCGAATCATGAAGGGTCGCAGCGACATCCGGTTCGTCCACTCCCTCCTTGTCCAGGACATTGAGCGCTTCGCCTGCTGAGGCGAACGCCTCCTCGAGTTCGTTTAGCACCGCGTGAGCGTAGGCGGCAGTCCGCAGCGCCTCGGCCAAGCCCCGGTCGTAGGACATTTCGCGAGCGCGCTCGGCGACGACGAGCGCCTCTTTGAGTGAACCCTCCGGGTCCTCGTGGGCGGCTTCCCAAATTCGGTGGTTAATTGCATCGATTTCGGGTGCGCTGTCTTGGTTCATGGTGTCTCACTATCATCTTTTGGCTCGAGTTGCTTGAGGATATCATAATAGGTGAGGATGCGGTTTACATAGCGTACCGGCTCGCGCCCCCGGGCGTAGCCGTGGCGAGCATCGCGATAGTACTCCGGAATGCTCAAGAGGGGGAGCGTCTCTTCCATGGAGCTCCACCGCGTCGGATCGAGGCCCTTCAGGCGGGCAATCCGCTGGGCGTCGCGCACATGTCCCAGGCCCACGTTGTAGGCCGCCATGGCCATGAGGAGGCGGTCTCGGTCGTCATCGATCTCATTGAAGCGACCGCGAAGGGTCGCCAGATACTTCACCCCGGCGTGGGTGCTCTGCGCCGGGTCGAGACGGTTGTCGATACCCATCTCTCGCGCGGTGTCGAGGGTGACCTGCATGAGTCCGCGAACTCCGGTGTAACTGGTGGCAAGGGGGTGGTAGTGCGACTCCTGGTACGCCATGGCGGCTATCAGCCGCCAGTCGAAACCGTAGCGCTGCGCCTCGCGGCGAAAGATCTCCTCGTAGCGTGGAAGGCGAGTCTGCACTCGCTCATGAAAGACCTTGATGTCGACGTAATCGAATATCTCCGTGTTGCCGTAGTAGCGGTCATAGATACGGTAATACAGGCCCGACTCCTTTGCCTGGTCGAAGAAGCTGTCTATTGCGTGGCGCAGATCGTCGGATCTCGGCCGCACGGCCCACGCCAAGGCTTGCGGGCCGGAGATTGCTAAGGCCATTCGAGTGTCCGGATAGTAGCGACGGTTCAACCGGCCAATGTGTGTGTCGGCAACCGTAGCCTGGATCTCCTCCGCGTGAACGGCACGAATCAGCTCCTCCGTCGGGGTATCTTGATGGACAACGATATCGATCTGCAGTCCCCCGGCCTTGAGCTCTCGGAGTCGAGACTCGTAGGCAGTGCCTTGGCGTACGTGCACGGTCATGCCGAACATGTCGGCCATGCGCCGGACCGCGTAGTTGGAGGCGTGCACGATGAGGTGCTGCCGCACGATCAAGTAGGGCTCCGAGAACGCTACGCGCTCGCGCCGCGCCTGCGTGTTCGTGAAGGCGGCGGCAATGAAATCTCCCTCGCCGCTGCGCAATTCGGCGACCATTTCCGACCACACCGGCGTCCTTGCCACGAGCTGGACACCCAACTCATCCGCGAACGCCGCCGCCAACTCATACTCGAAGCCTGCTGCTTCGTCGCCGTCAATGAAATAGGCGTGCTGGGAGTTGTGGGTAATGACGGTGAGGCGTCCTTCTTCACGGATGCGCTCCAGGTCCGACCGCCCCCTCCACAGGACCAGCAATACGATCACCCCGACGAGAAGCAGAATGCCGGCAGCGAGAACCGCGATCCGGGGGATGTAGCGTCGGTGAAGGAAGCGCAGCACTATTGAAGGATAGTAAAGATCGCGTCCGAGAGCAGCCCCGTGAGGGGATTATTGACCTGCCGGCGGCTGCGTGCTGATACTGAACACAAGAGGGAAAGTGACAATGCATTCCGGGCGTGTTCACCGTGTTCTCATCTTCGTTCTGGCGTTCGCGTGGGTGGCCGCCGGCGTCGGCCTTGCCCAAGATAGCGATGGCGCCCGGGCGGACGAGCGTCACGGAATGGTCAAGCGTCACGTAGCCGGCGAGGGTATCGAGGACCAAGCGGTACTGGAAGCCATGCGGAGCGTACCGCGCCACGAGTTCGTCACCCCTCGCTACCGTGATCAAGCCTACGCGAACCGCCCGCTCCCAATTAATCACGGACAAACCATCTCGCAGCCCTACATTGTGGGGTACATGACCGCAGCTTTAGAGCTCGAAGCGGCTCACCGCGTTTTAGAGGTCGGGACCGGCAGCGGCTACCAGGCAGCGGTGTTAGCAGAGATAGTAGATTCGGTGTACACGGTTGAGATCATAAAAGCGCTGGCGCAAAGCGCCCGCGACACGCTTCAAGAGCTCGAATACGACAACGTTCGCGTTCAGCAAGGGGACGGATACTTCGGGTGGCCGGATGCCGCTCCCTTCGATGCCATTATTGTCACCGCGGCGGCGGGGCACATTCCCTCTCCCCTCGTTGAGCAGCTACGACCCGGTGGGCGCATGATAATTCCGGTCGGACCGGTCTTTGCGGTTCAGACGCTCATTCTGGTGACAAAGAGCGTCGACGGTGAGGTCCGCACGGAGCAGCTCCTGCCGGTGCGTTTCGTGCCAATGACAGGACGCGTCCAAGAGGGGCAATGACGGCGCAGACCAGCCGCGACATTAGCTCCGGCGCCATGGCGGTGGTTGTCTTCTTGGTCTCCGTCCTCGTTCTGGCGCTGCAGATTGCGCTGATCCGGGCTCTTTCGGTCGACACCTACCATCATTTCACCTACCTGGTCATCAGCACCGCCCTCCTTGGATTCGGCGCAAGCGGCACCCTCCTGAGCATTGCTCACGGTCACGTGGCGCGTCACTTCAACATGTGGGCAATGGCCGGCCTCGTTCTCCTCACCGTTTCGGCTGCCTTCGCCTACCGAGGCGCGGTTCATGCCCGCCCCGACATGCAGTACGTCCTGTACAGCTTCTCAGAAATTCTCCTGCTCTGGACTCACGCGCTCCTTTTGTTCATTCCCTTTTTTGCAGGTGGCCTTCTGATCGGCATGGCTCTCTCCCGGGCCCGGGGCAAGGTCGGCACGGTTTATGCGGCTAACATGATTGGCAGCGGCATCGGCGGAGCCGCCGGCGTTGGTCTGGCCTTCCTCGCAAGCCCATACGCCATGCCGGCGATTCTCTCGCTCCTCGGTCTTGCCGCTCTGGTAATCTGGGTTGCGGCGGTGCGGATGCGCGGGGTCGGCCTTCCGGCATTGCTGGTCGCCGCGGCAGGAACGGTGCTTGCCCTCGCCGTCCCGCAAGGCTCATCCGTCGATCAGTACAAGCCGCTGTCTCACGCACTCCGTATTGAGCGTCAGGGTGACGCCACCCATGTGTCGCGGAGCTACGGCCCCCGTGGGCAGATCGATGTTTTCGATGTGCCCTCATTCCACCACACGCTGTTTGCATCCCCCACCGCGCCGGCGCCGCCCGAGCAACTCTCCCTCTTTCTCGACGGTGCACACGCCGGAGGGATCTTTCGCATTGGATCAGCCGATCAAGCGGATGTGCTTCGCTACGTTGCACAGTCGCTTGCGTATCGGCTCGTCTCGGAGCCGCGCGTTGCGATCCTTGGGGAACGAACCGGGGTGAACGTCTGGCTTGCCCTTGCCTTCGGCGCCGAGTCGGTGGTGGTGGTACAGCCCAATCCACAGCTCACGGAGACTGTTGCTGAAAGCGGCGTATTTGATCACGCCAAGGTGAGGGTCGTACACGCCGAACCACGGCTCTTCCTGGAGCGGACGGAGGAACGTTTCGATATTGTTCACCTTGCCGGTGCGGAAGGCATGCCCGCAAGTGTCGGCGGACTCGCCTCCATGCGGGAGGACTACCTCCTCACAGTCGAGGCGGTCACAGCCGCCCTCGGGGTGCTCACGCAGCGGGGCCTCATTACTGCAACGCGCGGTCTCCAGACACCGCCCCGTGACAATCCGCGGCTCTTTGCCCTCTTTGCGGAGGCGCTCCGGGCACGGGCGCGCCAAACCGACGATGCCACGACGCCGGCGCGCGTGACCGAACCCCGACAACATCTGATCCAAGGCAGAAACTACCTCGGCGTAACGACGATCGCCGCTGCCGCCCCGGCGGCGGAGGAGCGCATTGGCGCCGCCCGCGAGGCCGCGAAACAGCTTGCCATGGATCTGGATTACTACCCCGGCATACGCGTCGAGGATCTGACGGAGCGGAACCGAGTACCGGGACCCGAAGGCTCGCCGGGCTCCTACTTCTACCACGCCGCGCAGCAGATTCTCTCGGAGGAGCGTCAGACCTTCTACCGCGACTGGGTCTACACGATCACGCCGCCGACGGATGAGCGGCCCTACTTTCACAGTTTCTTCAAGTGGAGCTCATTGGATCGTCTCATCCAGACCTACGGCCCCTTCTGGTTTCAGCGCGTTGAGCTCGGCTACGCCGTCGTAGCGCTAACCTTGGCCCAGGTGGTGGTTGCGGCACTGATTCTCGTGCTGGTGCCGGTGCTGCTCCTGCGCCGCCGCAGCGTTCGAAACGGCGGCACCGCCTGGACGGTGCTCCATTTCGGCGCGATCGGGCTCGGCTTCCTCTTCGTGGAAATGCTGCACATTCAGCGCTTCACTCGGTTTCTCGGCGACCCCATCTACGCAACGGCGGCCGTTCTCACGGCAATCCTCGTCTTCAGCGGCGTTGGAAGCTGGTTGCAGGAGAAGGTCGGATGGTCGCCACGACGGCGGATCCGCGTCGGAGCCGCTGGGGTTGTCCTCTTGGCGCTGGTCTATTACCTCGGCCTCGATCCAGTTCTGGCAACGGCGGTCGACGCCGGGGAGACACTGCGCTTCCTCATCTCCCTCATGCTGCTGTTTCCCCTGTCCTTCATGCTCGGCTGGCTCATGCCGGCGGGTCTGGCGGTGGCGGGAATGCACTCCCGAGAGCTCGTTCCCCTCGCCTGGGCGGTGAACGGTGTTGCTTCGGTCGCAGCCACTCCGCTGTCCGTCATGATAGCCGTTGGTCAAGGCTTTCTCGGCGTCACCGTAGCGGCGGCTCTGTGCTATGCGGCGGTCTTCTTGGCTGCACCTCGTCTCGCCGGCGCAGCTAATTCAGCCGAATGGCGATAGGACGAGAACCACGCCAAAGGCGAGAATTCCGACGGCGGCAAGCAACTCCACGACAACCTGGACGGTCCGTGCGGTCCGAGCGCGCAGACGCATGAGCGCCCCGTTCTTCACACCGATCACGAGCGCCGCAACGGCGGCAAACACTAGGACGGCGCCAAGGGCCGCCGCGAGGACCGCCACGAGCCCGAGAAGGACGGTACCTCCCTCGGCGGCACGCCCGGCAATGATCACGGCAACCGGCGAGGGGACAAGTGCAGCGAGCGTCATGACCGGCAAGAAGGCGTGTTCCCGGGACCTTCGGCGACGGCCGGCTCGCCGGTGTTGGAAAATCATGTCCCGCGCCGGGTCGTGGTGCTCAGGGTCAATCTCATCCGAGACCGTCTTGAGCTTCGACAGGACGCTCTCCTCCCGATTGTGCCGCCACGCCGTGACGGCGTCCTTTCCCTTGAAGAAGGTCATGATCAAGCCGAAGAGCAGGATCACAGCGGAACTTGTGGTCGCAATGGTACCTGACACGCCGGCAAGCGACTCCGCGGTTAGCACGACGATCACCCCGACGGCAGCTTGAAGCAGCGCGATCAAGGCTGCGGCAGCCACGCCTCTGAGAAGCTCCATGTCTTCGGCGAGGAGGTAGGTCGCCAAGAGCGTCTTGCGCCGTCCCGGGAGAAGCGCCGCGGTCATACCGAGCAGAATCGAGACCCCCAGTAAGGCCGGCACGGATGACGCGGGAGGGCTGCCCGGCGCGTCGAAGGCCTCTGTAACTAGTGCTTCCAGTTCTCCACGACGCTCGGATAGCCAGGCACCGGGGTAGAGGGTGCTCTCTTCTCCTTGCGCCGAGAGACCGAAGGGTGCGCACAGCAGGAACAGGAGCACGAGCCCCACGATAGAGCGATTGCGGAATTGCATTCTGCTGCGATAGTAGCGTTTTGCCGCCCCGCTTGTCAGCGGTGTTCTTTCATCAGTCACTTCACTCTGCATACGCTCAAGCCATACCTTTCCGGTATGGATTTTTCCCGAAACAACTTGGACAAGGCGCAATCACCCTACCTGCAACAGCACCTCGACAATCCGGTGTGGTGGCAGGAGTGGACGCCCGAAGTTTTGGAGCACGCACAGGGCAACGGCAAGTTGCTCTTCGTGTCGGTGGGCTACTCCACCTGTCACTGGTGTCACGTAATGGCACACGACACCTTTTCCGACGGCGACTGCGCGGATTTCTTGAACGAGCACTTCGTGGCAATCAAGGTCGACCGGGAGGAACGGCCGGACATCGATCAATACCTCATGGATTTTCTCGTTGCCGCCACGGGACAGGGCGGGTGGCCGCTCAACGTCGTCCTCACACCCGACCTCCGCCCCTTCTTCGGTGTTACATACCTAGGCTCACAGCCGCGCTTCGGTCGTCCGGGCTTCCGGGAGGTCATGGAGAAGGTGCTACAATTCTCGAAAGAGCGCAATGAAACCATTTCCGCCTTCAATCCCTCTCCCCCGGCTCTCGGAGCCGCTCGGCACTCGGGCTCCACACCCGAGGACGCCATGGACGATGCTATCGAGCAGATGTGGTCGCGATACGACGCCGACTTCGGCGGTTTCGGCGAATCCCAGAAGTTTCCGCCCCACGCGACCCTGCTCTTCTCCCTCTACCTTCATACGGCGCATCCGGCGGAGAAGCTCATTCAAATGATCCGCGGCACGCTGGATGCGATCTGCCGCGGCGGGCTGAACGATCATCTGCAAGGCGGCTTCTTTCGGTACTGCACCGACCGGGAGTGGACAATCCCGCACTTCGAGAAAATGCTCTACGACCAAGCCATGCTGCTGTGGGTGTTGAGCATTGCTTCCGCGGTGTTTGACGAGCCACGCTACGCGCAGGCCGCACGGGGAACGCTTCGTGCCCTTCGCGAGACCTTTCTCTCCGGCGACGGGCTCTTCGTCTCAGCCCACGACGCGGATACCGATCACGAAGAAGGTGGAACCTACCTGTGGACGCGGAAGGAGCTCGAAGAGCTTCTCTCGCCGGCGGAGCTCGAGGAGCTCGACAGCCAATATCAGCTGCCGGCGGAGGGTAACTTCGAGGGGAAGATCCATTTCATTCGGCGTGGCGATGCGCCCCGGGCCGCCGCGGACGGCACCCAGGCCGGGGACGGCGCCGACGGCGCCACCGACACCAGCGGCGGCGATCTTGCCGAAATCCGGGAAAAGCTGCTGACGCACCGTCGCTCCCGTCCCCAGCCCTCCGTGGATGACAAGGCGGTTACCAGTTGGAACGCCCTCGCAGGAATTGGGCTCGTCCACGCCTACCGCTACCTCGGCGACGGGAACGCACTCTCGGAGGCCCGGCAGCTCTTTGATCGCCTGTGGGAGCGCCACGTAGTAGACGGGGAGGTGCGCCACGCCTCCCGAAATGGTCGCGTCGGCTCACACGCCTTTCTCCAAGACGCCGCCGCGCTGCTTCTCTTTGCAAGCTACCTTCACGAGGAATCCCGGGATCTCGCGGACCACATTGAGACCTTGCGCGACGCGGTTCGTTCCTTCCGACACGACGAGCAGTGGCTCGAGGGCATGGCTGACGACTTCATGCCGATCCCGGCGCCGATCTTCGATAGCCCTCTTCCCTCGGCGGTCTCCCTGGCCGAGCTCGCCCTACTGCGCCGCGACATGCTCCGAGGAGAGCTCTACGACGAACGCGACTTTGGCGCCCCCCTCATTCAGGACGCCCTGAACATTGCCGCCCTGGCGAGTAATGGGTACTTCTATCTTATCGAGGCGCCGGAACCGCTCGCGTGGAAGCGGCTCCCCGTCAACGCCGTCCAAGCACCGGGCGAACAGACCACGTACTGCTACAAGGGATTGTGCACGCCGGGCTTGCCCGACGTCGCTCGCGGCTCCGGCAGGGACGGGAGCTAGCCCCGGCACTCGCGGCCTCGACACGGCATGCACCCCCTGCCAGAGCTCGGAGTTGGGCAATCTCATGCGACCAGATGGCGGGTCGCGGCGTTTCGAGTATGAGCGGCATATTGTCGGTGCGAGGATCTGCAAGGATGGCCGCGAAACCGCGCCATCCCACGTAGCCTTGCCCCAAACTGTCGTGGCGATCCTTGTGACTCCCCCGGGGGAACTTGGAGTCGTTGAGGTGGAGACCCGAGAGCCGCTCGGCCCCGATGATTCGGTCGAAGGCGTCCATGGTCAGCGCCCACCCTGCCGGACTCGCCACGTCGTATCCGGCCGCCAGAGCGTGGCAGGTGTCAATGCACACTCCGACGCGGCGTTTCGCGCTTGGTGAGAGGAGGTCGATGATTTCCGCAATCTCCTCGAAGCGCGCGCCGATGGTAGATCCCTGACCGGCGGTGATTTCCAGAACGAGCCGCGCGCGTTCCGTCTTGGAGAAGACCTCCTCCATACCATCGGCTATCAACCGAATACACTCTGAGACATCGATCTTTCCCAGGGAGCTGCCGGGATGGAAGTTGAGCATGTCGAGACCGAGCAGTTCCACGCGTTGGAGCTCGTCGGTCAAGGCACCGATACTCTTGCGACGCGTCTCAACATCCGGAGATCCAACGTTGATAAGGTAGGAAGAATGGGGCATGCACATGGCGGGGGAGAGGTGCGCCGCTTCGAGCGCCTGCTTGAAGTGCCCAGGCGTTTCCGCATCGTAGGGCTTTGCCCACCACTGCCTTTGATTGCGGGTGAATAGGGCGGCCGCAGTCGCTCCGATTGCATGCGCGTTCCGCGGCACGTTGTATACGCCCCCGGCGGCGCTGACGTGGGCTCCAATGTACTTCATGGACGGAGCATGCCACGGAAGTGCCGCGGGAGAAAACAGAGCCCCTATCGCGTGGCCCCGTCGAGGGCCTCTTGAACCAGGGCAAAATGACCGCCAAGCGTGACTGAGACGCCGGAGATGGCGTCGGTCTTGCCGCTGTCGTGTATAGTCAACTCCGCCGGATCTTGATTCTGAATGAGCCACTCCTCCGCCACGTGGATCTGTTCGTACCAAGGCACCGTGGCGTCGCCATTGGCGACCATGCCGTATTCGCCGTTGATCGATGCCTCTTCCTTGTTCTTGCCGCCCTCTTCCGGAATGGCGTCGAGCTCCGCGGCGACAATGTAGCCGCTTACGACCGTCAGGCTAACGGTGTTCTTCCAGCCGTGATCGAAGGACTCCTCCGTTGCCGTGTAGACGCCGTCCTGATAGGGACCGTAGCCGACCGGGCCCTGCGCAAGCGCCTCCTCCACCAAGTCGAAGAACTCGGCAACGTGAATACTGACGCCGGAAATGGCATCCGTGTGACCCTGCTCGTCGGTGTAGGTGATGGCGGTGGGGTCCTGCTTCTCCAAGAGCCACTCCTCAGCAGCAGCGGCCTGCTCGAACCACGGCGCTTGGGCATCGCTATTGGCTACCATGCCGTGCTGGCCGCCCTCGGAGCGCGTCACTTTATCGGTGCCGCTTTCGCGGTGGGCTCCGTTCCACGCGGCAGCGACGATCTCGCCGTCGGAAACCTCGAGGCCTACGTTGTAGCGCCATCCGGTTCGCGTGCTGAACTGATCTTCCATGGCGAAGTAGATGCCGTCGGCCCAATCGCCGGTGCCGCTCGCAGCAAGGAGCGCGGTTACAAGGGCAAGGACAACTGCTACAATCACTGCACGCCGCATTCGTGCCTCCGAGGATGGTGAGCGTAGCCGGACATTAGCACGTGTGCCGAGGGGAGGGTCAATGAACATGTTACAGAACTCATTAATTCAGAAAATTAGCGTTATCACGTTTATTGCATTCGCGGCATCCGCCTCTGTGGCAGCCGGCGGGGGCGAGCCGGAGGGGGGGCTCGAGCCCTGTCCCGACACTGCCTGTACCGACGACGCTACACTCGCCTTCGAAACTCTGGCTGCCGGCTCAACCGGCGGCGTTACCGCCGAGCAATACCTGCTAATCGAGACTCGGGAAGAGTTTGCCCCGCTGTGGCGTGAGCTGCACCGCAACCGGCTTCCTGCACCGGAGGTTCCGAAAATCGACTTTGAGAGTCATGTCGTCCTCGGCGCCTTCTTGGGCGAGCGTCCCACCGGAGGGTACGGAGTCGAGATCCGCGGTGTATGCGAAGAGCGTATTGTCGTGGAGCGGCGGAGTCCGCCGGCGGATGCCATGGTCACGCAGGCACTGACGGCACCCTACCATCTCGTCGTCACTTCGGCCGATCTGGAAGCCCCGGTGTTCTGCGAAGCTCGCCGTGAATCAGAATCAGCTCGTTGAGCATCATGGCCGTGGCGCCCCAGATGGAGACTCTATTCGTGGCGAAACAGGGCGCGACAATCTGGTAGCCCCGGGCGGCGAAAGCCTGCTCCGTCCGGCTGCCGTGTAGCTCCTCGAGACGGACAATCTCGAGATCCTCAACCTCCGTCGGATTGAGGGTGAAGCGCGGTGGCGTCTCGGTTACGCCGACAACCGGGTACACCGAGTAGTTACTGACCCAGATGTACAGGGGGCTCAAGGTACCGAGGATGCGAACCGCTGTCGCATCCACCCCGATTTCTTCCCACGCTTCGCGAAGAGCCGTGCCACCGGGAAAGGTATCGCCCTGCTCGTAGCCGCCGCCGGGGAAGGCAATCTGGCCGGCGTGGGGCGTCTCGTCCTCGGGCCGGCGGATGAAGGGAATGACAATGTCACCGCCATCCCAGTAGAGGAGAACCAGCACCGCGCCACGCCGCGCGCCGTCGGGGACCGCGTCGTAGTCCTCGGGGATTCGTCCTTCCGGGGCCATTTGCGACTGCGCGGCAATGCCGGGAAGCGGCTCGCCGAGCCTCCGTTGCAAAGCTTCAACGTAGTCCGCAAAACTCGTGCTCGTGTCCTTGCGGCCCAGGCCCAGAATCACCGCCGTGACCAGTGCGCACGCCGTGACCACCGCAATGGCCAGGGGAATCAAATGCGCCGAGTAGGCGTCGACCAGCGACCCTATGAGCGGTGGAAAGGCGATTGCGCCGAAGCCACCACCCGCCAATACCAGGGCGGAGATCGGCGAAGACTGATCCGGAAAGCGCTCGGCAATCCAGGCGAGCCCGCCCGAGAAGAATGGACCGAGGCAAAATCCAGCAATCAGATACGCCACCGGCGCCACCGTCTCGACTTGTGCCAGCAACACGGCGCATACGGCTCCCAGAACGCCGAAGCGCACAAGCGTTGCGGGATGGACCCGGTCACTGACCGGAATGGCCACCAACCGACCGACCGTCAGTGACGCCCAGAATAGACCGGTCATCCGTGCCGAGAACCCGTCTCCGTAGGAGATTACAAGGTGGGTCGGTATCCAACTGGTCAAGGATGTTTCCGCGCCGACGTAGAAGAAATAGAGGAGGAGAAAGCCCAACACGCTTGCCAAAAAGCCCCAACTCCGGGACTCACGCCGGTCCGGAGCCGGTTCGCGGCCAATCGCGTGGGGCTGGAGGGCCAGCAACACGACGACCGCAATACCGAAAGCCGCCGCAATTCCAAAGAGTGGCCGAAAACTGTTGCGAACGACGAAGGGTGCTGCTCCCAGGGGCGCAAGGAGAGCGCCGATTCCAAAGAGGGAGTTCAACGAATTTAGCGCCGCCCCGCGATGCTTCACGAACACGCGGGCAATGAGAAAGTTCAAGAATTGCAGTCCGCCAAAGCCCACGCCCACCAGCAAGGCACCGGCAAGAACCATGATGAAGCTCGATGCGACCGCAATGGCGGCGAAGCCCAGAGTGAGCAAGACCGCCGACACGGAAGTCACGGCAATGGAACCATGCTTTCGGACCAACGCTCCGCCGATCAGAAGAGCCGCCGTGCTACCGCCGAAGTGGAGCGTAGTCGTCAGCGCCACGCGAGCGGCGGTCAAGCCAAAGGTGTTGCGGAAGACCCCGTAGAAAGGACCGTACATCGCCTGAGACGCCCCGATCGCCAGGAACGCGATAGCCGAGGCAATCAGGAGGAATCGTTTCCTGCTATCGTTCTTCAGTGTTTCAAATAGACTCAAGGGATCTATCCTTTGGTTCTGCGGAGTCTGAATCCGGAGAAGCATAGCACTTCACCATCCTCTTCGGAGCGCGCCTCGAGGACGTCGCCGAGACCACGACCGTGGCCGGCAATTCTCGCGCGCGTCTCAGAGAGAAACGTCAAGAGAAAGGTGAGCGGAACGGGATTCATGAGGGAGTGCATTCGCAGGATCAGCCCGGGAATGGCCGGTACGTGAAGGATCTCCGGATCTTCCATCACGCAGTAGGTCCCCGGATTCGTGATCTCATACTTCCCGACCCGGGCCATCCACGTCTCTGGAATGGGGACTGGGGCAAAGCGTGTTCCGAGCCCGAGAAATACCGCGCCCTGAAAGAGCGAGAGATAGGTCGTGCCGTTGTGCTCGCGCCGCAGGAAGCGAAGTCGCCGTAAGCCCGGCGTGTCCACGGGAACGAAACCGAGCATACGGTACGAGACGGCATACTCGTTCTCCCCACACGGCTCCATCCGGAGGGTCGATCCGAAAACGCGGATTCGCAGGCGCCGGCGGATGCGCTGCAGCGCCAAGACGCCGAAGGGGCTCGCATACACGCCCGGGAGTGTGTCGAGCTCCTCGTCGCGCCAGGCCCGCCTGTGGGTCGGCGCGGAGGCGCCTCCCCGGGTGCTCTCTTCCAATCCGGAAAGACGCGCCGCCGCCTCGATTGTTAGCTCGGCAATGGTTCGCGCACCTCCGTTGGAGTGGGTTACGCCGAAGACGGCAACTTCGTGGCGTGGAATCGCGACCAGGTAGGCGTGGAAGGGCGGAAGGTCGCCGCCGTGAGAAAGCACGACGCCGTCCTCTGCGTCGAGGAGTGGCTCGAGGCGGAACCCAAGTCCCATGGGGGTGTCGACGTCTAAGGCGGTGTCTCCGTTTTGCCGGCGCCCCATTTCGCGGAAGTACTCCCGAGACAGGATGACGGTTGGACCTTCACCGCCTGCCACCGGAGCCGGCAGCGTCCCTTCGTGCGCCAGCATGGATAGGAAGCGCGTCATGTCGCCAAGGGACGCGCAGATCGCACCCGCGGCAAGGTCCCGAATGTGGTCGAGGGCGTGTAGGTCCAAGCCGTCCCGAGCGTTCCCCTCCGCCAAGCGTGAAGCAATGTGATCCTCCGCGTAGAGACGGCTGTCCTTCATACCGAGGGGCTCGAAGATATGTACGCGCAGGTAGTCGGAGAAGGTTCCGCCGCTCACGGCTTCCACCACCAGCGCCAGGAGGCTGTAGCCGAGGTTTGAATATGCGACCGAGATCTGCACCGGCTGCGTCCGGTGAGTCCCGGCTAGATCTTGTGGGAGCTCGGCGAAGCGACGGTGCCATCCTGCCGGCGGATTCGGCCCGAATGAGAAGTCTCGGTAGAGATCGCCCGGTACGCCTGCCTGATGTGATAGGAGGTGGCGCAGCGTGATTGACTGGGGATTCTGCCACTCTGTCTGGAATTCGACCGACGGCACGTAGCGGGACAGCGGATCGTCCAGCGAAGCGAGCCCCCGTTCTACAAGCTGCATGACCGCCAGGGCCGTGAAGAGCTTGGTAAGCGATCCGATGCGGAAGACCGTCGTCTCATCAACGCCGCGGGTTGCTGCCTCATCCGCACTCCCTACCCCAATTACCCGTGTTTCGCCTTCTGCAGCAAGGGCCAGACCAATCCCGATCAAACGGTCACGGTAGCCTCGCTCCGTCGCCCGTTCTTCGAGGCGTGCCAAGGTGTCGTCGTGCATACCAGCGTCTCCCGTGTGCATTGCGGCGTGTGCTCGGCTTTGTATCAACCTTCCCCAATTTGTACAACACGGAGCAGAAATCGGAGCCGAATCAATTGACGAAGTTATATTCGTATCTACAAAATATAGAACAGAGCGTTGTGTGCGGAAAACTCGGCGCAGACGCTACTCAAACCTTTCGAAGGAGGGCGACGTGAATCGACAGGATTACGCGCTTCTGTTTCTGCGAATCGGTTTCGGCTTGTTCTTCTTGATCTTCGGGATCTTGAAGTTCGTCTCCAGCGGTCCCATGACCGGCGCTGTGTACCCAGGTTTCTGGGGTGGCCTCGCCGTGCCCGTGCTGATCTACATTATCGGTGTGGTCCAGATCATTGCCGGCTTGCTGCTCTTACTCGGCCTGTTTACGGTCCCCACTGCCGTCGTGGTGACGCTCATGCATGTCGGGACGACGGTCGTCTCATTCCCGCGGATCGTTACGCCCTTTACCTTCCCCGAGTCCGGTCCGCCCCACTTTCTATTCTTCAGTGCCGTGCCGATCCTATTCGCCCTGCTCGCTTTGGTTCTGATGGGGGCAGGCAGCTTCAGTCTAGATGCACGCCGGAAAGGTCCCTGAGCCAGGCCAATCGCGGAGCACGAACTACATCGGCCGTCGCATGAAGCGGCGGCCGTTTTTGTCCCCGGGACGCTCAGTGTACGTCCACTTCCGGCCCGCCGCGGAGGTCGGCCGGTACGGATAGCTGAAGATCCTCGAGAATCGGCATCCACTCTTCCGGGAGACCAACGCGGGCAAAGACCTTTGCCGTCCGTGACGGGTTCTCGAAACGAAGCTCGGCGGCCCGGAGAAAGATCATGCGACTGCCGTAGTGGTCGCGGAAAAACCGGTTGTGCTTGTTGTCACCGTGCTTACGGTCCCCAATGATCGGGTGGGTGGCGCGGTGCAGATGCTTGCGCGCTTGATGAAACCGGCCGGTATGCAGATGGACCTCGACCAGGCTATACCACGCCTCGGAATAGCGACCAATGGCCACGTCAATGCTGGTCCTCGAGAGCGGCCGCACCGTTGTCATTGCCGGTACCTGTTGACCGCGCTCGCCGCTTCGAGGGGAAGTCTCAAGAGGAATATCGATGGTCATGGACTCGTCGACGGAGCCGCGCACAAGGGCGACATAGGTCTTGTCCACCGCACGGTCCCGGAATTGATCCGAGAGTGCCCGCGCCGCTTCCGCGGTTTTGGCAAAGACCATGAGCCCGGAGACCCCCCGATCGAGTCGATGGACCACGAAGATGCGCTGCTCGAGCACGCTGCCGAGATAATCCAGGCAGGTAGGAGAACCGGGTTCGTACTTGTTGGGATGAATGAGATAGTCCATTGGCTTCTCGATCAGAACCATCTCCTCATCGTCATAGAGAATGCGGGGCTGAATCACGGCTTGTGGACCTCGAGCTCCTCGATTCGCGACGGCAAATGATGTTCAAGGCTCACTATCGCTCAGGTGTGCGGCGCCCTGTCAACACCGGGTGTCAACTCGGTGGCAACGCGGCGCGATCGGCGCCTTGACACGGGGCGCGGATTTCCGAAGCATCGGGGTAGCAAACGACCGAGGAGCCGCTACATGCACCAACCGCAGGACGCCCCCGGAACAATCCGCATTCCCGTCGATCAGCTTCGAGCCTTTGTCGAGGAGGTCTTCACGGCCCTCGGGGTGCCGGGAGAAGACGCCCGGATCTGTCAGGACGTGCTGGTAAGCTCCGATCTTCGCGGGATCGACTCCCACGGCGTCGGCCGCCTCATCATGTACTACGAGCGGATGCACGAGGGCATTCAACACGCCAAGACGGAACTCGAGATTGTCGGCGACCGCGAAGCGACGGCGACCATTGACGGTCACAATGGAATGGGCCACGTCATCTCGTACCGCGCCATGGAGATGGCAATCGAGAAGGCGCGGCGTTACGGCCTCGGCGCGGTTGCGGTCCGCAACTCCACCCACTACGGCTTTGCCGGGTACTATCCCCTCATGGCTGCGCGGCAGGACATGATGGGACTTACCGTAACCAACGCGCGACCATCGGTTCCCCCCACCTTCGGCGTCGAACCGCTCCTCGGGACCAATCCCATCACCTTCGCCGCTCCGAGCGACCTCCCCTATCCCTTCATCATTGACGCGGCCACCTCTATTGCCCAGCGCGGCAAGCTCGAGCACATGGTCCGGCAAGGGAAACCGGCGCCGGAGGGCTGGGCAATCAACCGGCAAGGAGAGCCTCAGACCGAAACTCGGCGGCTCCTCGACGACCTCTTGAACCGGAGCGCCGCCCTTCTTCCCCTCGGTGGCGCCGACGAAACATTGGGAGGACATAAGGGCTTCGGCTACTCGACAATGGTGGAGATCTTGAGCTCCGCCCTGCAAGACGGCTCGTTCATGACCGGCCTCTTAGGCTTCGATGATGAAGGAAACCGGCAACCCTACCACCTCGGCCACTTCTTCCTTGCTATCGACATTGCTCACTTTGTCGACCCGAGCGTTGCAAAGGCCATTACCGGGAGTATCATGCGCCGGCTTCAGGGAGCGGAACGAATGCCGGGGCACAACCGGATTTGGGTGGCCGGTGAGAAGGAATACGAGACCGAGCAGTTCCGCCTTGCCCACGGGATCCCGGCCAACGAGAACCTTCTCAAGAAGCTGCGCGCAATGCGGGATCACCTAAAGTTGGAAGGCTACGAGGCCTTCGGACCGGCTGAGTAGCCGGCGGTCGTCCGCACGGCCGCGGGCCATCCGCTTCGGCGACGCGGCTCCTACTCTCGTCCTCCGACCAGCCGGAGCAAGAAGAAGAAGATATTCACGAGGTCCAGGTAGACGCGGAGGCCACCGAGAACGCCGAGCTCAGCCGCCGTGGTCTCGCTTGCGCGGGAAACTGCACCGTCCGAGAGCTCTACGACACGCCGCGTATCGTAGGCCGTGAGCACAACGAAGATCGCAATGGCCACCACGGAGACTATCCAGTTCGCTGCGCTACTATCTAGACTCAGGTTGACAATCACGGCAATGGCGAATCCCCCAAGGGCCATGAACAGATAGTGCCGCCATCCGGAGAGCGTGCCGGAAGTCGTCATGGCGTACACCGCCGTCCCAGCGAACATGGCAGCGGTCATCAGAAAGGCTATCCCGATGTTGGCGCTTGCGTGAACGGAGAAGATCGCCGCGAACGTCACTCCGGTGAGGAGTGCGTAGCCGAGGTAGCCGATCAGCGCCTCAGAGGGCGGCATACGGTGGATCCGACCCGAGAGGAAGATCACGAGCAAAAGCTCGGCTACCACGAGACCGGCCAAGACAAACACGTTTCCGCCCAGCGTCTCGCTCAGAGTCTCGCGCGAATGAATATAGCCGGCTACCACGCCGGAAAGCGCAAGGCCACCGGCCATCCATAGGTACGCGCTCTGCAGCGCACCGCGCTGCGCATCGGAAAGATCCAAGGTCGCAAGACTTGCGCGCGCTTTCTCACCTAAGCTGCTCAGTGCCATCCGCTGTGCTCCTTCTATTCACCGCAAAGATTCCACGATCTGCCGGAATTCCGTTGAGTATATCAGCTGCTCGCTGTGGCGCAATTCGGAATCTCTTCCGGTGACACTCCGGTGACGCGCAGGCGTCGTTAGAGCCCAGCCATTCGGAAGAGCAACTGCAGCAGGGCGCCGGCGACATTGCCGATTGGAAGCCAATTCCCTCCGAGAATGGTGCCGCCAAGGATGAGCACCAAGAGGAGTATCGCTCCGTAGCGGGTATATATCTGTGCAAGACGGGGGCGATCCTCAGGTATTGCGACCAGGACGAGGTGCGACCCGTCCAAGGGCGGCAGCGGCAAGAGGTTGAGTACCAGAAGGACCAAATTGAGGTACACGCCCAGGACGAGGCCGCGACCGAGGAGACCGCTGATCTGCCCACCGCCCTGGACGAAGAGGCGCAGAAGTAATACCAAGAGAACTGCAAGGATCAGATTCGCCAGTGGCCCTACAAGGGCAACGCCTACCCGATCCCGCCGCGGATGGGAGAAGTTCGCGGGATTGAATTGCACTGGGCGCGCCCAGCCGAAACCGACGGTGATGATCAGCAGCAAACCGGTGAGATCAATGTGGCGAAGTGGATTCAGCGTGAGCCGTCCCTGCTCCCTCGGTGTGGGGTCTCCAAGGGCGACCGCCAGACGCGCGTGGGCGTACTCGTGGAGCGCAAACCCGAGAAGGATGCTCGGCAAGAAGAGAAGCAGCTCTGTAAAGCTCAGACCAAATAGCATGGCGTCCCCATTAGACCGTGAAGCCTTCGAAGGTGGGCCGCCTCAATGGCGGCGTTCATGGCCAACATGTTCGTCTGCGTCGCGGCGTGGCCATGATGAAGGCTAACACGCCGCCGGCAACGTTGAGAAACATGAGGGGACGGAATCGTGAGACGTGCATGGCTCGGATGATAGCCATCACGGCGAGGATTTGTCGAGGGAGGCGGCGCCGGCAGGCTCCCGGGATGGCCAAACGGCGCGCTGGAAGGGTATATTCCCCCAGGAGAGCGCATGGCACGTGAGAGCTTGTTTCGCTCGGATACCACACCCATTCTCGCCCAGCTAGGTTTTTTCGAGTCCGACTACGCCGGCTCCGCCGGTTTCTCCAGTGAGTTTTGGAATCGTCTCGGCTTTTCTAATCCCAACGAGTCCAAGCGCAACTGGCTCGACTACGTGCACCCCGAGGATCGCCCAGGGGTGAGGGCGGCTGCTGAGCGCGCCTTTTCCGGCGAAACGGACCGCTTTGAGGAGGAGTTTCGCCTTGTAGCACCGTCGGGTGAGACCTATTGGATTCTCTCCAAGGGCTACGTCGTGGAGCGAGACGAGACCGGGAGGGCAACCCGATACCTCGGCTTGGACGTAGACATCAATACGCAGAAAGCTCTGGAAAATTTCTACCAGTCGGCGATGGAAGAGGCGCAGCGGAAGGCGCGGGAATCCGAGGCGCTGCGTCAGGCCGGCGCCATCATTGCGAGCTCCCTCGAAATCCACCACACGGTCAATCTCATTCTCGAACAGGCCCACAACGTCATTCCCTACTCGTCGGCAGCGGTGTGTCGGAAACAGCGCTCACACGTCGAGGTCATCGGTAAAGCCGGCGTGCCCGACACCCTTTTGGAAGATGGACAGGTCATATCCTTCGAATCTCTCGGAAGCGCCTGGGAACAGATAGAAGAGCGGGAAGCTGTGTATATTCCGGACATTCGGTCCGCAAGCCATCCCTTCCTGAACGAACTCGGCATCCGCCGGGGAAGTCTCATTGCCATGCCGTTGGTTGCCCGCGCACACACGACCGGCGTGCTTGCGTTCTTTGATGAGAGGAGGGATGCGTTTTCCCGAGATCCAAAACGCTTGGCCCTCGCCTTCGCCGACCACGTCTCGGTCGCACTACACAACGCCGAGCTCTTCGAGGAGCTGCGGCTGAAGGCGGAAACGGATTCCTTGACCGGTACGGCAACGCGCCGTGCCTTTTTCAATTCCGGGGACGCCATATGCCTCCGTGCGTCAAGGGAAGGGCAAAACGTGAGCCTTCTCATGATCGATTTCGATCACTTCAAGGAAATAAACGACACCTTTGGCCACCAAGAAGGCGACCGAATCCTCCAGGAGGCTTCCAAGATCATTGCAGATTCCGTCAGGGGCCCGGATCTCGTTGGGCGCTACGGTGGCGAGGAGTTTGCGGTCATCCTCCGCGGCGAAGGGCTGGAAGCCGCCAGACATGTTGCGGAGCGAATCCGGAGTCACCTGTCGGGGATATCCGTCGGCACCGCATCGCGGCCGCACGGGCCGCTGACCGCAAGTATCGGGATTGCGGAGTTGCAGACCCACCACACCGGCAGCATTGACGGACTCGTGAGCCTCGCCGACATTGCACTGTACCGGGCGAAAAGCAGCGGCCGTGACGCCGTTGTGGTATACGATCCCGCCTGGGGCACCGAGCCGCCCATGCACGCGGCGGGTGATAGCTAAGCACGGCGCAGGCAGAAGAACGGAGTACAGCGAAGGTGGCAGGCCGCCCAAGATCCTTTGATGAAGACATCGTCATGCATCAGATAATGACAACCTTCTGGGATAGAGGTTTCCGTAATACGAGCATAGACGACCTCATGGCGGTTACGAAGCTCAGCCGTGCGAGTCTTTATACCGCCTTCGGCGACAAGAACGGCATGTTCATGAGGGCGCTCAATCGCTACGTAGCCGGGGACTTTTCCCGGGCGTGGCAGATTCTCGAAAGCGAGGCCCAAGAACCTTCGCCCGCGGTGCGCCTTGCCGAGTTGATCTCGCACTGGGAAGTGACGCTCATCCGGAGCGAAGGCCGCGGCTGTTTCGCCGTGCAGACGTACATTGAGTTCTCCCACCTCGAAGGTCCGATAGCCTCCCGCGTTCAGGCCCTGATCAAGGACCTTCGACGAACGGTCCAGGGCACCCTCGAATCCTACCTTCCCGGTCACCCGCACGCCGAATACGTCCGAATTGCAGACTACCTCGTCGCAACGCTCTTTGCCATGCACGCAAGCGCTCGGGCTCGCAGCAGGCCGGCGCACATCCGAAATCTTGCCGAGATCAATCGACGCGTCATTTCCTCCCTGGACCGCATCATTGAGTTGTGATATCGTCCAAAAAATATATTGTGTCTACCGAGTATAATCGTCCATGGCTCAGCGATCCGGCTGACGCCTCCGCATTCCAAGCAGCCCTCGCCACACTGCCAATCGCCTACATTCGTATTGCCCGCGACGGTTCCATTCAACGCGCCGGCGGGGCGGGACTGAACCGTACCACGGTGAGTCCGGACGGCCTTGCAGGCCGGAACATTGCCGAAATTCTCCCGGCCGACGTGGTACAGCGTCTGCACCGGACCATTACGGAGGGCCCGCAGAGCTTCAGGACAAGCGGTGGGAACGGCGAGGCGCATTGGCATTTCTCCTACTTCGCGTTCCACCACAAAGAGAGCGACGAGATTGTCGGGATTGCCGTCGACGTGACGCATGAGATTGAGGCGCAGGATCGAAGCGAGGCCAAGTTCCGGACGCTCTTTGAGAACGCCAGCGATGCTATCTTTCTTTTTGAGCTCGATGAAGACCGCATGCCGGCCCGCATTGTCGAGGTAAACGACGTGGCGGTGCGGCGCCTCGGCTACTCAAAGGAGGAGTTCGCCGGCATGAATCCGGCGGACTTGGATGCCCCTGAGTTCGACATCGACATCCCTGAAAGCATGGAGCAACTCTACGCCAAGGGCAAGGAGCAATTGGAGTTTCTCCACGTAGCCCGGGACGGCACCCGGGTTCCCGTCGAGGTGAGCTCCCACCTGGTAGCGCTTGACGGCAAGGACTACCTGCTCTCGATTGCACGCGACATTACGGAGCGGCAGGAGTACGAGAGGCGGCTCCACGCCTCCCTCCGCGAAAAGGAAGTGCTCCTGCAGGAGATTCACCACCGCGTGAAGAACAATCTCCAGATCGTCTCGAGCATGCTGAGCTTGGAGGCCGGCAGAGACAATGCCGGGGACAAGGATGCGACTACCGTACTGAGAGAGACCCAAACTCGAGTTCAAGCAATGGCCTTGGTCCACGAGGTACTGTACAGCGTCGGCTCCTTGGCAGAGGTTGATCTGGGCGACTACCTGCCGCAACTCCTCGACCACGTCAAAGACATCTTTATGGGTCACAGCGGCATGCGCTACGAGGTGGACTGCGCGCGGTTTGAGGTCTCCATTGAGCAGGCGGTACCCATTGCACTCCTGGTGAATGAGGCGCTCACGAACACCATGAAACACGGCTACCCCGACGGCCAAGCCGGCACGCTCACCCTGACCCTTCGGCGGGTCGACGACTGTGCCCGCCTCACCGTCTCCGACGACGGCGCCGGCTTACCGAAGGGGGTCTCCCTCGAGAGCGACTCGATCGGCATGACCCTTATTCGTGGGCTTGCGGCGCAGCTTCACGCGACGGCGGAGCTCACGGGAACCCAGGGAACCACCCTGACAGTTGACATTCCGGTGAGGTCCGGATCGGCGGACGCTTGACCGGCGGCCCTCGCGCCCGCACGCACTCCTCATTCTCCGAACATCTCGCCGGGACTCCGACCGGCAGCCGCGAGCAGCTGGAAGTAATCCACGTGAAACTGCAGAGTCTGTTGGAAGGTCTGCGCCGCCCTGCGGTGCAGCTCAATGAGCTGCTGGAGGTAGGCGGTTTCCGTGCCGGCTCCCTTGTCCCATTCACGTTTTCGCAGCCGCAATTGGGCCTGGGCGTTCTCCTCTTGCAACTCGGCCTGTTCGATCCGCGCCCTATCGAGAACAACCCGGGCGCGGGTTTCTCGAATCATCCGCTCAATCTCCGCACGGCCATCCGCGAGGTCCAACCTCGCGGCCCCCAGATCCAGGCGCTCCGTTTCAATGTCCGAGGAGATCCGACCGCCGTCGAAGACCGTCGTCTGCACACCCACGGAGAGAACGTTGTTGGGCTGGTCCTGGCGATACCAGTCCCGCTCGAGGAAGGGAAAACGCGGCCCGGCGAACTGCAGCTGCAGCTGGAGGCCAATGTCCGGCTTGAAGTAACTCCCCGCTTCCGCGAGACGGCGTTGGAGATTGGCCGCATCGACCTGGCTTTGCAAGAGGGCCAACTCGGTGCTGCTGCTCGTCGCCCGCTCCACCAACGCGTCGGCCGGGAGAATCTCCACCCTCGCCGACAGATCCTCCACCGCCCCGAAGTCGAGCGCCTCCACTCCGCTCATCTGCAGGCCGCTCGCCGCGGATAACTGCGCGAGGCTCTGATCGATCCGCGACTCCACCTCCGCAACAGCCAATCCGACTTCCGCCGCCCGCACCCGCGCCTCCAAGAGCTCCGCTTCAACAATTGCCCCGCTCTCGTAGCTCCTGCGGCTGATCTCCACCAGCTTCCGCGCCGCGTCCTCCTGTTGCTTCAGCTGGTCGTGCACCAGATTCAAGTAGTGCAGAGAGTAGTAGAGCGATGCTATCTGCGCCTCCAACTGCAGCGTGCTCCGCTCAACCGACAGGGATGCCGCGGTAACGCCCACCTCTGCAAGGCGTATTCCCGTGCTGATCTTGCCCCAGGTGTAGATCGGCTGCTCAATGGAAGCTTCGAACTGGTATTGGCTGTCCTCCTGGCCCTCGAAGAGCGTAATGGTCTCCGTGTCGCCGGTCGCGGGGAGCCCGGCCGCTTCGGCCAGCTCCTCGGTGGTCACCCGAACGGGATCGAGTGGATTAAAGAGATAGGCCAATCCGGCGCCAACCGACAGGGTCGGAAAGCGCTCCGCCTTTGCGCCCCGGAGCTGCTCTCGCGAGCGCTCGACCTCGAGCTTGGCACCGCGGTGCGCGGGGTTATCGGACAGGGCGGCTTCGCGCAAGGCCTGGTGATCGTAGGGCGGTTGGCCACCGGCGCCGGCGGATTCGCCTCCGCGGTCGCCGCCCACCGAAGCATCCTCAGCCGGCCCGTCGTCAGAGCCCGCCTCGGAGTGGCCCCGCGCCGATACCTCCGGCGCGGCGACTGCGAGACCGAGCAAGAGTGCCACCGTCAGAACCGCCGAGCGCGACATGCGCCACCGCTTAATCAAAGAGGACCTCCACGTAGTTCTGGGTACCGGAGATGAGCTCGATGGTGCCGCTCGGCACGTAGACGGTGTTCGCGCCTTCAATCGCAATTGTCGCGCTCGCCGTACTCTGCGTGCCGCTGTATCCCGTTTCCTTCCAGGTCACCCCGTCAATGCTGAAGGTGCCGTCTTCGGCGTCGGTGCCGACGCCGGAGCGCTCGGAGGTGGTACGGTATTCGGCGGTGTCGCCCGACGCCGGATCCGTGACCGTAAGCACCACCGTTTCGCCGTTGGTGGGGGTGTCGCCGGGGTCGCCAGTCTGGAGGGCGCCGTCACCATCGTCAAACCACACCTTCCCACTCACCGTCACGGTGAACTCCGTCGGCTTGATCCCGATCGTGTCCATGGCCGTGGTCGTCTTCTCGAAGATCAACGGCGTCTGGTAGTAGACGTCGTCGCTGCCGTCGCCGTCCACGTCGACGCCGGCGGAGAGGTCGCTGTCGCCATCGGTGGCGACCTGGTAGCTGGTTCGGGAGAATAGCAGCCGCAGTTGAATGCGCTCATCCCCGGCGGCGCCTGGGTCCAGACTCTTGGGGAAGGTGAAGCTCGTCTCGTAGCCGCCGCCGTCCCCCGTGGAGACGCGGAAGACGCGCTCGCCGCCCCACTCCACGCTCGTCAGACCGCCGCCATCGTACTCCCAGCTCGCGGGCAGGTAGCCGGAAACGGTAACGTCACCCAGGCCGCCCCCGGAAAGGGCGTCCTCGACCGTGCCGCTGACCGTGGCGCGGGCGCGGGCGGCGTTCAGGAGACCGGCGACGTTGGTGGTGAACTCGCTAATGAGAACGGTGCTCTTCTTGGAGGCGCCATACTCACCGCTCGGGTCGTAAAAGATGAGGTAGACCTCCTCCCGGTCACCGGTGTCGCCGTAATCCGGGAAGAGCGTGTTCCACACGAAGTTGAGCGTGAAGGTTCCGTCTCCTGCCGAGGCCGTTGTATCGTAGAAGCGGGTTGGCTCGTCACCTTCCGCCGCACCGGTGAGGACGTCGTAGTCGTCGTCCCGGTCGGCCTCCTCCTGATAGAGGTAGACTTCAATGTTGCCAAGGGTTTCCGGGTCATCCTCGCCGTAGCTCTCCGCGTCATAGACCGTACCGGAGATGGTGCCCGTGAAGACCGAGGAGCACCCCGTAAGCGCAAGCGCGGCCAGTGCCGCGAGGCACAGCACAACGAAGCGCGCCGCGCGGCGGGTGAACGTGAACATCGACCTCTTCCTACTCTGCATATCGTTCCTCCAGGGCGGAAGACTCGTCGGCCACATCGGCAGAGCGCTCGTCCTCCGCTTCGTCGTCGCCGCGCCGTACGTCGCGGTTCTCTCGCCACTTCTCCACGTGATAGTAGATCACCGGAATAATGAAGAGCGTAATGAAGCTGCTGGTAATAAGCCCGCCGAACACCGCGGTGCCGAGGGGCGAGTAGATCTCCGAGCCCTGCCCCGCGCGGAAGGCCAGAGGCGCAACGCCGAGAAGCGTCGTGAGGGTGGTCATGAGAATGGGACGAAGCCGCGTCGCAGCCCCCTCCACAACAGCCTCCTGCAGCTCGTAGCCGTAGCTCACCCGCAGGAGATTCGTATAGTCAATCAGAACAATTGCGTTATTCACGACAATGCCGACCAAGGCAATAATGCCGAGGAGGGTGACAATGGAGAGGTTCGTCCCCGTAATGAGGAGCAAGAGCACCACGCCAATAAGGATGAAGGGCACCGCCCCCATGACCATGAAGGGCTGATCGAAGCGCTCGAACTGTATAACCATGACCGCATACACCAGAAATATAGCGATGAAGATGGCCCCTGTGAGCGCGCCAAACGAGGACTGTAGCTCCGCGGCGGTGCCGCCGATCTGCCACTGAATTCCCGCCGGGAATCGCTGCTGCTCGAGAGCCGCGGTCATGCGCTCCTGAGTGGGCCGCAGATTGTCTGTGCGCATGAATCCATTCACTGAGATCTTGCGTACCCCGTCCTCCCGGTCGATCTCGGTAAGAGAGGGGAGCCTCCGCAGCTCGGCGACGCTGGCCAAAGAGACGAGCTCTCCGTTGCGACTCTTCAAGGAGATGCGGTTGAGAACGTCCTCGGAGATCGGCGCGTCCGCCACCGTCGATGTTAAGCGAATTGGGATCTCTTGACCGTCGTCGAGAAAGTTTCCGCTGTCGAGGCCGAAGAACACCCCCCGGAGTGCAACCGCAACCTCCTGGGTGGACAGCCCGGCGTTCGTCGCGGCAAGGTGGTCCACCTCGGCGGCGAGCTCCTGCTGCGACAGATCCAGGCCGATCTCCGCCTTCCGTACCGCCGGATCTTGCGCCAACAAATTTCGCACCACTTCTGCGCTGTCAATCAGGTCCCGAATGTTCTGCCCCGTGAGGTCGATCGTGAAGCCCTGGCCCGCACCGGTCAGATCACCGCTCGATCGCGCCGTCGTCGCGTCCAGCCCGCCGTTCAGCACCGTGGCGTTGACGTCGGGGACGCGGGCGGAAATCTCATTGTTCAGAAGATCGATGACCTCGTAGACACTGCGATCTCGCTGTGCCGCCGGCACGAGACGGTAGCGGCCGAACACCTTGTTGTCCGCGCGGATGAGGGAAACCGCGCCGTCCTGACCCACGTGCATGAGGCCGGTGCGGATCTCAGGAACAAGCTCGCGAATGAGGCCGTCCACCTCATCCGCCAGGTCCCGGGTCTCCTCCACGGAGTAGCTCCCCGGACCTTCGAGATATACTTGCACCTCGTTCATGTCGCTCGACGGAATGTACTCAAAGCCAATGCCGCTGAAGGCAGCCCCGGCGAAACCAAGGAGCACAATTGCGGTGGCAAGCACAAAGGGGGTGTGCCCGAGCGCCCAGCGCACGCCACGGCGATAGCCCCCGGTGAGACCACCCACGCCCCGGTCCACTACCCGCGCCAAGCGCGCGGCGCCGCGCCCTGCCTGGCCTACTCCCGGCTTCAACAGTTTCACCGAAAGGTAGGGCACCACAAAGATTGCGACAACGAGGGAAGCCAGCAGGGCAAAGACAATGGTAAAGGCCACCGGCTGCAGGATCTCGCCCGCCATGCCCTCCACAAAGAGGAGCGGCACAAAGACGCACAGAGACGTAGTCGTCGACGCCAATATGGCCCCGGCAACCTCCCCCGCGCCAATCCGTGCCGCGGCGACAAGCCCTTTCCCCTCGCTCCGGTGACGGTAGATGTTTTCCAGCACGACAATGGAGCTGTCCACCATCATGCCGATTCCCACGGTAAGTCCGCCCAAGGTCATGAGGTTGAGTGTCTGGTCGCCGAGATACATGGCAATGAAGGTCACCACAACAGAGAGTGGAATGGAGACCGCAATAATGATGGTGGTGCGCGCGTTAACCAAGAAGATGAAGAGGATAATGACGGCCAGTATGCCGCCGTAGAGGGCGCTGCTTTCGACGGCGCTCATGGAGGATTGGATATCCTCGCTGGTGTCGGCGAGGGTGGTGAACTGGACCTGACCGCCGGACTGCTCCTCCACCCGAGCGTAGATCGCCTCCGCTTCCTCGACCAGATCGATGACACTGGCGTTCCGCATCTTGACGATATTGACGGTGACGGCGTTTTGGCCGCCGGAGCGAAAGTAGAGATCGCGCTTCTCCGGCACCTTTGTCACCGTTGCCACATCTCGCAGGCGAATGTAGGTATCATCCTCGTAGGCGACGACGAGATTCTCGATCTCTTTTAGCGACTGGTAGCGCCCCTGCGTCCGGATGCTCAAGTCGTCGCCGCGGTACTGTACGCCGCCGGCGGGAATGGAGGAGTTGTTCCCCTGCACCACCCGATGGAGATCGATGAAGGAGACCCCGTAGTAGGTTAGCCGATCGACATCCACGGCAATGCGCACCTCATTGGTGACGTCCCCGTTCAGGTTCACGTCGGCGGCACCGGGAATGCGAGAGAGCTGCGGAACCACACGCTCTTCGAGGTAGCGCGACAGGCGTGGAGTGTCCCAGGGGGAGCGAACCTCCACGGTATGCACCGAAATGCCACCGCTCGAAAGCCGAAAGAGTACGGGCGGCCCGTCAATGTCGTCGGGCAGCTCGGCGGAGATGTTGTCGAGCTCCTCGCGCACCTCGCTCACCTTCGCCTCGAAGTCGACATCGTAGGTAAACGTGACGGTCACCATGGAGGAGGTTTCCCGGGAATTGGACACGACGCCGGAGACGCCGGAGATGGCGGACACCGCATTCTCGATGGGGTCGGTGACCTCCCGTTCCACGTCCTCGGCAGCGGCGCCGCTATAGAAGGTGGCAATGATGATGGACGGTTGCGTCGTCTCCGGAAGCAGCTCCTGGGTGAGACTCGTCACCGCCAACACCCCGAAGGCCACAATGACGACCAGGACGATGGTGATGATTGCCGGATGGTCAATGGCGAAGTCGGAGAGTTTCACGACCGCCCCTCGCCGTCGAGTACCGTGACCTGTTGCCCTTCCGTGAGGAAGTTCTGTCCTTCAATGACGACTCGGCGCTCAGCCCACTCCTCGGAGACGACGAAGCGCTCTTCGCCGGCAAAGCCCAGCTCCACGCGCTCGGCGGCGACCGTGCCGTCGTCGCGGAGATACCACAGCTCGCCGTCGTCGGAGAGCGCCTCGAACGGCAGCGCGTACACCTCTTCCCGCCGGTCGAGAACGAAGCTCAACTCAACGAACATCCCGGGGCGCAAGGTCGGCGCAGGCTCGGTCAGATCGACGACGACATCGAAATTGCGGCTCGATGGACTCACGTAGGGTGAAACCGTGCGGATGCGTCCCGTCACCCTCCGGTCCTTCAGGGATGGGAGGTCGACATCGACCTGAATCCTACCGGGCCGAGAGCTAAAGGCGAGAAAGTGCTGTTCCGGGATCTTGGCCTGTACCACCATGTCGGTGAGGTCGGCGACGGTCACCAGAGGCGTCTGGGTACCGACCACCGAGCCCGCGGCGGTGTGGCGCTGAATCACGGTACCGGTGACCGGCGCGGAAACGGAGGTATAGCGCATCTGCAAGCGCGCGAGCTCGAGTTGCACTTGGGCGGCGTCATACT
>CAYPTH010000021.1:30394-33214 GCA_964413635.1 uncultured Spirochaetaceae bacterium
CTGCAAGCGCGCGAGCTCGAGTTGCACTTGGGCGGCGTCATACTGGGAGCGCGCCAGAACTACGATCAGGCGCGCTCCCAGTATGACGCCGCCCAAGTGCAACTCGAGCTCGCGCGCTTGCAGAAACGGACGTATAGCGCATCTGCAAGCGCGCGAGCTCGAGTTGCACTTGGGCGGCGTCATACTGGGAGCGCGCCTGATCGTAGTTCTGGCGGCTCGTGGCATCACTGTCGTAGAGCTCCTTGGTCCGGTTGAAGGTGGATTCGGCGGCGGCAAAGTTGGCTTCCGCCCGGCGGAGATCGAGGCGATAGGACTCATCATCGATCTCGGCGATCTTCTGCCCTTGGGTCACCCGGTCCCCGAGGTCTACAAGGAGCTCTTCCAGCGTGCCCTGCACCTTCGGCGTCACCGTGATTACCTGGTCGGACTCTAGGTAGCCGCTCACCTCAAAGGTGCGTTCCAGGGTGCCGAAGGTGGGGGTGGTGACGCGGACCGGGGTGCGAGCCACCTCTTGCGTCGCTTCGCCCGCCGGGCCGCCACCCCCGGCGGCGCCGCCGATCTGTGACAAAAGAATTGCGGCGCCGCCGCCAAGGGCAGCGAGAATGAGGATGGTCCACCGGAGCGCGGCGTGACGGCGGCGCGGCGTCCCTGGTGAGCGAGAGGCGCCGTCAGACATCTACCGTTTCTCCCCGGAGGAGCGCCGCGGCCTCTCTACGCGCTTCCGGTGTAAGAACGCCGAAGAGATGTGTGTTTATGGCGTGTCGGAGAAGGTCGTCCCGCGGCAGCAGCGCCGGTTCATCCCGGGACACGCTGAGGTAGCCCTCAATCAGGAAGAGCAGGGTGTGACTCATGGTTTCCGCGTCCAGCTCAGGGTTGAGGGCACCGGCGGCGCGTCCCTCCTGCCAGAGACGCGTAAAGACGGCGCGCAAACGTTCTCGCAGCTGGGGGCGGACCTGCTGCGCAATGGAGGGCTCATCCACTCCGACCATCTGAAACTGCCCCGGCTTGCGACGCCGCGCCCGTTCCGCGCCGACTTCCACAATCCCATGCACCTTCTGGGCAAAGGAAAGATCCTCCCCATCGAGAACCTCGTTGAATTGACCGAAGAGCGAGTCGAGGTTGCGCTGCACTACGGCCACCACCAAGGCGCGCTTGCTGCCGAAGTGGTTGTAGATGGTCTTCACGCTCACCCCAATGAACTCGGCAATCTCTTCGATCCGCCCAGGCCGGTAGCCGCGGGTGGCAATCAGCTCCGTCGCCCCATCGAGAATTCGCTCGTGCGTGTCGTCTCTCATACCGCGATTACAACATCCTTTGTAATTCTTGTAAGTAGGAAGATAGCGCGCGCCGGCTCCGGGGGCAAGACGCGGAACGAGATTCGGGAGTACGCTACAACCAGTAGTACAGATTCATCTCGAAGGGGTGCGGCCGGTTCCGAACGGCGATTACCTCTTTCATCTTCTCGGAAATCCAGCTCTCAATGAGCTCATCGTTGAAGACGTCGCCGGCAAGGAGGTAGTCGTGGTCGTCGCGAAGCGCCTCGAGGGCCTCCTCCAGGCTGGTGGGAATGGAGTGGAGAGTGGCCTGCTTCTCCTCGCTCCAGGAGTAGACGTTCTCGTCGAAGGGGCCGTAGCCGTTCTCCCGGGTGGGCATGGTCTTGTTGCGGATGCCGTCGAGGCCGGCCATGAGGAGGGCGCTCATGGCCAAGTAGTAGTTACAGGTGCCGTCGCCGGTGCGAAACTCAATGCGCTTGAGCTCCTCGGTGGTGGCGTATTTCGGAATTCGAATGGCCGCGCTGCGGTTTGCCAGGCCGAAGAAGAGCTTCACCGGCGCCTCGAAGCCCGGTAGCAGGCGCTTGAAGGAGTTCGTGCTGGGGTTGGTGAGTGCGGTGAGAGAGCGCCCATGCTTCAAGACGCCGCCAATAAAGTAGAGCGCCTCGTCGGATAGGTTCGCGTAGCCTCCCTCGCGGTAGAAGACGTTCTTCCCGCCCTTTCGCAGCTGAATGTGGAAGTGCATGCCATTGCCGGGCTCGTCGTAGAGGGGCTTCGGCATGAAGGTGGCGGTGAGCCCATGACGAAGCGAGGTGTGGTGCACAATGTCCTTGATGTACATCATGCGGTCGGTAATGGTGCTGAACTCGGACGGTTCGGTCTCGATCTCGTTCTGTCCCGAGAGGCCCACCTCGTGGTGGTGATAGCGCACGGGGCAGCCGATCTCTTCGATCATCTGCACCATCTCCTCCCGAACCGCGGCGTACTTATCAAAGGGAGTATCGATGTGGTAGCCCTTCCGGTACGCCACGGCGGTGCCGTCCTTATCAATGTAGCTACTCGGCAGATCCTCCTTGTTCTCGGCGCTCGTGAAGTTGTAGCCGGCGCGGTACTTGCCGTTCCACACCTCCGCCTCGTCAAAGAGGTAGAACTCGAACTCGGGAATCCAGTAGGACTCGTCGGCAATGCCGCTGCGCTTCAAGTACTCTTTGGCGCGCTTGGCGACGCTGCGCGGGTCCTTCTTCACACCGCGGCGTGTATCCGCGTCGCAGATGTAGCACATCATCCGGATCGTCGGCGCTTGAGAGAATGGGTCGATGACGGCTGTCTCCGGATCGGGAAGGAGAATCATGTCGCCGGCCTCGACCGACTGCATGCCGGGTACGCTCGACCCGTCAAAGGGAATGCCCGCTTCCATCACCTTTTCCAGGCGACGTGCCGGGAAGGTAATGTGGTACCAATTGCCCGTGAGATCGGAGTACTTCAGGTCGATTGCACGAACATCGTTCTCGTCTATCAAGTGCTGCACGCTGGTCATGAGCGCCCCCTG
>CAYPTH010000022.1:0-32322 GCA_964413635.1 uncultured Spirochaetaceae bacterium
CGGCGAAATCCTGCGGCAAGAAGTGCTCGGCTCCGTGTGGCCGAGAAAGTCTTTGCGTGAAAGGCAGCGTTTTGAAACGGTTGCTCGTTTTCCTATGTGTTATTGCCATACCAATTGCGCTCTTCTTCAATGTATGGCAATCCTATCGGTACTCTGAGTTGCAGCGCGAAGTCGAGCAACTCGAGACAGCCCAACGAGAAGCGTTCGAGCGAAACAAACGACTCATAGCAGGAATTGCCGTTCTTCGATCCCCGGCACGGGTTGCCAGGATAGCCGAGGAGCATCTGGGACTGAGTCGCAAGTTTCCCGACCGCTTCGTCAATGTCGAGGTGGTAAGGGGTGAAGCAGGCGACGCACGCTGACGCCATAGGAACGCTCTCCGAGATTGCGGAGATCGTATCCGGTGAGGTGATTGGCTCCGGCACGGAGACGGTAACCCGTGTTGACATAGATTCGCGCACATCTCGTAACGGGACGCTCTTTGTCCCGCTCCCCGGTACCCGTACGGACGGCCACCGTTTCATTGGCGACGCCTTCGACAGGGGCGCTACGGCGAGCCTGGTCGCGCGCCGCACCTGGCGCAAAGGTGACATGGCCGGTGTCGACGGCGGCACCGACGGCCCCTTGATTGTGGTCGACGAGCCATTGGCCGCGCTTCAAGCCTTAGCGGCGGATCGTCGTAAGCGGAGAAGCGACCTTGCCTGGATCGGTATCACCGGCAGCAACGGAAAGACCACCACGAAGGAGATCTTGGCGGCAATTCTCACGGCGGCCTACGGCTCCGAAGAGGTCTACTGGTCCCGGGGAAACTACAACTCCGAGATCGGATTGCCGCTCTCGCTACTCGAGGTTGGCCCCCGCCACCGCGTTGCGGTTCTCGAAATGGCCATGAACAATCCAGGTGAGATGGAGCTGCTCACGTCAATTGCGCGGCCAAAGCGAGCGGTTATCACCAATATTGGAGACGCACATATCGGAAACCTGGGCTCACGCGACGCGATTGCCGAGGAAAAGCGGCACATCTTCAATCATCTCGGGCGTGACGGGGTCGCATTCGTTCACGAGAGCGAGCCCTACCGGGATTTCCTCACTGAGCGCGTGGCGGGCCGTGTGCTTGCCTTCGGACAGAGTACGACCTCGGGTCATGAAGGGGCCGATCTGATAAAGGAGGGCTGGCGCATTCGACGGAGGGAGGGTTCGACGCTCTTCGCGCTTCCGGGGCGCCACAACCTCAGGAACGCCCTGGCGGCGGTTTCGGTGGCACTCGACCTCGGTGTTGCCGAGCACGCGATTTTGCGCGGTCTCGGCGAGGCTCGATCCGTCACCGGCAGGAGCGAGTTGATCACCGGCGGGATAACCGTTGTCAACGACTCCTACAACGCCAACCCCGATTCCATGGCCGCAGCCCTCGACTTCTTTCGTGAGATAGAGGTGCCCGGTCGCAAGATCGTCGTCCTCGGAGAGATGGGCGAGCTCGGAGACCACGCAGATGAAGGGCACCGGCGCGTGCTCGTCGACGCGCTTTCTCGAAGCTTCTCGGTGGTTGTGACGGTGGGAGAGGCGTACGCCCGCGAGGAGCGCCGCCATGGCGTCGACGGCCGTCACCGAGCAGTTCGCGGCTTGGCGGAGGCGGAGGCGGTGTTGGAAGAGGTTTTGCAGCCCGGTGACGCCGTGCTCTTGAAGGGCAGTCGTACGGCGGCCCTGGAGCGCTTGATACCGGTCATTTCGAGAATGGCGAGCTAGGAGGAGACATGTTCCCGGAGTTTCTGTACCCTCTCGTGAAATACTTCACCCCCTTCAACGTGTTTCAGTACATCACCTTCCGTGGAGTCTACGCCGCAATCACTGCGCTTCTCATCTCCTTCATCTTGGGACCGGGACTCATTCATTTTCTCAAGCGCAAGGAAGCGGGCGAAGAGATCCGAGAGGACGGGCCGGAGACGCACCGGACAAAGTCGGGAACGCCCACGATGGGGGGCATCCTCATCATCCTGGCAATCGTCGTTTCGGCGTTCTTATGGATGGACATTCGTAGCCTCTACACCTGGCTGGTGATTGCCTCGGTCCTGGCCTTCGGCAGCATCGGCTTCATTGATGATTACTTGAAGATCTTCCACAAGAACTCAAAGGGTATGCGCGGATGGGTGAAGTTCGCCGGGCAGATCGCCGTGTCTCTCACCATCGCGCTTATTCTCTACTTCAATCAGACCGAGACGACGACGCTTCTGTACGTGCCCTTCATCAAGACGCCCGTCCTCGATCTCGGGTTCCTCTATGTACCCTTTGCAGTGTTGCTCCTGGTCTCCTACTCAAATGCGGTGAATTTGACCGATGGTCTGGACGGGCTCGCTACCGGTTTGGTCATGATGGTGGCTCTCACCTTTACGGTGCTCTCCTACGTTACCGGGCGGGTGGACTTTGCCGAGTACTTGCAGATTCCCTTTCTCGCCGACGGCGGCGAGCTCGCAGTCTTCAGTCTGGCCCTGGTTGGAGCGTGCGTGGGTTTTCTCTGGTTTAACGGACATCCGGCGGAGATCATGATGGGGGACACCGGAAGCCTCTCCTTGGGCGGAACCATTGGTGTCATCTCAATGATGATCAAGAAGGAGATCCTCCTCGTCATTGTCGGAGGGGTCTTCGTCCTCGAGGTCTTCTCCGTGGTGATCCAGGTCGTCTCATACAAGTTACGCAAGAAGCGTGTCTTTCTCATGGCGCCGCTTCACCACCACTTCGAGTTGAAGGGGTGGGCGGAATCGAAGGTTGTTCTCCGGCTCTGGATACTCGGCGGACTCTTTGCACTGCTGAGCTTATCTACGTTGAAGATACGATGACGCAAGGTTTTGCCGCCGAACGCATACAGACTGAACGCCGCGGGCCCGATCTCCTCCTCATTGCGGCAATTCTGCTCCTTCTCGGCGTCGGCGTCTCCATGCTCTTCACCTCGTCCTACGTGAAGGCGAGCCGTTACTACGGTGATCCTCTCTACTTCCTGCAGCGCCAACTCATTCCCTTGGCGCTAGGGCTCGGGGGAGCACTGATAGCTGCGCACGTTTCTATGGAGCGCATTCAGCGCTGGATGCCGTCAATCGTGATCGGCACCGTAATCGTGGCGATCCTGCCCTTCATCCCCGGAATCGGCCAACAGTACTACGGTGCCGGCCGGTGGATCTCGGTATTTGGGCAGTCTTTTCAGCCCTCGGAGCTCGTCAAGCTTACGCTGGTCCTCTATCTCGCGTTCATTCTGTCCAAGAAGGCGGATACGATCGAGGATCCGGTGAATAGTCTTCTGCCGCCGGTTATTATTGTGGCCATCTTTGGGACACTGATATACCTGCAGAACGACTTCTCGACGGCCTTCTTCGTGGTCTTCGTGGCTCTCGCCATGTTCTTCATTGCCAATGTGCCGATGCAGTACTTCGTCGGTCTGGGTTTCATGACCATTCCGTTGGCGATTCTGCTGCTGCTTACTCGAGAGCACCGGGTGCGCCGCGTTCTGGCTTTCCTGGATCCGGAGCGTGATCCCGTGGGCGCGGGCTACCAGATTCTCGCCGCCCGGGAAGCGCTGCAGTACGGCGCAATCTGGGGCGTCGGGGTTGGACGGAGCACGAAGAAGCTCGGCGGCCTCCCCGAGGCGCAGTCGGATTTCGTCTTTGCCATCGTCGGCGAGGAGCTCGGCTTCGTCGGTGTAGTGGGTGTCATGGCGCTCTTCACGCTTTTTGCGGTGCGGGGATACCAGATCGCCTACCGAGCCCAGGATCGCTTTGTTTCCTTCGTTGCCTTCGGCCTGACGTCGAGCATACTCTTTCAAACCTTTCTGAATCTCGCCGTCGTTGCCGGCATGGTGCCCGCAACCGGCGTTCCTCTGCCCTTCTTCTCGGCGGGGGGATCATCGCTCGTGGTCACGCTCGTCATGTCCGGGTTGCTGGTCAACTGCTCCCGCCGCGTGAACAGCGGGGAGGGAGGCGAGGATGGCTGACTACGCCCTCCGCGGAAGCGCGGAGCAGCGGACCGCAGGCCGGTCGAGGGCCGGTCGAAGTCCGGCGGGTGTCGTCGTCCGTTGGGCCGTGGCGGTTCTTGCCCTCGTGTTCATTGGCGAGGTGCTCTTCCACCTCGTCGTGAAGGACCTGGTGGTAATATCGGAGGTTATGATCGATAGCGATGCCACAGTTGCCAATCGGGAGCTTCTCGAGCTTGCCGGAGTAGCGGAAGGTGCGAGCTACTTCGATGTTGATACCGTCGCCGCGGCGGCCCGAATCGAGGACCATCCCGCGGTGAGGCGCGCAACGGTGCGGAAAGTCTTTCCCGGCACTTTGCAGGTTACGGTCACGGGGCGCCGCGCCCTGGTAATTGCCTTTGCCGCGGTGGGCGACCGGGAGCTGCCCGTCGCGATTGACGAAAACGGCGTTGCCTTCCAGTTCTTTCGCGACATCGATACGTGGGATCTTCCGGTGTTTTCCGGCATTCGCTTCGAGGACTTCTCCGTCGGTACGCGCTTGCCGGATCGGCTCGTCGAGATCCTTCAGCAGCTGTCCCAGCTCCGCCTGGTCGAGCCGACTCTCTTTGAGCAGATCTCCGAGATACGAGCCTCGGGTGGGGGCGGTGACGCGATCGAGCTCCTCATCTATCCTATTGGGTACAAAGTGCCGGTCCGCATTGAAGACAAGCTGGACGCATCCCTCTTCCGGTATATTATAATGGTTCTCGACATGTTTGAACGGGAGGGGAGACTCCAGAACATTCGCGAGCTCGATTTCCGGGGCGGCCAGATCGTCTTCCGGTCGGAGGAGGAGTAAGGTGCCCGCGGAGAATATGCTCGTCGGATTGGACATCGGGACCAACAAGGTTACCGCGGCTATAGCCGAGTACAACGAGCGCGACGAGATCGAGGTAATCGGAATCGGACGCAGCGAGAGCTCCGGCCTGCGCCGCGGCGTGGTCATCAATATTGAGTCGACCCTGAAGTCGGTGGATGCCGCCGTTGAAGCAGCCGAGCAAATGGCCGGCCGTGAAGTGAAGAGCGTTGTTGCCGGGGTAGCCGGCGCGCACATTGAGGGCTTCAACTCCCGCGGAGTCGTGGCCGTCACCGGCCGTGGCCGTGAGATAACTACCCAGGACGTCGACCGCGTAATTGACGCCGCCCGAGCCGTCGTTATTCCCATGGACCGCGAGGTCCTCCACGTCATTCCCCAGGAGTTTGTCGTCGATGATCAGGCGGGCATCAAGAATCCCCTCGACATGATCGGAGTGCGCCTCGAATCTGAGGTTCACATCATTACGGGGTCGGTAACATCGGCCCAGAATCTGGTGAAGTGCGTAAACCGCGCCGGATTCAAGGTCGACTCAATCGTACTGGAGTCTCTTGCCGCCTCCGAGGCTGTGCTGACCAGGGACGAGCAGGAGCTCGGCGTGCTGCTCATCGACCTCGGCGGAGGCACGACCGACATGCTGGTCCACATTGACGGCGCCCCCTATTTTACCAGCGTCCTGCCCGTCGGCGGGAGTCAGGTCACATCGGATCTTTCCATCATGCTGAAAACGCCCATGGAGTCGGCTGAGCGTATCAAGATCGAGGCGGGCTCCGCGTACGCAGCCATGGTGGAAGACGACGAACCGGTTATCATACCCGGCGTGGGCGGCCGGCCGCCGCTGTCGGTGAAGCGCAAGGATGTTTCCGCGATCATTGAACCGCGAATGACCGAGATCTTTCGAATGGTTCGTGAGAAGGTGCAGAAGAAGGGCTATCTCGAACGACTCAATGGCGGAGTTGTCCTCACGGGAGGGGGAGCGCTCATGCCGGGGGTGGTCGAGTTGGCCCAAGACATCTTCCGGTCCGCCGCGCGAGTGGGGCGGCCGGTGAATCTCGGCGGCGTGGCGCACGAGTACCAGAGTGCCGAATATGCCACAGCCATTGGGCTCATTCTCTACGGCGCCAACCAGGCGCAGTCGGAGGGACGTGATCTACGAGCCCGGGAAGGAACGCCGGGTGTCATGAAAGGACTGAAGGCGTGGTTGAAGAACTTTTTTGAATGAACCGACGCTTCCCTGCAGGAAGTGATTGAGCAAACGTATTTTTGGGAGGGGACATGAATATCGACATTGTCGAGGAGAGTGGATCGCTCGGTGACTACTACGGTAGCCCGACGGTGATCAAGGTAATTGGCGTCGGTGGCGGCGGTTCGAACGCCGTGAATCGCATGATCGCCTGCGGTCTGAAGAACGTGGAGTTCATTGCGGTCAACACCGACCTGCAGGCTCTTCAGCGATCGAACGCGGAAACGCGGCTGCCCCTGGGGTCCAAGCTCACCGGGGGGCTCGGTGCCGGAGGTGATCCGGGGATCGGTGAAAAGGCCGCCCTCGAAGACAAAGAGGAAATCCAAAACGTCATCCGTGGCGCGGATATGGTGTTCATTACCGCCGGAATGGGAGGCGGTACCGGCACCGGTGGCGCTCCCGTCATTGCCGAGATTGCCCGAGAAATGGACATCCTGACCGTCGGCGTAGTGACCAAGCCCTTCGCCTTTGAGGGAAGGCGGAAGTCGAAGTTGGCGAACGATGGTATTGCCAAACTGCGCACGAATGTCGACACGCTTATCAGTATTCCGAATCAACACCTACTGAAAATCGTCGAGCGCAAGACCCCCATCAGCGAGGCATTCCTCATGGCGGATGATGTCCTGCGCCAAGGGGTGCAGGGGATCTCCGACCTCATCACGAAGGACGGGATGATCAACATCGATTTCGCCGATGTGAAGACGATCATGAAGGGCCACGGCGACGCGCTTATGGGCATTGGGGTCGGTAACGGCGAGAATCGCGCAGTCGACGCGGCGACCAACGCCATTAACAATCCGCTCCTCGAGGACACCCGAATCGACGGCGCCAAGGGGCTCCTGGTCAACGTCTCCGGCGGTAGCGACTTCTCCTTGAGCGAGTACGAAGAGGTGCTCAACATCATTACGGCAAATGCGGATGAGGACGCCCTCATCATTGCCGGGAGCGCGGTGGATGAGCTCATGGACGACGAGGTGATGGTTTCCGTGATCGCAACCGGCTTCAATCAGCCCGAGCTCGAACGGCCCGCCGAAGAGGAGCAGGAGCAGAAGAAGGAAGAAGTATTCTCCCTCGACGAGTGGATCGAGATGACTACCGGGCGTGGTCGGCGCGACAACAACGGCTCCTCCAGCGAGGCGGTCGAGGACGATGAGCTCGGCATTCCCGCCGTCCTGCGGATGCGATCGAATCGACGGTCGGGGTCGGGAGAGTAAGGGGTGAGCTGTTACGACCTCGTCGCCGCATTCAGAGACTACCTCGCCGTTGAGCTTCGCCTCGCGGAGCAGACCGTGCAGACCTACGTGCGCGAGGCGGGGGCGCTGTGCGACTACGCGACGGATAACGGCGAGGACGTCAAGCTCTACAGCTCCAACGATGTGATTCGCTATCTGGTCGCCCGACAGACTGCCGAGCAGGGTATCGACCAGCGTACAATCGCGAAGATCCTCTCCTCTCTCCGCGCGTTCTTCCACTATTTGGTGCTCGAGGGCTATCGGAGCGAGAATCCCGCCACCGACATTGAGATGCCGCGGATGGCGCAGCGAGTTCCGGGGGTCCTCTCAATCGAGGAGGTGGATACGCTCCTGGACACCATCGATACGCGGACTCCGGTCGGTGTGCGGGATCGCGCCCTCTTCGAAGTCATCTACTCCTGTGGCCTGCGGATCTCCGAGGCGGTGGATCTGACCATGGAGCGACTCTACCTCAGGGAAGGGCTGATTCGTGTAGTCGGGAAGGGCGGAAAGGACCGATTGGTGCCCGCCGGGGACGCGGCGGTGACGTGGCTCCACCGGTATATCACCGATGCGAGGCCCAAGCTAACGAAGGCCGGCAAGACCGACTCCGCGGTTTTCGTGAGTCATTTGGGAACGCGCCTGTCGCGCAAGGGTATGTGGAAACGCTTCCGTGACCTCTGTGCTCAGGCGGGAATAGAGGCGAAGGTGCACACCTTGCGTCACTCCTATGCGACGCACCTTCTCGAGGGTGGGGCTGATCTGCGCGCGGTACAGGAGTTGTTGGGACACAGCGACATCTCGACTACGCAGATCTACACGCACATCGACCGGGACGATCTCCGCAAGTACCACGCGGAGTTTCATCCCAAGGCATAGCGGAGGGACCCATGAAGCTAGGACGCACAACAGCTTCTCCCGGGCGGACCCGCAGGGTTGGCCCCCTCGCTGCCCGCATCGTGCCGGCCGCCGCGTGTGGCGTTTTCGCGCTGACGCTCCTTCTGTCCGCTTGCGACCGGGGGGAGGATGAGTTCCTCACCGAGCTCGAGCGCATTGAACAGGGCAGCGGATACACGGACGAGGGGCCCTCACAGGAGCGAATTGAGGAGCTCAAGAGTGAGATAGAGAAGTACCGGAGCGTGGTTGAGGAGAAGGTTGAAGCGTCGGGGAAACTCGGGGTGTATCACAAGATGTTGGCGGTTGCCTACATGGATCGGAAGATGTACGGCCTGGCCCTCGACCATTTGGAGCGCGCGATTGAGATCCAAGCGGAAAACCCCATTCTCTTTTACTACGCAGGCGTCTCGGCGGCGCGACAGGCCAAGGCCCAGGTCGAGGAGGGGCGGAAGAATGAGCTCCTCACCGACGCCGAGCAGTACTACCTCCGAAGCATCGACCTGGATCCGCGCTACAGCGAGGCCAACTACGCACTTGCGGTGCTGTATCTCTTTGAGCTCGACCGTCCCGTGGCCGCCCGGGAGTACCTGCAGCGAGTGATAGAGGATGAACCGCGGAACGACCGCGCCTACATGATGTTGGCGCGCAGTTACGCGGCCACCGGCGAGACGCAACGGGCCGCGGAGCTCTACGACGAGGCGGCAGAGTTGACAAAGAACGACGAGGTTCGAGAGGCGGCGTTGCGGAACCGGCAAGAGCTCTTGGAGGGGCGGTCACAGTGACGACACATCTGCGCTTGGCCATACATCGTATGGAGTTTGCGAGTTGCGCCGAGAAGCGGCGTGTGGAGCGCGCGGTCCACGACGTCGATCTCTTCCAGGCGCTCCGCCTCGACGACCTTTCCGTGCTCTTCGGACGGCGCCTCAAGTCGCCCAGTTTCGATCCGGATTTGCTCTTGGCCCATGCCGAGGAGGATCTCCGGATTCTTGATCGCCGCGGCATTGGCTGCTGTTTTGTGCAAGATGCGTCCTATCCCGCCCTCCTGCGGGAGATCTACGATCCGCCCTACTGTCTCTTTGTTGTGGGCGCTCTCCACGACGACCGCCCGCGGATCGGAGTCGTCGGAACGCGCTCCCCCTCCGTCGATGGTGCGGCCGCGGCCGGTCGCCTCGGCGGGGAGCTCTCCGCCGAGGGGGTGTGCGTGGTGTCCGGCCTCGCTCGCGGCATTGACACGATTGCCCACCGCGGGGCGGTCACCGCCGGCGGCGCCCACGTGGCGGTGCTCGGAAGCGGTATTGACTACATCTATCCGGCGCAGAACCGGTCCTTGGCAAAGAAGCTCTTGGACGAGGGGGGCGCGGTTATCAGCGAGTATCCCCCGGGGGCGCCGCCGACGAAGTACCACTTCCCGGAGCGCAACCGCATCATAAGCGGTCTCACCCGAGCGGTGGTGGTGGTGCAGGCACCGGCGCACTCCGGCGCGCTCATCACTGCGGATTTCGCGCTGGAGCAGGGAAGGGATCTGCTGGTTCACGCCGACGGTCTTCGCGGTCCGGCGGGGGCGGGGACGGCGCACCTGGCCGAAGAGGGTGCCCCGGTTGTACGTCACGGAAGCGAGGTCCTCGATCACGTCGGTCTTTCCGGTGCCCGCAGCAACCGCCGCCGAGCCGGCGGCGCGGCAGGACTCGGTGGCGCGCCGGGGGTTCGGCGGCGCCTTGTCCCACGCCAGCAATCGGCAGCCGCCGGCAAACAGCTCGGCTTGGAGTTGATCGCGGAGGTGAAGGCGCAGCGTGAAACGGGAGATGAGCGTGAAGTCTGAGCGTACTGAGCTGGGGAATCTCGACCCACTGGTCGCGGAGTACATTGGCTACGTCCGGAGCGTGCGCAATCTTTCGGAGGAAACCGTCCGCGCCTACCAGCGTGACCTCGGTGACTTTGCCGAGTGGATCGGCGAGCGCAATGAGGAGCTTGGAAGGGTTCCCTTCCGTTCCGTGCGCGCCTATCTCGCGGAGCTCGGGCGCCGTGGATTCGCGGCGACCAGCGTCAATCGCCATCTCTCGGCCTTGCGGGGGCTCTTTCGATACTTGAAACGCCACGACTACCGCGACGACGACCCCTGCGAGCTGATTCGCAGCGCCAAGACGGGGAACCGATTGCCGGAGTTTCTCTTCGAGGAAGAGATGGACAAGGTGCTCACGATTGAGGGAAGCGACTTTCCCGCGCTCCGGGATCGACTCATCCTGGAGTTTCTGTACGCGACGGGATGTCGAATCTCGGAGCTCGTGGGCGTGAACGTCACGGACATCGATATCAAGCGACGCAGCGTCCTGCTGCACGGAAAGGGTCGCAAAGATCGACAGGCCTTTCTCGGGCGTTCTGCAATTACCGCGCTAACGGAGTATCTGCCGGTGCGCACGGCCCTCTCTCGGCGTCGCGGCGACGTCGCCGGGGCGGCGCTCTTTCTTAACCGCTCCGGGGGCCGCTTAACGGCACGAGGTGTAGCTACCATGCTCGAGAAACGCCTGCGGGAATCCGGAATTGCGAAGCACGTGACCCCGCACACTTTCCGACATAGCTTCGCGACACATATACTTGACCGAGGCGCGGACATTCGTGTGGTGCAAGAGTTGCTCGGGCACTCCCAGCTCTCCACAACGCAGGTCTACACCCACATGCAACTCGGGCGACTCCGAGATGTCTACCGACAGGCACACCCCCACGCCGGACGCAGTGCGGCGGGGCGAAGCACGAACACGGCGCCGAGTCCAGACGCGAAGGATTTTGAAGACGATGAGTAAGAAGACAAGAAGTACCACGGTTATTGCCGTTCAGAAAGACGGAAAGACCGCCATGGCCGGTGACGGCCAGGTGACCATGGGGGAAGCGATCATGAAGGCGAACGCCCGCAAGGTTCGCACCATCTACGACGGGAGAATCCTGGTTGGATTTGCCGGCGCGACGGCGGACGCCTTCACCCTCTTCGAGCTATTTGAGAACAAGATCAAAGAGTACAGCGGTGACCTGACACGGTCGGCGGTGGAGCTTGCTAAGGAGTGGCGGACCGATCGGATGCTTCGACGCCTGGAGGCGCTCCTGCTCGTGGCGAACACGGAACGAACTCTTTTGATCTCCGGTACGGGCGATGTCGTGGAGCCGGACGGAGGGGCGATCGCCGTTGGCTCAGGAGGCAACTACGCCCAGGCGGCTGCGCGAGCCTACATCGACGGTTCCGAGCTCTCCGCCCGGGAAATAGCGGAACGATCCCTCCGGATCGCCGGAGAGATCTGCATCTACACGAATGGCAACATCGTCGTGGAGGAATTGTCATGAAGCGCAAGCTAGACGAGCTGACACCACAAGAGATTGTGAGCGAACTCGATAATTACATTATCGGGCAGGAGCGCGCAAAAAAGGCGGTCGCCATTGCACTGCGAAACCGCCTCCGCCGCCAGCGCCTCGCGGATGACCTCCGAGATGAGGTCGCTCCGAAAAACATCATCATGATTGGGCCGACCGGAGTAGGGAAAACGGAAATTGCGCGGCGCATTTCAAAGCTCACCGGTGCGCCCTTCATTAAGGTTGAAGCGACCAAGTACACCGAGGTCGGCTACGTTGGCCGCGACGTCGAGTCGATGGTGCGTGACCTGACCTCCTTTGCCGTATCCATGGTCAAGAGCGAGCTCCAAGAAGAGGTCCGCGAAGAGGCTGAGAAGCGCACCGAGGAGGCCGTCCTCGACCTGCTCCTTCCCGGCAGCCGCGGCAAGTCCGGGAGTCAGGACGCCGGGAATCAGGGGCAGTCGCAAAGCCCTTCGGCGCCGGCCGAGACGAGCGGCGCCACCAGGGAGAAGTTTCGGCAAAAGCTCCGGAACAGCGAGCTCGAGGACAAAGAGGTGGAAATCCAGGTAAGTCAGAGCAACTTTCCGGCCATCGAGATCTTCTCCGGAAGCAACTTCGAAGAGATGGATCTCAACCTCGGAAACCTCGGCAACATCTTTGGCGGAAAGAAGAAAAAGAAGCGCACCACCGTCAAAGAGGCGCGGGAGACGCTCCTCCAGGACGAGATGGACAAGCTCGTGGATCAGGATCGCGTCTCCGAGCTGGCCCGGCGGCGTGTGGAAGACATGGGAATCATCTTCATCGATGAGATCGATAAGATTGCGTCCAAGGAGAATCGAAGCGGTGTGGACGTGAGCCGAGAGGGTGTCCAGCGCGACATTCTCCCCATTGTCGAAGGTAGCAAGATCAACACGAAGCACGGGCTTGTGGATACCTCGCACATTCTCTTTGTTGCCGCCGGCGCCTTTCACACCAGCAAGCCGAGCGATCTGATTCCGGAGCTGCAAGGGCGTTTTCCCCTGCGGGTAGAGCTCGATGCGCTCGGGAGTGAGGAGTTCTACCGTATTCTCACGCAGCCGCAGAACGCCCTGATTCGCCAGTACACCGAGCTCCTCAAGACCGAGGAGGTCGAGCTCGAGTTCACGGAGGACGCAATCCGCCGGATTTGCGACATTGCGGCGGACGTGAATTCGAAGACGGAGAATATCGGTGCACGTCGACTGCACACGATCATGGAGCACCTCCTCGAGGAGGTGTCGTTCACCGCAACCGAGTTGACGGGGCAGAAGATCCCGATCACCTCGGAGTACGTGAACGAGAGGTTGTCTAACGTTGTGGAGGACCAGGACTTGAGTCGCTACATTCTGTAGCGCGCCGGTCGGGCGCGCCTTTGGGGGAACGGGGCCGTGGTAAGACGAGGCCCGTTGTAAGAAAGAAGCCTAATCCCCCCTTCGAAACGCGCCGAAGATGGTAACGAGGAAGAGGAAATGTTTTTCGACAACAGCTTTGGCCAAACATTAGACATCCTTCACCGCAGTATGGACGCAAACATGTTGCGCCAGGATGTGATTGCAAACAACATTGCGAACGCGGACACGCCGAACTTCAAGCGGAGCGAAGTGAACTTTGAGACACGCCTCCGGGACGCCTTGGAAGGACCGCGGGAGCCTCGCTTCGACGCAGCGCTCACGAATGAGAAGCACATTCCCTTCCGGCAGCCCCTCGACTACCGGGATGTGCGGCCTACGCGCTTTCTCGACCATCAAACGACCGGAAAGAACAACGGCAACAACGTCGACATCGAGCAGGAATCGATGAACCTGCTCAATAACGAGCTCATGTACACCCTGTTAACCAACTCGGTGAGTACGCAACTCACGCGAGTGAACATGGTGTTGAGATAGGAGTAGGCAATGGGACTCTTTTCAACGATTAACACCGCCGCTACCGGCTTAACGGCGCAGAGGCTCCGACAAGACGTCATTGCGGACAACATTGCCAACGCCAACACGACGCGAACTACCGAAGGGGGAGCGTTCCGGCGCAGTCGCGTCGTATTTCGCCCTCGCGTGGAGGATCCCTACTGGAAGGGGCCTTTTTTGCCCGAACCTCTGGACAACGGAGTTGGGCAGGGGGTGCGGGTGGTCTCCGTAGAAAAGGACTACGACTCTGAGCTCACATTGAAGTACGATCCGACGCACCCCGACGCCATAAAGTCCGGCCCCCGGGCCGGCTACGTCGAGATGCCCAATGTCAATGTCGTGGAAGAGATGGTAGACTTGATCTCAGCGTCCCGTTCTTACGAGGCCAACGTCTCGGTGATAGACGGCGCGAAGAACATGTTCAACCAGGCCCTTCAAATCGGGAGGTAATGAATGGCCAATTTTGGTGCGAATGAGGTGAGCGGACACATCTTCGAGCTGGCTCGAACCGATCCGCGTCACTACGCGGGACGCAATGAGTCCGTGGCTGGAGCGGCGACGCGCCGCGCCGCGGAGGCGGAGGCGAGCGAAACCGCCGCTGCGCAGTCCGACTTTAGCAATATGCTCTTCAACTCGCTCGAGGACGTAAACGACCTCCAGCAGAGTCACGAGGAGCTCTCGGTACAGTCGATTATCAACCCGGACAGCGTTGATCCCCACGACGTGACCCTGGCTGCAGCCAAGGCGAATCTGTCGTTGAGTATCACAAAGGGCGTGGTTGACCGCGTTCTGCAAGCATACCGGGAGATAAGCAACTTGCGATGATGCGCAAGCGCTGACGAAGCAACCCGAGGGGAATCCTGCAGTTCCCCGAGGGCCAAGAAAACCTGGGAGGGGACATGAACGAGTGGTTACAGCGAGTCTTTGAACAGATTCGCAATCTCTGGAGCCAGTGGAAACCGGTCCAGAAGATAATCTTCTTTGCCGTAATCGGCGTCAGCGTCGTTGCCATCATCCTGCTCATATCTCTGAGCTCCTCGCCGACCATGGAGCCGCTTCTGACGCGGCCCGTGTCAAACGCTCAGGACTTGGATCGCATTGCGGCGCGCCTCGATCAAGAGAACGTGGACTACACCGTGACGCCGGATCAGCGGATCCTCTTGTCGGATGAGGCCACCGCCAGGAGGATGCGCACGCTCCTTGCCCGCGAGGACCTGATTCCCGCGCAGACAGATCCGTGGGAGCTTTTCGACATGGAGCGTTGGACGCAGACCGACTTCGAGCGCAACGTCAACCTCCAGCGCGCCCTCCAGGGTCAGTTGGAGCAGCACATCGAGGCGCTCGACGACGTCGACGCGGCGAACGTCAATATTGTGCTTCCCGACACGGAGCTCTTCGTCGAGGATCAGAATCCGGTTACGGCAAGCGTGATCGTCACGCCGAAGCCCGGCTCCGACCTCCGCGAGAACCGGAACAAGGTGGAGGGCATCCAGAAGCTTATCCAGTTTGCCATTGAGGGCCTCGTTCCTGAGAACATCACCATTACGGACTACAACGGCATTGTGCTCAACGACTTCGAAGGGATGGCCGACTTCGATCGTCTGGAGCTCACTCGCCGGGAACTAAAGCTCAAGCGTGATCAGGAACAGCAGTATATACAGGCAATACGGAAGACCCTCGGTCAGATCTATGGCAAGGACCGGGTCGAGGTGATCAACATTAATGTCGAGCTCGACATGGGTAAGCGGACCGAGCAGACGGAAGAGCACTTCCCTATTGAGATTATCCCCGACAATCCGAACACCCCGTTTAGCGAGCGTGAAGTCATTACCTCCATTCCGCGCTCGGTTGAAACGATCAACGAGAACTACGAGGGCACCGGCTTCAACCCCGAGGGACCTCCGGGGCAGGAGGGGCAGACGCCGCCGGCATACCAGGACCTGGAGAGCCTTGTCGGTCGCTACTCGAACAGCGAAGAGCGAGTGAACAATGAGATCAACACGCGGACCATCACCGAGGAAAAGAGCCCCGAGGTGAAGCGGGTGACGGCGAGCGTCGCCCTGGACGGTATCTGGCGCTGGCAGTATGATGAAAATGGAGAGGTGGTACTGAATCCGGACGGCAGCATTGCCCGCGAGTACAACCCCGTCTCCGAAGAGGAGCTCGAGAAAGCGGAAGAGCTCGTGAAGGACGCGGTGGGCTTCGACCAAAACCGCAACGATTCGGTGACGGTGCGACACATTCAGTTCGACCGCACCGCGGAGCATGATGAGGAAGACGAGGTCTTCCGGCGGAGGCAGCAGATCCAGATGATCGTGCTGTACTCCCTCATTGGTATTGCCGTGCTTCTGGTCTCGTTTATCGTATTCCGCCTCATTTCCAGAGAGATCGAACGACGCCGGCGCCTCCGGGAGGAAGAGCTGGCGCGACAGCATCAAGCCATGCGGGAGGCGGCACTCCGCAGCGCCGAGGAAGAGGGCGAAGAAGTGGAGATGTCCGTCGAGGAGCGCGCACGAATGGAGCTGCAGGAGAGCGCAATGAACATGGCGCGCGAGCATCCTGAAGACGTGGCGCAACTCATCCGCACCTGGCTGATGGAGGAGTAGCCGTATGGCAAAGGCATCGCAAGCAAGCGGAGCGCAGACAACTCAGAGCCGAAAGAGCGGTGGCCACCGCAAGGAGCTCACGGGACGCCAGAAGGCTGCGGTCTTCCTGGTGACGCTGGGCTCGGAGATCTCGAGCGAGATCTTCAAGCACCTGCGGGAGGACGAGATAGAGTCCCTTACCTTTGAGATTGCCCGCCTCGAGAACGTTGAGAGCGAGGATCGCGACCGGGTTCTGCAGGAATTCCAAGAGCTGATGATGGCCCAGGACTTCATCACCAGCGGTGGCATTGACTACGCTCGCGAGCTTCTCGAGAAATCACTGGGGTCTCAGAAGGCGGTCGATATCATCAATCGGCTCACCTCCAGTCTCCAGGTACGTCCCTTTGACTTCATTCGGCGCACCGACCCGACGCACCTTTTGAACTTTATTCAGCAGGAACACCCGCAGACCATCGCCCTGATTCTTGCCTATCTGGAACCCCAGAAGGCCTCGATTATTCTGGGGAGCCTGCCCCATGAGGTGCAGTCCGACGTGGCGAAGCGAATCTCCACCATGGACCGAACCTCTCCGGAGGTGCTCCGCGAGGTCGAGCGCGTCCTCGAGAAAAAGCTCTCCACTCTGTCCAGTGAGGACTACACCGCCGCGGGTGGTGTCGAGAGCATTGTTGAGATCCTCAACCTGGTCGATCGGTCGACGGAAAAGGCAATTATCGAATCTCTGGAGGAGGAAGACCCCGAACTTGCCGAAGAAATAAAGAAGAGGATGTTTGTCTTCGAGGATATCGTTATGCTCGACGACAGGGCCATCCAGAAGGTGATGCGGGAGGTCGACACGACGGAACTGGCCAAGGCGCTCAAGTCCGTCGACAACGAGGTCCAGGACAAGATATACCGCAACATGTCCAAGCGGGCGGCGACGCTGCTCAAGGAGGACATGGAGTACATGGGGCCAATTCGCATGAAGGACGTGGAAGAGTCCCAGCAGAAAATCGTGTCCATCATTCGCAAGCTCGAAGAGCAAGGCGAGATCGTCGTTGCCCGTGCAGGCGAGGACGAGTTGGTCGTGTAAGGGACCGCACAAGGGGTACGCAACACAGTGGCGAAGAACGTTTTCCGCGCGCAAGAAGTTCGATACGTCGATGGTCGCGTCCAGATAGCAGGACCGGCGGGTCCGGAGCCTGTTCAGGACCTCGAAGAGGCGGAAGAGGTTCAGGAGTATACCGGGCCGACCGCGGATGATCTGCGCCGTGAGGCTGAAGCGTTCAAGGCGCGCTGGGAAGAAGAAAAACAGCGCATGATCGATGAGGCCAAGTCGGAAGCCGACCGCATTGTCAAAGAGGCCGAGGAGCGCGCCTTCGAAGAGGTGCGCGAGAAGAACGAGCAGGCCCAACAGACAAAGCAAGAAGCCGAGGACGAGGCGAAGCGCATAAGCGAAGAGGCTGAGGCCAAGGCGCAGAGCATTGTGGAGGAATCCCAGGGCAAGGCGGACTCCATTGAGCGGGAAGCGCGGGAGCGCGGTGAACAGGAAGGCCGCGAACAGGGTTTCGAGAGCGGCAAGGCCGAAGTCGAGCGCCTGGTGAACCGGCTTCACGCCGTCATCGACAAAGCAATTAACAGGCGGAACGAGATCATCGACGAGTCCGAGGGTCAGATCATTCAGCTCGTCCTTCAGATTGCAAAGAAGGTTGTGAAGGTGATCTCGGAGAATCAGCGCAACGTCGTGGTCAACAACGTCGTGCAGGCCTTGCGGACGCTGAAGTCGAAGGCCGACGTCACAATTCGCGTCAACTTCCAGGACCTGAAGATGACCACCGAGCATACGGAGCAGATTATCGAAATGGTCGAGCGCGTCGGCAACGTAACCGTCGCGGAAGACTCCACCGTGGATCCGGGCGGGGCGGTCATTGAGACCGACTTCGGACACATTGACGCGCGGATCTCTTCGCAGTTGCGAGAGATCGAGGACCGCATCGTCGAGCTCTCGCCGATACGGTCCCGGCCGCGAGCACAGGAGTAGCCACGGCGGTAGAGGGAGCGGCTGCAACCTGTGCACGGCTGCGTTCCTGGAAACGGGAAGGGAGGGTCCCGTTGGGAGTTTTTGACAAGTACACCGCAGTTCTCGAGAAAACCGACACCATTACGCAGATCGGTCACGTGCGGCGCGTCCAAGGCTTGCTCATTGAGGCAACGGGCCCACAGGCCTTCGTCGGCGAGCAATGCCGCATTATCATTCCACGACGGAACCGCTCCGTGTGGGCTGAAGTGGTCGGCGCCTCCGGTAGCAATCTGCGTCTCATGCCCTACGGAGAGGTCGACGGCATTGAGGTCGGCTCCTCCGTCGTCGGCTCGGGCGAATACTTAAACGTCCCCGTTTCGGACAAGCTCCTCGGCCGTGTTCTCGACGCCAGAGGGCGCCCCATCGACGGAAAGGGGGACATTGGCTCGGCTGATTTCTACTCGATATATAACACCCCTCCCGATGTGCTGGACCGGGCGCCCATCCGCTCTCAACTGGTTACCGGGATTCGCGCCCTCGACGCTCTCCTGCCGGTGGGGCAGGGACAGCGCCTCGGTGTCTTCTCCGGAAGCGGAATTGGGAAGTCGACCCTCATCGGCATGATTGCCAGAAACACGGAGGCCGATGTCAACGTCATTGCCCTGATCGGCGAGCGCTCCCGCGAGGTTCGCGAGTTCATTGAGCACGATTTGGGCGAAGAGGGGCTCAAGCGATCCGTGGTGGTTGTCTCCACCTCCGATACGCCGCCCCTCGCGCGTCTGCGCGGCGCCTACGTTGCCACGGCCATTGCCGAGTACTTCCGCGATCAGGGGCAGAACGCCATGCTCCTCTTCGATTCGGTAACCCGCTTCGCGCGAGCGCAGCGGGAAATTGGACTCGCCGCCGGCGAGCCTCCGGCAACGCGCGGATATCCACCATCAGTATTCTCGACACTGCCGAAGCTTCTCGAGCGCTGCGGCACGGCGGAGCGCGGGAGCATTACCGGCTTCTACGCCATCCTGGTAGAGGGCGACGACATGGATGAGCCCATCTCCGATACGGTCCGCGGAATTCTTGACGGACACCTGGTGCTCAGCCGTCGGCTCGCCCAACGATCGCACTATCCGGCCATCGACGTGCTGGACTCGATATCTCGCCTCGCGACCAAGGTGTCCACGCCGGAGATGCGCCGAGCCGCAACGGTCGTGCGCCGCCATTTGGCTACCTACACCCAGAGCGAAGACCTCATTAATGTCGGAGCCTACGTTCGCGGAACGAATGCGGAGATTGACGCCGCCATCGACAAGATGCCGGCAATAAACGCCTTTTTGCAGCAGGAGATCGATGAGCGCGTCACCGCCGAAGATACCATGCAAGGTCTCTTTGAGCTCGCCGAAATCGAGCCGGAGGGTGGCGAAACATGAGGCGTTTCCACTTCAGCCTCGACCGTATTCTCTCCTTGCGGAAGCACGAGGAGCACGAGGTTGAGATGCGCTTAGCCGGTGTGACCGCCCAGTGCGTGGACCTGCAGAACAAGATCGATGAGGCGAGCTCGCAGCTCGACGGGACCTACGGTGTGGGCACAATTCGGGGTGGCCGCATCGACGTCTCCCAGGGATACGCACTCGGTGCCTATCACGCCTACCTACAGTCGCGAATCGAGCGACTCACGCGCGATCTCCAGGAGAAGGAGCGGGAGCGCGCCGAGATCGCCGAGGAGTATCGGGAGGCGTACAAGAAGCGTAAGGTCTTGGACAATCTAAGAGAACGGCGAGCGCAGGAGTACTACGCCGAAGCTCGACGTCATGAGGGTAGTGTGCTGGATGACATCGGCGGGGCGAATCATTACTTCCGCTCCGAGAGGGAGGCATAGGTATGCCTGACTACAGACGAGTCGGGGCTGCACCCCGTATTCTGCTCTACGGATTCCTTCTCCTGGCGCTCGTTGCCGGAGGAATGGTGTGGTTCGACTATCTCGACCTCATTAATGCACGCAACCTCATTAATCCCGTTCTCGAGTTGGTGGGCCTGCGCCCGGATACGCCCGCAGCCGACGGGGGTCCGGATACCGTGCTCGTGGACGATGCACGCCTCGCGAAGCGTGAGGAATCCCTCCGGCTGCAACAACAGGAGATCCAGGAGGCGCGGGAAGCCCTCGATTCCCGCGCTGCGGAGCTCGATCAGCGGGAAGAGGAAATCCAATCTCGGGAACAAGAGCTCGAAGAACGAGAGAATTCATTTAATCAGCGGGCCGCGCAGTTCGAGAATAAAAGAGCAGCTATTGAGCAGAACGTGCGTGACCTAACGGCAATGGCGCCCAATGCAGCGGTCGAGATCCTCCAGGGGTACGACGATCAGCTGCTGATCGACACGCTGAGGGTCACCGAGGAGCTTGCTCAAGAGGCGGGTGAAGTCTCACTGGTTTCAGTGTGGCTGGCGCGCCTCCCGGCGGACCGTGTTGCGACGATTCAGCGCAAGATGACGGTAAAACCGCAGGAGGAGTAGCTGCATGGAGGCCAGACTGCATGGTGCAGCCACATACAGCACTTCCCTACCAAACCGGTGCCACCGGCGACTCCGGGATTCTCGGACCGCCTGCGCGAGGGACAGCCTCGTCGCTTGAAAGCGGCCGCTTCGAGAGTCTTCTGGACTCTAAGTTCTCTGATTTTACCGCCGTCGGTGACGACCGCCTCTACAATTCTCAAAGGGATACGCAGAATCGCTCCATCCTCGAATCCGCCGACCGAGCGGCCGCGAGGGTTCGGGATGCCGAGCAAGCCGACGCGCGCGCCGCGGCTCGCGCCGAGGAAGCGTCCACCCGCGAAGCGACACGGCGTTCCGAGGAGGCCTCGCGAGAGGCCTCTCGCCGCGACACCGGCGAGGACGCCGCGAAGAAGGCAGGCGAGGACGCCGCGAGGGAAGCCGGCGAGGACGCCGCGAGGCAGGCCGGCGAGGACGCCGGGGCGCGAAGCACGGATGCGAAGGATGGCGCCGACGAGAAGACCGACGGCGCGGCGAAGGACGCCCGCGAGGTCTCCGGGAACGACGGCGACGGCGACGGCGACGGCGAATCATCGGCCGGCAAGGTCGCTGAAGCGGAATCCGGCGCCGCCAAAACCGCAAAGAGCGATCTGAGTGGCGAGGTTCGCGAAGGCGCCGCACAAAAGGTGGGACGAGGCGAGTCCGGCGAGACTCGCTCCGCGTCGGAGAAGTCCTCCGAGAAGCGCATTGCTCCCGACGCCCTCCACGGCGAAGAGGCTGCGCGGGGAGCGAGGCGGCAAGAGGGCACGGAAAAAGACGGGAAGGCGACCGAAAGCGAAAAGGAACACGCCCTTGCCGGGGACCGCGCTGCAAAAGCTCAGGGAAAATCGGCTGAAGCCGCTCAGGCGGCGGAGCAATCCGTACAAACCGAGCGGCCGGGGGGCCTAAGCTCCAAACCTGCCCAGGAGGCTTCAGCTCGTGAGGCGACGGACGGCGTCGCCCGGGCGGGCAAAGAGGGGCGTGGCACAAGCGGGTCGAGCAACGGAGATGCAAAGGGCGAAGAGAACAGCCGAGAAGGCTCCCGGAATGAGGGAAGCCGAGCGCGCGTCGGACGCTCCCGCGCCGGCTCATCCGGGTCCGCGGAGGTGTCGAAGGGCAGTGGTGAAGGAGTCAACGCGCAGTCCCAAGCCGCCGACAGCGGTGGAAAGAGCGCCGAGAGCTTCGCTCAGCGCTTCGGTTCCGACGGCGGCGATGGAATCGGCGCATCCAATGGTCGCGGCGGCACCCAGAACGTCCGTACGATAACGCGCAGCTTCGACGGTAACCTCCACAACCTCGCGAGAAACCTCAAGGAGAACGCGCAGCCGGAAATCGTCCGACAGGCCCGGTTCATCTTTCGGAGTGAGTCCTCCGGTGAGATCCGACTCGTTTTGAAACCTGAAAGCCTGGGCCAGGTGCGGATTCAGCTGCAATTGCAGGACAACCATATAGCCGGGCGGATAATTGTCGAGAATTCAAACGTACGGGACGCCTTTGAGCAGAACATGCAGGACTTGGAACGGGCGTTCCGGGAGCACGGCATGGAGACCGGCGACCTCGAGGTGTCCGTGGGTCAGCAGCACCAGAAGGGAGATGAAGGGCAAGGCGGCAAGAACGGCCGCGCCTCCCGCACCGCCAGTCTTCTGGAGCAAAGCGTGCCGATACTAGAAGAGATTCAAGATGAGCGTGGAGTCGTGAACCTCTACGCGTGAGGAGTGGTGAATGGATCTGCAGAACACAATGAACGCTCAAGAGCTTTCTCGCGTTGAGGCTCAAGTGAACGCCTTCAACAAGAGTATTGAGAGCGACAGACAGCCGCAGCAGGAGCTCGGTCGTGATCAGTTCTTGAAGCTGCTCATGACGCAACTCCAGAATCAGGATCCGACCTCACCTATGGAAGACAAGCAGTTCATTGCTCAGATGGCGGAGTTCTCCGCGCTGGAACAGATGACGAGCCTTTCTTCCGAGTTCGCACGCATGTCCGGCCTGATCTCGAGCGGACAAGCGGTATCGTTGCTCGGGAAGGAGGTCGAGGTGACACAAAACGGTCAAAGTGTCTCGGGAACCGTGCAAGAGGTTCAGAGCGGAGAGAATCCGCAGGTGCGCGTGAACGGCACCTTTTATGACTACAGTGCTGTACAGACAATCAAGGGGGCAGCGGAATGATGCGATCACTGTATTCTGGAGTTTCCGGACTTCAGAATCACCAGACCCGCATGGATGTCATTGGTAACAACATCTCGAACGTGAATACCACGGGCTTCAAGAAGAATCGTGTGAACTTCCAAGACCTCATCTACCAGAACCGCCAGGGTGCAGCACGGCCTCGAGAGGAAGTCGGCGGCGTGAATCCCCAGCAGGTGGGGCTTGGCATGCAGGTGTCGTCCATCGACACCATTCACACGCAGGGCTCCTTGCAATCCACCGGGGTCAAGAGCGACCTTGCCATTCAGGGGAGCGGCTTCTTCGTGCTCACCGACGGCGACCAGCAGCTCTTCAGTCGCGACGGTACCTTCGGAATTGATGAAGACGGAACCCTCGTCAATCCGGCGAATGGCATGCGCGTTCAAGGCTGGCAGGCGGACTTCGTGGACGGGCAGACGGTTATCGATACCTCCGCGAGCATCGGCAACCTGACCATCCCGATCGGCGCGAAGGATCCCGCACAGGATACCACGCAGGTCTTCCTGGCCAGTAATCTGAACAAAAATACACCCCTGATCCCTGCGGACGCCACTGCCGCGGAGGTCCGCGAGGGCACATGGCGGGTGGAGTACGACATATACGACACCTTCGGCAATACCCACACCCTCCGAGTGGACTTCACTCGCGTTGCCGGATCACCCAATCAATGGCAGGCGAACGTGGACATCGATCCGGAAGCGGATGGGAATGTGGCGCAGGCGGTCTCAGTGGCTGGAACCGACTCGGCGGACAACCAGACCTTCCTGGTGAACTTCGACAACGACGGCACGCTGCAGTCGGTCCAGAATGCACAAGGTGGTATTGTAAACACCGGCGAGCTGTCGGTTGACGTTAGTTTCCAGGTGCCACAGGCCTCCGTCGACGTTGATCAGGAAACGGGGCTTCCGGCCGGCCCTCAGACGCAGACCTTCTCCCTGAATCTTGGCGAGCAGGGTGCCTTTGTTGACTCCATGACCCAGTACGCGTCGCAGAGCTCAACCAAGGTATTTGAGCAAAACGGCTACGGCATGGGCTACCTCGAGGACTACCGAATCGACCAATCCGGTGTCATCACCGGCATTTTCTCCAATGGGACGAACCGAGCACTCGGCCAGGTAGCACTGTCCTCTTTCATCAATCCGGGAGGCCTTGAGAAAGCGGGTGAAAATAACTACATTGAGACGATCAACTCGGGAATTGCCGATATTGCACCTTCGGGTGTTGCCGGAAAGGGCAAGATTATTGCGGGAAGCTTGGAAATGAGCAACGTGGATCTTGCCGAACAGTTCACCGACATGATCGTTACACAGCGAGGGTTTCAGGCAAATTCGCGGTCGATCACCACGTCCGACCAGATGCTGCAGGAACTCCTAACGTTGAAGCGCTAAGGCTTCCAAGATCGGCGTAGATGATTGAAGTAACCCGACTGGATGGGAAAGCGTATTACGTGAATCCGCACCAGATCGAGTACATCGAAACGAACCCTGATACGACGCTCATCATGCTGTCCGGCAAGCGCCTGGTGGTCCAAGAGGACTACCAGGTCATTTTCGATAGAATCGTGGAGTACCGCCGGCAAATTGGGGCCTTCAAGAACGAGGAGTAGGGATCCATGGATCTGGGGACGATAATCGGCGTGATCGCCGGCGGTGTGATGATCATTATGACCATCGTCACCTCCGGTGGCAGCATTGGGCTCTACCTGAACCTTCCATCCGCCCTCATGGTGCTTGCCGGCTCCTTCGGAGCAATGCTCGTCGCCAATCCCATGAGCCGAATGCTCGGCATCATGCGTTACGTCAGACAGGTGCTGAACACGCCGGACTGGCAGGAGGAGCGCATCATTAATGACCTGGTGGGCTTCTCAGACCGGGCGCGACGGGAAGGTCTATTGGCTCTCGAGGACAACCTGGATCAGGTCGAGGACGAGTTCATGCGCAAAGGCATCCAACTCGTTGTCGATGGTACGGACCCGGATATTATTAAGAACATTCTCTACGCCGACTTGAACCAGATCCAATCTCGCCACGAGGTTGGAATTAAGATTTTTGAAGACTGGGGTAAGATTGCACCCGCCTTCGGGATGATTGGGACCTTGCTCGGGCTGATCGCAATGTTGGCCAATCTGGAGGACCAGGCGGCAATCGGTTCCGGTATGGCGCTTGCGCTCATTACCACCATGTACGGAGCGATCTTTGCCAACTTGGTGCTTATTCCCATACGGAGTAAACTAGAGGACCGAGACAAGGAAGAGACCCGAACCAAGGAAATTGTAATTGAAGGAATCCTATCTATTCAGTCCGGAGACAACCCGCGCATCCTCCTGGAGAAGCTGGTTTCATACCTGCCGCCGGCTCAGCGAGAGGTGATCCGCCAGGAGTCCGGACGGGAGTAGCACATGCCGGCAGGACCAAGACGAAAGAAAAAATGTCCGCCTGAGGGAGCTGCCGATTGGCTCCTCACCTACGGCGACATGACGACGCTTCTGCTGACCTTTTTCGTTCTCATGTTCACGACGGCGGAGGTCGACGGCTATCAGCTGCGTCTGATCTTGGCGGCATTTCCAGGCCTCGGAAGCTTGGAGGGTGGCAATACCCTCGAGGAAGGCCGGCTCGCGGAGTTGGGGAATACCGTCATGTCCCTGCCCTCAATGGAGGCGGGGCGAGCTCTTTCTGAAGCTCGGCGCAATGCAGTGAGCATTTTCGAGCCGGAAATTCGCGCACAGAGAGTCCGCGTCACGCAGGATGAGCGGGGCCTGGTCATCTCGCTTGCCTCGGACGCCTTCTTTGAGTCGGCCAGCGCCGAGCTCAATATTGAGGCGTCACGAGAGGTGTTTATCAAACTTTCAGAGTTGCTTAACTCTGATGCTGTAGACGATCGGACGTTCCGGATCGAGGGGCACACGGATAACGTGGCGGTCGCGGAAGGGGGACCGTGGGAGTCTAACTGGGAGCTTTCAACCGCGCGCAGCCTTAGCACCCTGCGACTCTTACGCGACTACGGAGTGCCGGAGGACCGGTTTCAGGTGATGGGCCTTGCGGACACGGTGCCGCTATTCAGCAATGACACACCGGAAGGTCGTGCCTTCAATCGACGGGTAGATGTGATCATCTTGAGCGAGGGGAACCTATAAGCCCGCCCCATTAACGCCGATGATAGGTGTAGAACGGGTGATTAGGTTGTGTAGCTAAGGAGACAGCAGAATGTCTGACGAACTTTTTGAGAATGAAGAGGAGGTCGGCGCCGAAGAGGCGTCGAGCGGGAGAAAGGTCGGCTTCCTCCCAGGCATTCTTATTCAGATTCTCAAGTGGGCCGGCATTATCGTCGGCGCCATTATTTTCATTGTCACTGTAGTCATTCTTACATTGCAGTTTCTCAATCCGGGCGGACAAACGCAAACGCGCGTGCCGGACAGCGAGGCGTACCGCGGGAGCCCACCGATTCTCGCGTGGTGGAGCGAGCTCGGTGAAATTCGAGGTTCGACGGCCGATCAACCGCGGAAGACCTTTATTGTGGAACCACATATCGGCCATGAAGAGGAGAACAACACCGTCCGGTCGGAGTTGAACGCCCGCAGAATTCAAATCCGGGAGCAGATTGCGCTCTACTTCAGCTCAAAGAGCTCGGAGGAGCTCACGGGCGTTGAGGGCCGGCAGCGGGCGAAAGAGGAGCTGAAGACGAAGATCAATGAGATGATGAGCCGCGGCAAAATTCAAGAGGTCGCGTTCGGCCGGTATGAGATCATCGACTTCTAGGGCTCTTGCGAGAGGCAATTCTAAATCTGGGACTCGGATTGGGGTTGAGGCCCCTTCTGAGCGCTATACCGTTATCAGTTATCTGCTTCACCGCCCCAGATTTAGAATTGCCGCATGTAAGGAGTTACCTTGCATTTTTCCTCTTTGTGTGCGAGAATTCAGTCTGCGGAGGGGAATATTGACTCATGACTGAGGTCCTGTCTCAGGATGAGATTGATCAGCTGTTGACTGCGATCTCATCGGGTGATGTAGAGCCCGAAGAGACGCAACAGCCTGCCGATCAACGAAAAATCAAGATATACGACTTCAAGCGCCCGGATAAGTTCTCGAAGGAACAGATCCGGACCGTCTCAATTATGCACGAGACCTTCGCGCGTCTCACGACGACCTCGCTCAGCGCGAATCTTCGGAGTCTCGTGCAGGTCCACGTTGCGTCGGTAGACCAGCTTACGTACGAAGAGTTTATTCGCTCTATTCCCAACCCGACGACGCTCGCGGTGATCAACATGGATCCGCTCAAGGGCTCCGCCATTCTCGAGATCGATCCTGCGATCACCTTTTCGATTATAGATCGACTCTTCGGTGGTCAAGGGGAAGGTACGAAGGTCACGCGCGACCTCACCGACATTGAGCAGTCGGTTATGGAGGGAATTATCGTTCGTGTCCTCGGGAACATGCGCGAAGCGTGGAGTCAGGTGATCGATTTGCGCCCCCGCTTAGGGCAGATCGAGACCAATCCGCAGTTTGCGCAGATCGTTCCGCCGACGGAAATGGTTGTCCTCGTTACTCTGGAGACAAAGGTGGGTGACGTCGAGGGAATGATGAACTTCTGCATTCCCTATCTGACCATTGAGCCGATCATCTCGAAGCTTTCGGCGCAGTACTGGTACTCAACGGTGCGCCGGGGAACGACGACCGAGAATCTCAATATTTTGCGCGATCGGCTGTCGACGATCGCGGTGGCCATGGTTGCCGAGATCGGCGCAATGGACTTGACCGTCCGGGATGTGCTTTCACTGCGTGCCGGAGACGTGATTCGCCTCCAGGACACGCGCACGAGTGATCCAATGGTGCTGAAGATTGGAAATCGTCGCAAGTTCTTATGCAAGCCCGGCCAAATCGGAAACAAGTTGGCGGTGCAGATTATCAAGAAGCTGGAAGAGATCGAAGAGGAAGACTTTGAAGAGCTTACCGCTGAGGAAGGAGAGTAAACATGAGTGATGGCTCCTTGTCACAAGACGAAATAGATGCCCTGTTGCAAGGCTCCGGAGGCATGGATTTCGGGGGCGGCGGTGAGCAACCTTCCGGCGGCGGCGGCGGCGCGGTCACCTCGGAAAACGTGGAGAGCTTTCGTCGTATCGTCGCCGAGACCGTGGAGACACAGCAGTCAAACCTCTCAATGCTTCTCGGCTCGGATGTAAATATTGAAGGGCCGCAGGCGGAATTGGGAACCGCCGAGGACGTGCAGTCGCGTTTCTCCGGAAATGTCGTCGTGCTCAACCTCAACTTCTCGGAAGGTGTGGCGGGGAGTCACGCCTACGTTCTCGACGCGGAGGCGGCAAGCAGCTTTGCCGGCGCCGTCATGGGTCAGGAAGAGGTGGACTTGGACGATGCCGCCATCAACGCGCTGCAAGAGGCCTTTTCACAGGTTTCCGGCACCGTGGTTACCACCCTTGGCGACAAGGCGTCCGCGAGTATCATGACTGCTCCGCCGGAAGGGCAGACTACCGACGCCGGCTCTTTGCAACTACCGGGCGGCAATCTTGCCGTGCTATCCTACCGCATCAGCGTCGCGAACGCCGCGCCGATGGACGTCGTGGAAGTGTACGACGCCGGGATTGTATCTGCCGTAGTCGGCGGCGGTCAGCAAGCGCAACAGCAGCCGCAGGCGGCCGCGCAGTCCGGCGGTGGCGGCGGTGGCGGCGGTGGCGGCGGGGGGCAGGACCCCTTTGCCGGCCTCGGATTTGGCGGTGGCTCGCAGCAAGGTGGCGGCCAACCAGGTGGTCAGGGACAAGGTCCCAATGTGCAGCCGGTGCAGTTTCCCGGTTTCCAATCACAGAGCGTTCAGGGCGAGCAGGGGAATATCAGCTTGCTCATGGACGTGTACATGGAGATGACCGTTGAGCTCGGTCGTACCAAGAAGCTCATCAAAGAGATCTTGGGTATGGGCGAGGGAACGATCATCGAGCTCGACAAGCTGGCAGGTGAGCCGGTAGATATCTTGGTGAATCATAAGTTGATCGCCAAGGGCGAGGTTGTGGTCATCGACGAGAACTTTGGCGTGCGCGTGACGGAAATCGTCTCGCCGATGGAGCGCGTTAGTAATATGACCTAGTTAGAGTGCTGCCTTTTGCCGGGGACCTGCAGACCGCGGTGAGAGGATAGAAATGGGAGGGGAACAATCAAACGTCTATTCCTTGCGGCCCTCATAGTGGGGGTTCTATCCGTTTCAGTACACGCACAAGATTCCACATCGGGTGATGCGCCGGCGCCGGAGAATGAGCCGGAGAGTGTGGCGACCGACGAGACGCAGCTGACCTTTGCGGACGAAGAAACCGCGCCGGCACCCGGGGGAAGCCTCGGCACCTTTGGGACGTGGGACTACGTGCGGATGGTTATCGTCTTGGCGGCGGTCATTGGCGCCATCTACCTCGTCTTCTGGCTGTTGAAGCGGGGAGCGCGCGGCCGGGTGCAGAACTCGCGGATTGTGCGTGTCCTCGGGAGCCACGGTCTGCCTGGGAACAAAGGCCTCCATGTTGTGGAGGTGGGAAACCAGATCTTCCTGGTTGGGACCGGCGACGAGACGGTGCGCCTCATTGCTGAGATCACGGACAAAGAGTCCATCGATGAGATGCGGCTCATCGCATCCGAGCAGGACAGTGCCCGGCCGAGTTCTTTCGGAGAGGCATTGTCCGGTTTTTTTACCTCCGGAAACGGCAGTAGTCCGACGCTGCAAGGTTCCGGCTCGAATGGAGGGGCGTTCGACTTTCTGCATAAGCAACGTGAACGCGTGAAGAATTTACAATGAGGATTGCCGCCGGAAGCGGCGGCGGATGACCGTGTCTTTCATCATCTACTGGGAGGGGGGATGATTAAGAAGTTTGTCGTAGTCACGGTATTGCTCATCCTGAGCTTCGGCGTCGTAGCGCCGGTGGCGGCTCAGGAAGCGCCGGGCGAGGACGCTCTCCAGGTTCCGTTCATTGATCTCAGCATCCGTGAGCCCGAGAGCAACGGAGAGGTTGCGCTGTCGCTGCAACTGCTCTTTCTGCTCGCGGTGCTCTCTCTTGCGCCGTCGATCATCATTCTGATGACATCCTTTCTCCGGATTGCGATCGTCATGGATTTCATCCGGCGCGCCCTGTCACTACAGCAGGTTCCTCCGACTCAGGTGCTCATGGGGATCGCTCTGTTCATGACGCTCTTCATCATGTGGCCGACTCTCTTGTCGGTATATGAGGACGCCTATGTTCCGTTTTCGGAAGGCGAGATCGGGTTCCAGGAGGCGTATCAGGAGTTCGAGGGCCCCATGCGACTGTTCATGTATCGGCAAATGGAGAAGGACCCGTCGAGTGTTCGGCTCTTCATGCGAATGAGTGACCTTCCGAAGCCGAACAATCTCTCCGAGGTACCGACCCGGGTGCTGATCCCGGCGTTCATTCTGCACGAGCTTACGGTCGCGTTCAAAATCGGCATCCTGCTGTTCATTCCGTTCATCGTCATCGACATGGTTGTTGCCTCGACGCTCATGTCGATGGGCATGATCATGCTGCCACCGATCATGATTTCGCTTCCCTTCAAGCTGATCCTCTTTGTCCTCGTCGACGGGTGGAGCATGATCACGCAACAGCTCGTAGCAAGCTTTGGAGGCTTCTGATGGATACGGGTTATGCAATCTACCTCATTCGTACCGGGGTGCTCCAAATCCTGCTCATGGCCGCACCGGTTCTCGGTATTGGTATGGGGGTAGGACTCATTGTTGCAATCTTTCAGGCGACGACTTCCATCCAGGATCAGACGCTGAGTTTCATCCCGAAGATTGCAGCAATTCTCGGGGCGCTCATTCTCTTCGGGCCGTGGATGATCCAAAGAATCGTCCAATACACCACAACGATATTCCAGCAGATTCCGAGTATGGGCGGATAGCGTGGAGGCATGTAGGACGCCGTGACGGACTTTTCGGTATTTGTCGAACAGTCACAACTCTTCTTCCTCATCTTCGCGCGGATCTTCGCGCTTCTCGCGGTCGCGCCGCTGCTGAACTCCGGCTCCATTCCAGGCGTTGCACGGGTGAGTTTTGCGCTGCTCGTATCCTTTATCGTGTTTCCCGGCGTCTTCGACGGCGGCTATCCCATTCCGCAGCAGGGCTTGCAGTACGTCCTCCTGCTCGTCGGCGAGGCGCTCGTTGGGATCATAACGGGGTTCTTCCTCATCCTGGTCTTTGCGGTCTTTCAGCTGGCCGGCCAACTCTTCTCGCTGCAGATGGGCTTCGGCGCATCTCAGGTATTTGATCCCCTCTCGCAGATTCAAATCCCGTTGGTCGGCCAGTTTCTCAATATCATTGGGATGCTGCTCTTCGTCACGATCTCCGGTTTCCAGCAGCTGTTCATGATCGGTGTTTCCCGGTCATTCGAGGCGGTCCGAGCAGTCGATCTAATCCTCATTCGGGAAGACATTGTTCTGGCCGTTCTCGGCCGGCTCTCGCGCCTCTTCGAGCACGCTATGATTATCGCCTTTCCGATCCTCGGAACGCTCTTTTTGATCTATGTGGCAATGGGACTCCTGGGGAAGGCAGCGCCGCAGATGAATCTGCTTATTTTGGGTTTTCCCATTTCGATCTTCGTTGCCTTCCTGATTCTCTTCGTCGGCATGCCCATTATTGCGGAAGCCTTCGAGCGCGTGATCGACGAGGGCTTCGACATTATTCTGCGGCTCTTCCGTACAGCCCAGGAGGCCGGCGCATGATGCTGCTCTACCTGGTGACGGAACGAATCCGAAGCGTGGAGCTGTGCTTCTTACGGGCGAGCAACGTCGACCGCGAGCGTTTCCTCCGTGACCTGGAAGAAATGCACCTCCAGTGGTTCGCCGCGGAAGACGAAGGGCGAACCGAGGACCCAACCGAGCACAAGGTCCGCAAGGCGCGGGAAGAGGGGAAGGTTGCCAAGTCGCAGGATGTGACCTCCGCGCTCCTCCTGCTCTTCACCATCGTCACGATTGCGCTCCTTTCCGACTACCTATTGAGCCACATGCTGACCATGGTTGGTTGGTTTGTGCATAACGCTACGCTCATTGACATAACGGAGCCGAACGACGTGGTATCCACCTTCTACGGCTTCTTCCTTCGGATCATGATACCCATTGCCTCCGTCGCCCTGGTGACGGCGATCATGGCCAATCTTGTGCAGGTCGGCCCCTTGTTCACGCTCAAGGCAATCAACCCGGACTTCAACAAGATTACGCCCAAAATTGGGAAGTTCATTGAGCGATCCTTCCTGTCGACGGAGGCGCTGTTCAACTGGTTCAAGAATATCGGCAAGGTGATCATCCTCAGTGGTCTGGCCTTCCTGATCATCCAGGGGAATATTCACCGAATCACGAATCTGCTCCGTGTCCCCTTTCTCCAGGCATTCGGCGAGATTGCGCGACTTGCGTTCATGCTTCTGGTATATGCGGGAATCATCCTCCTGGTGCTCAGCATTTTCGACTTCATGTTCCAGCGTCATCTTCACCGTGAGTCCTTGAAGATGACCCGCCAAGAGGTCAAGGAGGAACGCAAGACCTACGAAGGCGACCCCATGGTCAAGAGCCGAATGAAACAGCGGATGC
>CAYPTH010000023.1:0-2331 GCA_964413635.1 uncultured Spirochaetaceae bacterium
ATCGAGCTCATCGGCGGGGGGCACATGATGCGCACTGGTGACGGCGCTACCGCCGGTCTTCTCGTCGACGGGCGCCAACCCACCCGCGGGGGGTGCGGGGGGCGGATCGGTGCGAGTGCACGTGGTCACCGCCGAGCAAGAGTTCGAAGAATCCTTTTCACAAAACTACGCCTATCCCGACAGCAACCTCGTGGTACCGGAGCTCGAGCCGCGCCTGTTCTCCTTCAACAGCCCCTTTGGGGCGTGCCCGGAGTGTTCAGGTCTCGGGATGACGCTCGAATTCGATGCGGATCTCATGATGCCCGACCGTTCCCTCTCCTTCAACGAAGGTGGGATCTTGCCGTACAACCCGGGGGCAAACTGGTATCGCAGCCGCTTTGAGTCCCTGGCGAATCACCTCGGCTTCAGCTTGGACACGCCTCTCGAGGACCTCCCCGAAGAGGTGCTCAATTCGATCCTCCACGGCACGGACGAAGCCATTCAGGTGAAGTACGTGAACAAGGAGGGAACCGGCAAGTTCGAGTACTCCGCGCCGTTTCGGGGGGTCGTTGACGACCTCCACCGCCGTTACCGGGAGACGACCAGCGACGGCATTAAGGATTGGCTCGAAGGATTCATGACGCAGCGCAGCTGTGAGGCGTGCGGAGGCAGACGGCTGCGCCCGGAAGCCCTCGCGGTTCTCGTGGGCGGGAAGAGCATCTGGGACATCACCTCTCTCTCGGTCGCGCGACAGCTCGAGTTCATGCGCACGCTCGAGCTCACAACTACCGAGAAGGCAATTACCGGCGAGATCACCAAGGAAATCGTCGCGCGCCTCTCCTTCATGGAGAGCGTAGGGCTGGAGTATCTCACCCTCGACCGTACCGCCTCTACGCTTTCCGGTGGAGAGGCGCAGCGCATTCGTCTGGCGACGCAGATCGGCTCATCCCTCGTTGGTGTGCTCTACATTCTGGACGAGCCCACCATCGGTTTGCACCAACGCGACAATGAGCGTCTTCTGCAAACCCTTCATCACCTCCGTGACATTGGGAACACTCTCATCGTTGTCGAGCACGATGAGCAAACTCTTCGGACCGCGGACCACGTCGTCGATCTAGGCCCCGGCGCCGGCACTCACGGTGGAAACATTGTCGCGCAGGGTACGCCCGCCGAGGTCATGCAAGATCCCAAGAGCCTCACGGGACGCTATCTGAGCGGGGCGCTGCGGATGGACCTTCCCGAGCGGCGCCGTGACGGCAACGGGGCGCAGATCTCGCTTCGGGGCGCCCGGGAGCACAACCTGCAGGATATCGATGTCGACGTACCGCTGGGCAAGCTCTCGGTGATAACCGGGGTATCCGGTTCGGGAAAGTCGACCCTTCTCACCGATTGCATCTATCCCGCCCTGCAGAACCGGCTTGGTCGAGGTCACCATGCGCAGGGGGAGTTCCGAGAGTTGCTCGGGATGGAGCACATCGACAAGGTCGTCAACATCGATCAGAGTCCCATTGGGCGCACGCCGCGGTCAAATCCGGCCACATATGTGAACATCTTCACACCGATTCGAGAGCTCTTTGCATCTCTCCCGGAGGCGCGTGCCCGCGGCTACAAGCCTGGGCGTTTCTCCTTCAACGTGAAGGGTGGCCGGTGTGAGAACTGTCAGGGTGCCGGAACCATCAAGATCGAGATGCACTTTCTTCCCGACGTGTACGTTACCTGCGACGTATGCGGTGGAAAGCGCTTCAATCGCGAGACGCTGGACATCCACTACAAGGGGAAGAACATATACGAGGTCCTCGAGATGACGGTCGAAGAGGGGCTCGAGTTCTTTGCGCCGATCCCGCAAGTCGCGCGGCGATTGGAGACCTTGCGGGCGGTCGGTCTGGAGTACATCAAGCTCGGCCAGTCGGCACTTACCCTTTCCGGCGGGGAGGCGCAGCGGGTCAAGCTCTCGCTGGAGCTGTCGAAGCGGAGTACCGGAAAGACCTTCTACATTTTGGACGAGCCGACCACGGGGCTCCACTTCGAAGACGTTCGCAAGCTTATGGAGGTGCTCAACGCGCTTGTTGACAAAGGCAATACTGTGGTCATCATTGAGCACAACTTAGATGTCGTTTTGCAGGCGGACCACCTCATCGACTTGGGACCGGAAGGTGGGGACGAAGGCGGTCGAATTGTTGCAACGGGAAGTCCGGAAGAGATAGCGGCGTGCGAAGCCTCCTACACCGGTCAGTTTATCCGAAAACTCTTACCCATGCGCTCGTCCGCGGATTCTGTTTCATCCTCCTCTCACTCGTGACCATTTCGGCGCCGGCGCAGGACGGCGCCGGCTCGAATGGGGGTGAGCCGTCG
>CAYPTH010000023.1:2431-16185 GCA_964413635.1 uncultured Spirochaetaceae bacterium
ACCGCTGAGGAGGCGCCAACCGCGCCTGAGAACTTGATCCGACAGACCCTGCCGGCGGACATTCGCACTGCTTCCTTCTACGAGCTCGTTGATTGGGCCCGAAGCCTGGGACTTTCGACGCGTGGTACGCGCAGCGACCTCCAGGACAGGATAGCTCGCCACTTTGACGTTCCGCTTAGCGACGTGCGGGAGGATTCTCGACCCGAAGATGGACGCACCGTGGTGATAGAGTCTGCCAACGAGTCGCAGTACTTCAGTTTGGAGGCGGTGGAAGAGGAGTACGTGCGGCTACGGGGTGGGGTCCGCCTGCGCACGCGTCAAGAGGACGAATCCACTGTGCACATCATTGAAGCGGAGGAAATCATCTTCAATCGTGCGCAGAATACCCTCACCGCAAACGGAAATGTCCGCTACCAGATCGACCGCGAAGGGGAGATCGAGGAGTTTACGGGTCGCACCTTGAGTTTCGAGCTCGACACGTGGGAAGGTCAGTTTATTCAGGGCGTCTCTTCCCGCGAACGCGATATCGAGGGCAGGCAGGTTCGTTTCCGCTACTCCGGAGACTACATGACGCGGACGGTGGACGACATCGTCATCATGGAGGAGGGGACAATTACCTCCTCAACCGCGACGCCTCCGAATTATCACATCCGTGCCAGGCGCATCTGGGTCTTCGGCGCCGGAGAATGGGCAATTCGTGGTGCGCGATTGTACGTAGGCCGGGTTCCCATCTTTGCGTTCCCCTTTTTCTTCAAGCCTGGAGACGAGCTATTCTTCCATCCCGTGGCAGGGACGCGGTCGCGCGAGGGAGCGTTTATTCAAACGACGACCTACGTGATAGGGGACAAGGATACGGAAGAGGCAGCAATTTCCTTTCTCCAAGTAAGCGGCGACGAGGCGACGGGGCCTCGCAAACGGGAGGGACTCTTTCTTACCAGGGAAGCCGACGTGCAAGGGGAGGAACCCACCGGCGACATAGGCACGGTGAAGGTTCTCTTCGACGTCTACACCAAGCTCGGAGCCTATGCCGGTGTCGAGGCGGATCTGTCGAATCTCGGAGCAATTTCCAGCTTGCAAGGCTCCGTGGGAGTTGCTACGTCCCGCCATCTCTACCCGTCGCCAAGCGGCGACGGGAGACTGGTTCCCTACCGAAGTGTTGACCAAGAGCTCCAGCCCGACTGGAATACCACCAACTTTCTGGGAGTCTCCTTACCCTTTCGCTACCTTTTGGATGTTTCCGGAAATGCGCGGGAAAGCTGGTTCTCCGGCTCCGCCGGCCTTGAGCTCTACTCCGATCCCTTTGTCGGCGTCGACTTTGGAGATCGGGCTGAGGATATGGATTGGTTCGGGTTACTCTCGACGGAACAGGGCGGAGTTTCGGCCTCCGGCGCCGCTAAGTCGAATCTTCGGTGGGAGAGCTCGCTTCGCCTGTCTCCCTCCACCGCGGGGCTGTCGCCCTATCTCAGCTCGTTTTCCGTGCGGGAGTTCGGCGGCTCCCTCGATTGGCAGAGCCGCGATATTGTGGAGCCGGAACCGGAGGTCGTTGAAGCCGACCGCAGTCCTGAATCTACCTTCTTCTATCCCGCCAGGTCGGTGCTACCCTCGCTGGGAATCTCCGCGGGGGGCACGGTGTTCTCCTATCCTCTCGAGCCGAGTGGCCGGCAGGGCGATGACGACGACGAGACACAGCGAGTAGAGGCGCCGTTTCGCTCGCCCTGGGAAGAACGAGACCCTGAGGGCAAAGAGGATCCCGTTCAATCGGGACCGAGTTTTCGCCCGCCGCCGATTCGAAGCGCCTCCGGTGGATTTGCGTATCCCGAGGTGTTCGGGTCGACGATCGGCTATCGGCTAAATTCCACCACGACCGTGGAGAACTCGTACGACGACGAAGAGTGGACGAGCCCAGACGCGGTCACATTTGACGTGGCTTACTCAAGCGTAACCACCAACAATACAGCACGGCTTACCTACTCCTCCGAGCTCCTGGAGCGTCTCTTTACGCTGAGCGGCGCCGTTGAGGTCGCGGGACGCTACCGCAGCATCTACAACCAGCCTCCTGATCCGGACGAGAATATCCTGTCCATCCAGCGGCAAGCGGCGCAGTATCGTTCGTTTGCGACTGCAAACACCTCCACGTTTACCCTGGCCCCCATCCCGACGGGAAGCCTCTTCGGGGCATCGAACCTGGAGTATCGCCTGGGGGCCGACATTTTTCGCATTGTCTACGATGAAGAGGCCTCGGAGGGCGTGCCGCCGAGTGAGGCAAGCTACAAGAACGAGACGCTTGAGTGGACGGATGAGTTCGTGACGACCCACAGTATCGGAGCGAATCTCCGGGCGAGTGTTCGGGAGAATCAGCAATCGCTTAGCGTGTCGACGACGCTGCCTCCCCTCGAGCAAAGCTACGAAGGTCGGCTGGCATCGACGGTTGGTCCGTGGAACGGAACGGTGAGGATAGCCGCCACCGATCCGAAAGAGAATCCCGATCCGGATGGAACCTTGACCTTTGATCCCCTTTCCTTCGATCAGCGGCTGAGCTTCGCGCAGAGCGCTCGTGTGACTCAGACGCTCCTCTACGATATTGAAGAAGATAGTTTCCAGCGGCTCACCTTCGGACTGGGGGGCTCAATTGGATCGGCCAATCTCGCGATGCGCCGAACGAGGGCGGTGCGTTTCGAGCCGGAATTCATCCAGCAGGGACTCGCTTCGCCGTGGATTGAAGAAGGTGACGAGCGTCTTCGACCCGCAACCGCGAACGGAACCGTGAGCTACACCGTGGATCCTTTGCCCGTATGGAAGAATCGCATTACGTTTAATGCAAGGGTGTCGGCCGGAATTGATGCGAATTTGCAACGGTTTACGGAGAGTCAACTGAGATTCGAGACAGGCATTGAGCTCGGGATCCACGAGTTTCTCAATCTCTCGTTTTCATCGACGTCGCGGAACGACTTCATCTATCAATACATCCCCGTCCTCGCGGAACGCGTAGGACGGGCGCCTCGCAATCCATTTACAGATCTTGCACGATCCTTCAACTTCTTCGATCGTGCAGATCGGGAGGCCTCCTTTTTTAACGTGCAGACCCTGAAGGTATCGGCTACGCACCGTCTCGGAGACTGGGACGTGGTTCTCTCGTACACGGGAAGGCCGGCGCTCTCTGAGGAATCGACACCGCCACGCTACGAGTGGGATACCGAGTTTTCTATTGTCGTGCAGTGGAGGCCCCTTCCGGAGCTCAAGAGTGACGTCACCTACCGTGACGAGACTCTCGAGTATCGGACGGGGCAGCAAACGGGACAGTAAGGAGCTTTGCGGCATCTGCGCTTTGGGGCCCAATTTCGGGGGTGGCCGGTGGCAAACGCAGTTCTATTGACCGTTGAAGGTTGAGAATCCTATACTCAGCTTTCTGAGGAGGGTTATTGAGTCGGCAGGCAGCAGTGGTACTGGAAAGCACGGATCTAATGAGTGAGGTGTGCGGCGCTAATGATCGTAATCTCCGCGTAATGGAAGAGTTGCTGGAAACGCGGATTCTTTCGCGGGGGAACCAACTCTTCCTCGAGCAAGACGACAACGACAAACGTCTGCTCCTCGTCGAGATGATGGGGGAGTTGCAAGACCATGTGCAGCTCGGCCAGGACCCGAACCCAGACCTGATTCGTGCCGTCTACAAGGCGCTTACCGCTGAGCATGAGGGAGCGGAAGAGGACCTGAAGAGTCGGAGTATTATTCTCTCCACCTCGGGCAAGACCATCTTCCCTCGAACCTTTCGGCAAGCAACCTACATCGGCGCAATGGACCGTGCGGACCTCGCCCTCGGGGTAGGTCCCGCAGGCACGGGGAAGACCTACTTGGCCGTGGCCCACGCCCTTCGGGATGTGCTCGAAGGGCGGCGCCGGAAGCTCGTATTGACGCGCCCGGTCGTCGAAGCGGGGGAGCGTTTGGGCTTCCTTCCCGGGGATCTTACCCAGAAGATCAACCCCTACCTGCGCCCGCTGTATGACGCAATGGAGGCCCTGCTATCTCCGGAACTGGTGGCGAAGATGGAAAATGCCCGAGCGATCGAGGTTGCGCCCTTGGCCTACATGCGGGGTAGAAGTCTAACGGGGTGCTACGTGATCCTCGACGAGGCACAAAATACCACCAAAGAACAGATGAAAATGTTCCTCACCCGGATCGGTGAGGGGAGCAAGACCGTGATAACCGGTGACGTAACTCAGATTGATTTACCTCGTCGCTCCGACTCCGGACTGTTGGAGGCTATAGAGGTCCTTCGCGACATCGATGACATTGAAACCACCTACTTCACTAGTGGCGACGTTGTCCGAAATCCCCTGGTCAAGAAGATCGTGGATGCCTACGAGGCGTCGGGTAGGTGAGTCTACAAACGCATCATGACATCTAACGACAAACCTCCATCGTCCGCTTCATCGTCTCTCCCAACCGTTGACGTTCAGGTCATCGGGATCTCCGACGATGAGGTTCCTGAAGACATAGAGAGGGTCGCCTCGGCGGCCCTGCAGTACATGGATCACGCAGGGGTCGAGGTATCGATCCTTCTGTGTCGGGATCCGTATATCCACCAGCTGAACAGAGATCATAGAAATCAAGACACGCCAACAGATGTGCTCTCATTTTCCCAGACGGAGGACCGGGAGGGATTCCCGCTCACGCCGACATTTCCGGGAGAGTCGACACATCTCGGAGACATTGTTGTCTCCGTAGACAGCGTTCGGAGGAATGCAGAAGAATGGGGAATAGCGTATCGCCAGGAGTTGCGCAGAGTCGTCGTTCACGGCGTGCTTCATCTACTGGGGATGAAGCACAGCACCAACGATCCCGATCAAGACATGCTGCAGTTGCAGGAGCGGCTTCTGGCGGCAATCTCGGAGGAACACAAGCTTTGAAACGCTTGAGCTTTCTGAAAAAGCTTCTCAATGCTGAGGGGAAGGGGAAAAACGCGGATGACATTCCCTTAACCGTTGAGAAACAGGACATGATCCGCGGGATCGTCGAGCTCTCGGACCGGACGGTGAAGGAGGTCATGGTTCCACGAATCGATACCGCATTCATCGGCGTCGAGTACGACACCGAGGAGATTGTGAACAAGATCTCCGAACGGGGATTCTCGCGGTACCCCGTATATCGAGATACGATTGATAACGTGATCGGCGTTCTCTACGCCAAGGATCTTCTCCAATTCCTGATTTCCAATGAGCCGGTTCAGGTCGAAAAGATCATCCGAAAGCCCTACTTCGTCCCTGAGAGCAAGAAGCTCGACTCCCTCCTCCGGGAAATGAAGCGTAAGCACGTTCACATTGCCGTGGCGGTGGATGAATACGGCGGAGTATCGGGTATCGTGTGTCTGGAGGATATCATTGAGGAGATCGTCGGAGACATCCAAGATGAGTTCGACAACGAACGCGAGGATATCCTCGAAATCGGAGACGGCGTCTACCTCTGTGACGCCCGGGTTGATATCGAGGACTTGAATGAAGCCTTGCGCCTCGCAGTTCCCGACGAAGACTTCGATACCCTCGGCGGCTTTGTCTTTGATTTGTTCGGAAAGATTCCGGTTCGATACGAGAAGGTGAACTACAACGGCTTGAGCTTCATCATTCAAGAGATGGATGGTCACAAGATCAAGACGGTGAAGATCGTCTCCCAAAGTGAGAAGGAGTATGCCACCTAAGGCTGGGTTGCGAGAGCTGCTGCTGGTACTGGTTCTCTTCTCGGCAAGCGCCGCCATTGTCCTCGCCCAGGACGGCGTGACGTCGCCGCGTCAGTTCTACCAGTCGGGAATGAACGCCCTTCAAGCGGACAGACCGTATCAGGCAATAGAGTCGCTCGCCGAGGCGGTGGCTGCCAATCCCGGCTTTGCCGAGGCGCACATTGGACTCGCCCGGGCCTACGGGCTTCTCGGCGAGCTCGATCAAGCGCTGCACCACGCCGAGCGGGCTCGGAGTCTCGCTCCAATGGATCCGGCTGCGCTGAACACACTTGCCGCAGTGCGCATCGATCTCGGTGAGCTCGACACCGCCCGAAGCCTCTATGAGAGCGTTCTCACGAGGGAGCCGAACAACGACCAGGCGCGTCTCGGCCTCGCCGAGCTCGCTGTTGCAGGGGGCAACTTCGAGGAAGCGGTGCGCCGATACGAGGCGGTGCGACAGGGCGCACCGCGAAACCGCCGCGCCTTGTTGTCCCTTGCACTCCTGTGGGAGGAGCGTGGCGAGCGGAGCGTGGCGGAGCGCTACCTCGAGCTGGCTCTTCGCTACCACAGCGATAGCGCGCAAGTCCATCTTGAGGCGGCACGCTACTACCTCCGGTCGGACGTGCCGTCCGAGGCTCTGCGACATGCACAGATAGCACTACAGATCCGCGAGGATCTTCCCGAGGCGAGGCGGGTTCTCGCGACCGTATCGTTCCGACAGGGCGAGTACGCAACGGCGCGGCAGGCCGCTGAAGAGCTCCTCGCGGCCAACCAGCGGGACACCGCGGCGTGGTATCTCCACGCCCGCGCCGAGTATCGCATGGCTAACCTCGATGCCGCGCAGCAGAGCTACCGGACGGCCCTCCGGCTAGTGAATGATGACGAGGTGATTCGTCTCGCCTATGAAGACATGCTCCTCGAGGAGTTGCCGGCGGATGACGAGGCGCGCGGCGCCGCGGCGGCGTATCACTTTGAACAGGGTGCGTATTTCCAAGAGCAGAATCTCTTTGACCGTGCCAGCGCCGCCTATAGGCGGGGATTGCTGCTGGATCCCTTCTCGGTGGAGGGGCGCCTCTCTTTTGCCGAGCTCTTCCGCTATCGCGGCTTGGAGGCGAAGTATCTGAACGAGTTGCGCGTCGTTGCCTCTCTCGCCGAGGAAGTCCCGCAGGGTGTTCAGGACAGGATCGAGGCCTACGAGAGCGTTGTACAGGATAGCGTGGCCGCCGAGTGGGGCGTCGACCAGTTCACCATGGATCGGAACACCGTTGCACTTTCGCTCTTCTTGGTCGGTCGCGAGAGTGGGGTTCCCCTTCCGGAAGAGGCGCAGATTATCACGAACGCCCTGCGAAGGGAGCTTTTCGGCTTCGAGCTTGTGGACGTGCCGCGCGAGAGTGTCCGCGTCTCGAGCTTCTCCGAAGCCTTTGACCGGGCGCGCTCGGCGAAGGACGAGTACTTCCTGGTGGTGGACATAGAGACGTCGGATCGGTCCGTGTCGCTTCGCGGTACGCTCTTTGTCGGACGCACCGGGACTTCAGTAGCGGAGCTTCGAGTTGCTCGCACCGGTGGGGATCGGATTTCACGAAGCCTTTCGGCCTTCGCGGGGGAGCTCGTGAACCGCTTGCCCCTGGCCGGCACCATTGTTGAGCGCCAGGGGATGCGATTGCTCATTAACCTCGGAACGCTCCACGGCCTCGTGTCGGAAGCGGAGCTCCTGGTCGTGCGCCCGGAGTCGCTCCTTCTGTCCAGCGAGGAGTTGGCGTATATGTTTGCAGATGACGATCTCCTCGGTACCGCTACGGTGGAGCGGCTGGACGATATGGTAGCCGAGGCGCGCCTGGCGGATCCCGGTCTCTTCGACCTTGCCCGGGCAGGGGATCGGCTCGTCATGAGCGAAGACCGGTCTCCACCCCCGGGAGAGGCGGAGATGTTCCCGGTTCTGTACGACCGTATCCGCCAGGTTCGCTGACGCGATCCCCGCGTTGACACGGGGTCGGTGCTGTTCGTATAGTGCAATCAGTCACCGAAATGTCGATCTTGAACGCCCGCGGTCGGAAGTGGATTTTGCCACGATTTCTTGCGTTCCCCGTCATCGGGCCTCTATGATCGAGCACGTAACAGCGACGGGATATCCAAGGGAGAAACCATGTCCGTTCGAACAATCAAAGACGCCGATCTGTCCAACAAGCGCGTACTGGTCCGCGCCGACTTCAATGTGCCCATTAAGGGTGGCGCCGTAAGCGACGACAGTCGCATCAAGGCTGCCCTGCCGACTATCGAGTACATTCTAAAGCAACCGGGAACCTCGATTCTGCTCATGAGCCATCTCGGACGGCCCAAGGGAAAGCGTGACGACACCTTCTCCTTGAAGCCGGTAGCCGACCGTCTTTCGGAGTTGTTGGGCAAGCGCGTCCAGCTTGCTCCGGACTGTGTTGGCTCGGACACCGAGGCGGCCGCGAAGGGGCTGAAGGACGGGGAGGTACTGCTGCTCGAGAACGTTCGCTTTCACAAGGAAGAGACAGATAACGATGCGGGGTTTGCGAAACAGCTTGCCGATCTCGCGGATGTCTACGTCAATGACGCCTTTGGAAGCGCACATCGCGCTCACGCGTCAACGGAAGGGGTTGCGCACGTCCTGCCGGCGTATGCGGGCTTCTTGATCGAGAAAGAAGTTGCGTTCTTCGAACCGGTTGTCCGCGATCCGGCGCAGCCCTTCGTCGCCATTATCGGCGGGGCCAAGGTGTCGACGAAAATCGGCGTTCTCGAGAATCTCCTGCCCAAGTGCAACACCCTGGTCATCGGCGGTGGCATGTCCTACACCTTTCTGCGCGCCCAGGGGCATGAGATCGGCAAATCGCTCTTCGAGGAGGAGTACCTCGAAACCGCGAAGAAGCTCCTCGCGGATGCGGAGAACAAGGGCGTGAAGATCATCCTCCCCGTTGACCACGTCGTTGCCTCCGAATTCGAGGAAAACGCTGAGGCCGGTACGATTGACGGTACGGACGTGCCGTCGGACAAGATCGCCATGGACATCGGTCCGCGGTCCATACAGCAGCTCGGCGACATTATCTCAGCTGCGAAGACGATCGTCTGGAACGGTCCCATGGGCGTATTTGAGTTCGACCGCTTTGCTACCGGAACACTCGAGGTGGCAAAGCTCGTCGCAAGCTGCGCCGGAACGACGATCGTGGGTGGCGGGGACTCCGTCGCCGCGGTCAATAAGTTTGGTCTGGCCGACAAGATTGATCACGTGTCTACCGGTGGTGGCGCCTCCCTCGAATTCCTCGAGGGAAAAACGCTTCCCGGAATAGCCGCCCTTCGAGGATAGAGAACAAGGACGAGGAGCAGGTATATGAGAAAGCCATACATTGCCGGGAACTGGAAGATGCACAAGACCATATCGGAGGCGCGAGCCCTGGCAGGGGAGTTGCGAACCGCACTGTCCGGCAGCGCTCACAAGTTTATGGTGGCTCCCCCCTTCACGGCGCTACCGGGTGTCGCGGCCGTTCTCGACGGATCGAACATTCTACTTGGCGCCCAGAACATGGCGCCGGAAGAATCCGGTGCTCATACGGGTGAGGTGTCCGTCCTCATGCTCAAGGATGTAGGAGTGAGCGTTGTGATACTCGGGCACTCGGAGCGACGGCACGTCTACGGAGAGGATGATGCGCTCATCAATAGGAAGGTGCAGCTCGCGTTGACCCATGAGATGGAAGTGATTCTTTGCGTCGGTGAAACGCTCGAGGAACGAGAGGCGGATCGTGTACGTGAGGTTGTCGAAGGACAGCTCGAAGGCGGACTGACCGGGGTATCGGCAGACGATCTCGAACGTGTTACCATTGCGTATGAGCCCGTGTGGGCCATTGGAACCGGCAAGACGGCAACACCCGGAGATGCGGCCGAAGCGCATGGTTTGGTAAGAGCTAAGCTCGACGCCCTCTACGGTAACGGTGCCGGAGACAAGATGACCATCCAGTACGGCGGATCGGTGAAGCCGAACAACGTCAAAGGCTTGATGGCGGAAGAGAATATCGACGGCGCGTTGGTGGGCGGTGCTTCCCTGAAGGCTGAGACCTTCGTTCCCATTGCGCAGTTCGACGCGTAGCGAATACGAAGTACGGAATAGAAGAGGATACGTTCATATGGGTGCACTAAGCATTCTTCTGCTCATTGTATTTGGCATCACGGCTGTATTCCTGATTATCGTTGTGCTCCTACAGGACGAAGGCGGAGAAGGTCTTGGTGGCATCTTCGGGGGCGGCGGCGCCGGCCCGGTGGGCAATCGTTCCGGGAACATCTTGACCAAGACGACCACGGTGCTCGGTACCATTTTCTTGGTAACCGCCTTTGCCCTGGCGTGGTTGAACCGCAGCCCGGACACGGGCAACGTGGAGGCGGCCGCGCGGCAGTTGGATTCCGGCGAAGAACGGGCCATTCCGTGGTGGCAAGTCGAAGAATCAGATGACGATGGCGGCCCCGCCCTCAACGATCTCGAAGGTGGGGAGGGGAATCTCCAGTCCACCGGTGAAGGCGACGCACAAGGCGCCGCCGGCGACGACAGCGGCGCAGAGTGATCGCCAGTGCGAATTGCAATTGTCTTCTTCCCGGATTCGCATCGGAACAAGCTCCTCGAGCTTTCAAAGGGGCTCGCACAGGGGATCGAGGCGCAAGGCCACCAGGTCGATATCATCGACGGTGCTCGAGATGTGAACACGAAGCTCACCATATATGAGTACATTGCGGTTGGGACCGAGCAGACGAACCTTTTCGGAGGCAAGATTCCAGCCAAGGTGGCCGAGTACCTGAAGAACGCCGGTATTGTCGGTGGGAAGAAGTCATTCGCATTCGTGCTGAAACGACCCCTTGGCACATCAAAAAGCCTGCGAAGCCTGATGGGCACCATGGAGTCGGAGGGTATGTTCCTCCGGGTCTCGGACGTGCTCATCTCGCCCGAGGGTGCCGAGGCGGTTGGAAAACGTCTCAAAATCTCGTAAAGGATATAGCGCTCGGTGCCTCATTCACGCATGCAGGTGAGCGAGCTAGCCGTGGAAACGTACTACGATATACTTGGACTCGAAACTTCCTGTTCACAGGCTGAGATAAAGCGCGCATTCCGTTCAAAGGCCAAGGAGTTGCATCCGGATCTCGCATCCACCTTGGGGAATTCGGCGGACCGGATGCGGATCCTGATACAGGCGTACAAGACGCTCGCAGATCCGGAGCTGCGGAAGCATTATGACCGGACGCACTTCATCATCCCGGCGAAGTATCGCTTCGACTACCGCGCCTTTCTCCGGGAGCGGAAGAACGACTTGGGCAGCCAGGCGAAGCTGATCTTCTTCGACCTCCTTCACGACTTCTACGACGAGGCCGTGGAGGTCTTTGACGAACGGTTTCGAGATCGAGAATCCCTCATGTGGGACTATCTCGGTCGCGAGGACTTCATGGACTGCGCCTTTCTGCTCGCCGAGGAATACGAGAGGCGTGGCGACCTGGTGCAGGCGTATCGTTTGTTGACGGCCATTGCAGTTCACGAGCAGTTGCGGCCCTATTTTCGTCATTTCTTCCAAGAGGTGATTGATCGCTTGCGCTCGCTTGTGTGTTTCAAGATGTTCGAAACCCTCGAAGTTACCCGAGTGTTGGGTTACCTTGAGGAACTGATAGAGTTCGACTTCTCTCGGAAGGAGACGGCTTTCTACCTAAAGAAGGCGGCCGAGCTTTACCTCAATCACAACAACGTGGCTGAGGCAAAGGCGTGCCTCGAGCGGGGTCTGGCTTTGGACGAGAAGCTTCCGGGTATCAAGAAATTGCAGGAGCAGATCTCGCTCAAGCAGTGTGTCTAAACGTCAGAGGTCGGGAAGGATAGGAATGAAAAACCGAAAATCGATGATAACGCTTGCGGTGTTGCTCGTGGCGCTTGTACCGACTGCGACTGCGCAGATACTGGATAAGCCCGTTGCGGTTGTGAATCTCCACGAGACGGCCAATATCGGACAGCGGGTCATGCGGCAACAAACCCAGGTTCTGGAACAGCAACTGGGGCGCTCCCTGTCCGACTCGGAGCGGCGCGAGCTTTTGGATGCACAGATTAGCGAAGAGCTCATTAACCAGGCGGCTGAAGAGGTCAACATTAGCGTTGCGGAGCGAGAGATCCAGCAGGCGATCGAGAATCAACGTGCGAATCTGGGGCAACCGCTTACCGAGCAGCAGTTCCGCCAGCTTGTGGAAGAGCAAGCGGGAATGAGTTGGCAGGAGTACCGCGAGCAGATCCGGCAGCGGCTCCTCCAAGAGAAGTACGTGCTCCAGGAAAAGCAATCGGTTTTTCAATCCGTCTCACCGCCAAGCGACCAGGAAGTCCGCAGCTTCTATGAAGAGAACGCCACCGAGTTCTCGAATCCGGCAATGGTTCGCTTCGAACACATCTTTGTGGATACCCGTCAGAGCTCCGGCGCTGCGGCACGGGAAAAGCGGGAGCGGATCGAGGAGCTCTACGAACAGATCGAGAAGGGTTCAAGGAGCTTCGATGAGATCGTCGACGGAGCCGTGGATGACGCCGCATACAGTGCCGGCGATTTCGGCTATCTCATGCGCCAGGATAACCGGAACCGACAGCTGCTGGGACAGGAGTTCGTTGATTCCGTCTTCGCCTTGGATGACGGGGAGATGAGCAATGGCGTGCTGCGGTCGAACGTCGGGCTCCACATCGTGAAAGTGACCAACAAACGTCGGGCGCGAATTCTCGACCTCAACGACCCGGTGCTTCCCGGGCAGAACATCACGGTACGTGATCAAATCCAGAACTACCTCATGGGTAACAAGCAGCAGCGCGCCTTTCAGCAGGCCCTCGAAGAGGTTGTCCAGGAGCTTCGCAACCAGGCGGAGGTCCGAGTGTTCGAAGAGAACCTCGACTGGTAAGGTATGGGAGCGCGTCGGAAGGCACGTATACTGGCATTTCAGGCCCTCTACGCGTGGGAGACCTCCGGCGGATCGCTGGATGAGATCTGCGCTTTTACGTGGCTCGACGAAGAGATGGCCGAGCCGGACTCGCAAGATTTTGCTCGACTTCTGGTCGCCGGAGCCCTGGAACGCATTGCGGAAATTGACGCGGCCATCTCTGCCCAGCTCGAGCATTGGACTTTCGCCCGGATAAATCGTGTTGACCTGGCAATCCTGCGTCTGAGTGCATACGCCATCTTGTATCGCGACGACATTCCCAGTTCGGTCACAATTGATGAGGCAATCACCCTGGCCAAGCGCTACGGTACGAGGGAGTCATACCGCTTCGTAAACGGCGTCTTGGACGGCATCCTAAAGAGGAAGGCGGAATGATCCACGGGATGAGTCGCAGGACACTGGTGTCACTGGCGTTGGTGTTCTTCGGCGTGGCGGCGGCGGCCGTTGTATCCCTGGTGGTGGTCCGAGGCATTAGCGAAATCCGTGAGGAGCGCCTGCTCCGATACACCCTTGCCGATGTAGATCAGCTGCTTGTACAGAATCGCTACCAGTCCGCTGCGGACGAGCTTGACGCGTTTCGCGGAAGCACCCTCGACGGCGAGCAGTGGCTCTCCGTGCTTCGCCGCGCCTACGTGCTTAGCCGGGAGCTGCCGGAGTGGACGGGGTTCGCAGAGTTGAGTGGGCGCGCCGCCTCTCTGCACGGGGGCAACAGCGAGCTCGTTGCCGTGGCGGTATATGCGCGTCACCGAGCCGGCGAGGTCGTGGAACCGGCTGAGGTACCCACGGGTGCCCGGTACGACGGCCTTCGAGCTGCACTGATGCTCCGTCACGGCGGCACCGCGGAGGTGCAAGACGACGCGGTCTCGGCGCTCCTCGGCGCCGCAACGAATCCCACCGCGGGAGCCTTGCAGGCCGCCTACAATGCTTCGGGGGATGCGCGGTTCGCAGTTGATGCCGTCCTCAAGCGCTTGGAGATGGGATCCACGGAGGCTGCGTTCGAGAAGCTGCCGCGAGGCATCGACTCGATCTCCCGGACCTTCCAGGCCCGCGTTGCCCTCTCGGCAGGAGAATTCGATGCCGCTCTCGAGCTTCTCTC
>CAYPTH010000023.1:16285-32172 GCA_964413635.1 uncultured Spirochaetaceae bacterium
CGCGGCTGCATCGAGCCCAGACCGGGCTGAGTTCTTGCGTGGCGACGCCTATCTCGGCTTGGGAGACTTCGGCGCGGCGTGGCAGCAGTACACAGCCCTCGGACGCAGGGAATGGATGGCCGAGACCTTTCAAAGCGCGGCCTATCTCGAGCGCGTCCGCGGGAATGCTCCGGAGGACACGCTGCGGCGGGGACTGGAAAACAACCCGGATGATCCCGAGCTTGCCCGTGCACTCGCCGTTGAGATTGCGGATGCGCGGCCTCAGCAGGCGCGCCGGCTTCTGGAACGGGTCCAAGGAGAAAGTGAGCGCGCGCGTCTCTCACATCTCGTGCTCTTTGAATTGCCGGCAACGACGGATCGCGTCCGGGGTACCCTGTGGAAGCTATACAACGAGAGTGAATCACCTGAGATCGGAGCCTACCTGGCGTGGTACCTCGCCGGCTTGAGTGACTGGGACGACCTGATCCGTGTTATCCGTGACGGAGATGAAAGCTGGACGCGTTTCTACCGGGCTGTGATGAATGTGCACAGTGGAGATCTCGCCGCGGCGCGGCGCGACTTCGAGGAAATCGATGCGCCGGACCTTGCCATCTCCGCGCAGTACAACATGGCCCGCATATCACTTCATTCGGGGGAGCTCGACCGGGCGGCAGATGGCTTCGCGGCGGCGCAGGAGGCGCTGGAGCGCCTGCCCCAATCACAAAAAAGGGACAAGCGCTTGTCCCGCGTTCTCGAAGCCCGTGGCCGGGTTCACCTGTTGAAAGGAGAGCTCCAAACCGGATACCGTATGCTTTCTCAGGCGATCGAGTATGATCCCGGGAATGCCTCTGCGCGAAATCGTCTCCAAACGGGAAGCTCGCAGCGGTAGATCAATCTGCAAAGGCGCTGTCAATGATACGACTCAAGAGCCCGAAACAAATCGACGGCATTCGAGAGGCGTCCAAGCTGCTCGTTGCCGTTCTCAAAGAAACTGCAGGCATGATCGAGCCGGGAGTCTCGACTCGCGCGTTGAGCGAGCACGCCAACAAGATGATTACGGGCTTCGGAGCTCGGGCGGCCTTCCTCGGCTACATGGACTTCCCTGCGGCCATGTGTACGTCCGTGGATGAGGCGGTCATCCACGGGATCCCGAACGCCGGCAAGCTCAAAGAGGGGCAGATCGTAACCATCGATTTCGGTGTAGAATATCGGGGTTTCTACAGCGACTCCGCCGTAACCATTGGCGTTGGTACGCTTTCACCGGAGATCCAGGCGCTCCTCGACACGACCAAGGAGAGCCTTCGGCTCGGGATCGAGCAGGCGAAGGCGGGAAAGCGGGTAAACGACATCTCGCGAGCCATCTACCAGCACAACCGTCGCGCAGGATACGGCATTGTGCGGCCCTACTGCGGACACGGCGTTGGGCTCGAAATTCACGAGGATCCGCAGGTGCCCAACTACGTGGGAACGGGCCCCAATCCGCGCTTGAAACCCGGCATGGTGCTGGCTATTGAGCCCATGATTAACCTCGGCGGCGACGACGTGCGGCTTCTCGACGACGACTGGACCGTGGTGACCGCCGATTCCTCCATCTCGGCCCACTTCGAGCACACGATAGCCATTCATGAAGATCACACGGAAGTGCTCACACGTTGGGAAGACGATGAAGCCTGAGGCGAAAGTGACATCGGTTCTGATCGGCAATATACTTGAGGGCGTTGTCGACGAAGTAAAAAACGCCGGCCTGTAAGGAGGCACTACCATACATGAAGACGCGAAAACCACTCCACTCTCGGACATTCTTTCTCGTAAATCTGGTGCTTGTCGGACTCATCGTCGGCTTCACCATGTCAACAGTGGTGTTTTCTTGCTCGACGCGCATCCAACCGGGCGCAACCGCCCTTGCTCAGCGAACGGGAGAGGATTCGAGTATTGAGATCGAGGGACTCGAGAGCTCCTTTCGGCAAGTGGCCAGAGCGGCGTTGCCCCCGGTGGTGAAGATCAACGTCGAGGAGACGCGGCAGCAGCAGCGGCCGCAGGGAGACAATCCCTTCTTCGACTTTTTCTTCGGCGACCCGGATGAGAACGACCAGCCCATTCCTACACAGGGCCTCGGCTCCGGGGTGCTGGTGCGGCAGGCTGGCAACACCTACTATATTCTCACCAACGATCACGTAGTCGGCGAGGCGGACCGAATCGAAGTTGTCCTCGACGGCGACGATGAATATGAGGCCCAGCTTGTCGGTACGGACCAGCGGAAAGACTTGGCCCTTCTCTCCATAGAGGAACCCGATCGAGAGTTGCCCTTGGCGCGGCTCGGTGATTCGGATGAGCTTGCGGTAGGTGATTGGGTTGTCGCCATCGGCAGTCCCTTCGGCTTTCAGTCTACCGTGACTGCGGGTATCGTAAGTGCCCTCGAACGGCGAGGCGGGCCCCAGGGAAACATCAACGACTTCATTCAGACGGACGCGGCCATTAACCAAGGCAACTCCGGTGGTCCGCTTGTGAACCTTCGCGGCGAGGTGGTTGGCATCAATACCTGGATCACATCGCAGACCGGTGTGAGCGCCGGTCTCGGCTTTTCCATCCCCATTAACAATGCGAAGGCCGCAATTGACGATTTCATTGAGCGCGGTTCGATACAGTACGGCTGGCTCGGCGTGAGCATCCGCGATATCTCGTCGGAGGTGGCCGAAGACATGGGGGTCGAGGATCGAGACGGGGCCATGGTGCACCACGTCTTTGTCGGCTCACCGGCGGACGAGTTCGGTCTGCAGGCAGGCGATTTCATTCGTTCGGTCAACGGAAACGATGTAGAGGACGCGGACGAGCTCATCCTGCGTGTGGGGGATCTGCCCGTCGGAGAGGTGGCGAGCTTCGAGCTCGTGCGGCTCCGCGAAGCGATGGTTGTGGACGTTACCATTGGCGAGCGCGGCTCCGAGCGGACCATTCAGCAGCAAAACGCGCAGCTATGGCCCGGGATGAGCGTCTTCCCGCTTACGGAGGATGTGCGCGAAGAGTTGGACTTGCCGAGGCGAACAAGCGGTGTCATTGTGACGACAGTCGAGTCGCAGACCCCCGCGGGGAAAGCGGAGCTCCGCTCAGGTGACGTCATAACCTCCCTGGGGGGAGAGAACCTGGAAAGCGTCCTCGACTTCTATCGCGCGTTGAACAGCGATGGGGAAAGTAATTACGATGTCACCTATCTCCGGGAAGGAGAAGAGGCAACAACGCAGCTAGAGTATCCGTAAGGAGTGTCAATGAGCGTCGAGAAAGAGTTCCTGACGTACGACACAGTGCGGAACAACGCACTGAAGCTGGCGCATCGAATCCACACCGATGGGTTCACTCCGGACGTCATATACGTCAGTCTCCGGGGCGGAGCCTACCTGGGAAATGTGGTTAGTGAGTACTTCAAAGTCGTGCGGCGGGGACAGCGCCCGGTGTTTTACGCGGCGGTGGTCGCTCGTTCCTACTCGGACATCCACCGACGAGAAAAGGTCATGGTGGATGGCTGGACCTACACGCCGGAACACCTGCGAAGCGGAGACCGGGTGCTCATTGTCGACGACATCTTTGACTCGGGGCGAACGATCAACCATCTTGTCGATCTGGTTCTGGAGCAGGGTATTCCCCGGCAGGACGTCCGCGTGGCTGTTCACGACTACAAGGTGCGTTCCTTTGTGCAAGAGACGCTTCCGATCCATCCCGACTACTACTGCCGAAAGCACGTGGTTACGAAGCCCGAAGAGGACACCTGGGTTCACTACTTGAGTCACGAGCTCGTCGGGCTCAGCGAAGACGAGATAGAGGCTCAGTATTCAAGTGATGAGGAGGTCGTGGCGATTCTCAAAGAGATAAGCGCGTATCAATCATGAGACCGCAGCGTTATCTCGTACTACTCACCTTTCTGCTCGCCACCCTCTCTGCCGTCTCGGGACAGACGCCGACGGACAGTGTCCGCTTTGACCCGCCCCCGGGAAGCTACCCCCAGAGCATTGACGTCTCCGTCTCCAAGTCGAGTGACGATGTCGCCTCATCCCGGCTCTGGTACCGATTCGCCGAGGATCGTGACACGTCCTTCATCGCGGCGGGCGGGCCAATCCCCCTATCCGCCATTCCCGGTGGAACTCTGGACTACACAATCGAGCTTGCCGCCGGCGAGCCCGGCCGGCAGGAGATTGTTGCACAGGCGCAGTACCGGCTCGACGCCGAGGTGCCGCCACCGCCTGTCCCCGATCCGGTGCCGGGAGTCTACAAGGGCGCCGTCGACCTGAAGCTCCGTTCCGAGGAGGGAGCATCAGTTCGGTATCTCTTTGCCCGAAGTGCTTCGGAACCGCAGCGCTACTCCGGCGCGCTACGCCTCAATGCGCCACCGGGTGAACGGAGCGAGTACACCGTCATTGCCGTCGCCGAAGATGCTGCCGGCAACCTCAGCGAGGTCTTTGAAGGGCGCTACGTCGTTGACGGAACTGGGGTGTCCGAAGGTGAAGTGGAGCTACAAATTCGCAGTCCCGTTTCGGGGGAATTTGCAAACCGACAGCTGCTGCTCGTCGAGTCTTCCGGCCTCTCCGGTATTCACTACAGCACGGACGGCAGCAGCCCCTACGCGCTCGACGGGGAGTCGCAGCCGAGCCCCAGTTCATCGAGCACTTCGTACGCCGGTCCGGCGCTCATTGAGAAGACCGGACGGTACACGGTCACCGTTGCCGGCCTGGATGCACGTGGCACGGTACACGAGCGGAGTGTCACCGTCACCGCAGGTGGAGAAGAGCTCCTGACGCTTGCACAGGGAGTGTTCGCCGAAGACAGACAGGTCCCGGCACCGGATGCAACCGCGTATTTCACCACCGATGAACGGACGCCGACGCGGGCCGACAGGCGTCTGTCGGAGGCAATTCGCTTGAACCCGTCGGCGGGTGTGGTGCGGACAGTCGTCTTGCGCGTGTTGATTCCCGAGGGCTCCGAAGCGTCTGCGGGCGAATACCGATACGTCTACGTCCTCGAGGGACGGACGCCCGCTCAACCGGAGGCAATTGTTCACCGTAGTCCCGGGACGGATAGCCCGCTCCATGTTAGCTTGCTGTCGTCACCGGGCGCTGTCATCGTATACACGCTCGATGGCTCGGATCCGGCCCGGGGTCGCCCCTACCGGGGCGGCTTTGCACCATCCGTGCCGAGGGGCCAAGAGGAGGGCTCCCTGAAGCTTCGGGCGCTTGCCCGTTACTCCGGGACCGTGGAAAGCGAAGCCCTCGTCTTGGATATCCCCTACGATACCGCCGCGCCGCCGACGCCCTCCGTTGAGACGATCGGACGTGGTCGGGGTCGCCAGGTTACCTTGCGCATCGACGGAGGGGGCGAGGGCGAGCTCGTGTACACGCTTGGCGACCGCGCGAGCCGCTGGTCGCATCCGCTCGACGGAGATCGGCTCACCCTGTCCGCCCCTGAAGGGAGCGATCGAACGCTGCAGGTGTCTGTGGCTCGCTTAGACGAGAGCGGGAATCTCTCTTCCACCTCCGAGCCGGTCGAGGTTCGACTGGACGGTAAGGCGCCGCCTCCGCCGGAAGTGTCCGTCGAAGGCCGCCGGGTGAGCTTGGAGGGGGAGAAGGTTCGGTTTCGGCTGAAGGCGGATACGGTCAACACAGGCTTCGAGAGCTACGAGTCGCCGATATTCCTCTCGGCGCCTCCGAACGGACGAATGGTCTACGACCTGCGCGCCTTCTCTCAGGACGAACACGGGAATGCGAGCGAGTTGATCCAACGGCGGGTCGTCGCAGACACGCGTACTCCGCGCCTGCCGGAGAACCTCGGCGTGAAAGACGGCGCTTCCTACGGGAGCGCCGTGACAATCCGGGAGGCGAGTCGAGAGCCGGATCTGCAACTTCGCTACCGCGTATCTTTCAGTGATGATGAGGAAAGCCCTCCCGAGGATCCCGGTACCCCCTCGGATCAGCAGGTTGTGGGAGGCGGATTGACGCTCGACGCGCCGGAGAATACGGAGCGGCGCTATCGATTAGCCATCCAACCTGTGTTCACAAGCTCCGGGCGAAGCGGGGAGGTGTCTCGTCTCGAGGTCACAGTCGATCGCCGTCCACCTGAGGTGCCGGAGGTGCTCGGTGTCGTCGACGGGGAGACCTATGGCCACAGCGTCTCTTTTCGCGTGGAAGCGGCGGATGAGGGCGACCGCCCTGAGTACGTTCTTGTGGCCGCCGACGGGGCGGCTGCAGAAGAACCGGACACGAGGCTCGAATGGCGCGACGCATCGGACGAAGTGCGAGTTGATGTCCCCATCGGTGAGGAGAAGCGCTTTACTCTCCGCGCGCGAAGCGTCGATGCCGCCGGGAATGTCACCGAGAGAGAGGAAGCCGTGAAGTTCCGGATTGACCGGGCGGCCCCCTCCCCTCCGGAGATTCGCGTGGAAGGCGCACGAGCGATCGCCGCCGAAGGCGCCGTCAACCGTGACGGGAGCAATGTCGCCGGTGACTCCTCGCCGGCCCCAAGGTCACCCACTCGCTTTGTCGGCGGAGAGAGGGTCCGGGTGATTCTGACGTCTGAGGAAGCCTCGATCCATTATCGTCTCCGGGATGAGACGCAGAGCAACTCACCGGGCAATGGTGTACCGGAAGAGGACCTCGTCAGCTCGAGTGACACGCGGTACGATGCTCCAATCGTCTTGGAGACGGAAGAGGGTGCGGAGCGGAGCTACCTTCTCCGGGCAATCTCGGTCGATTCGGTGGGCAACGAAAGTGCACCGTCGAGGGAGGTCCGCATTCTCGCAGACCGCCGCGCGCCGCCCAAGCCGGAGCTTGTTTCCCTCCATACGGATGATTCGGGTCGCGGCGGTACCGCGGTGTGGCGTCACGAGCAGGGAAGCTCCATTCGGTACCGCGTTGCCCATGAGTCGGTTTCAGGGGGCGCGTATCGGAGTGCCGAGCGTATAGGCCGGTGGGAGCTGCCGTCCGGCGCGACCCGAGGGGAGATCGAATTCTTTGCCGAAGATGTGGCCGGCAATCGGAGCGAACTGGATGCGGTGGCGGTTCGCGGCTTTTCCGCCGCCCCGGAGCCTCGGCTCGCCGGTGTCGAAGACGGTGGCGTATACGGCGAAGCCGTTGTTATCCAGAACCGCACCGCCACGGGAACGGTCCGCTACGAGGTAACAACCGACGGTTCCACCCCCGGTGAAGTGTCGAGGTTTTCCTCGGCGCTGCCCGAGTCGATTCCCTTTGATGTGGCTCCCGGCGAGACGGTGACCTACCGTGTCGCGGCGCGCACCTTTGCCGACGAATCTCGCCCCTCTCCGGTGACTTCGTACTCCTTCACCGTTGATCGTGCGGCCCCTTCAGCTCCGGAAATTGTCGGAATACAAGACGGTGACTTCCTAACCGAGGATGTTACGGTTGAGTTCGAGGACACGGTCAACACAATACGCTACAGCGTTGTGGAAGCTCCCGAGCAAAGAAGCGATGAGCCCAGCTTCGAGGTCTTCGACGAGCCCATTACGCTCAATGCACGGCCGGGAGTGGTTGCTCACTACCGCGTCACCGCCTACAGCATCGACCCGGCGGGAAACCGGAGTGACGGAATCAAGACATGGGACGTCTTTTTAGGAAAAGAGATCGTCTACGTCTCTCCAAACGGCAGTCAAGAGGGAGACGGGACCCTCGGACAACCGGTGGCCGACTTGTCGAGAGCCGTTGAGCTCGCCAGGAGAGATAATAAGCGGACGATCTTCGTGGCCCAAGGATCATATGTGATCGACGCGCCCCTCGTATTGGACGCATCCCTGACCATTCAAGGCGGCTTCGACTCCGAGAGCTGGCGCCGGAGTGAGGGCTCCCGGTCGACGCTCGAGCTGCGTGCCGAGGCCTTCGCGAATGGCGACGCCGTGGCGGTTCAGCGTGGCAAGCTCACGGTGGGACGCTTTAACATTGAGACCGCGAAGCCGGCTGGGAGTCGGCCTGCCTACGCGATATCCCTGCAGGACTCTACGGCTTTTCTCCAGGGTGTGGCGTTTGCGCTTTCCGGTACGGGCCTGATTCGGCAGGAAGGTGGTGATCTCACCTTGAAAGATGCCGAGGTGCGGGAAGAGTCAGGGGCTCCGTCGTCACTCTTCCACGTCGATTCGGGCCGCATGGTGCTGGACGAGGTGCGCATCAACGCCGCTGTCAGAACAAGTGATGCGCCGGTGATTCGCGTGGATCGGGCACAAGTCCTCATGCAAGGAGGCTCTCTAATTCCGGGAGGGGGCACTCAGAGCCTTGGGATTGTCGCGTCATCGAGTCGCATCGTCCTGGCCTCTAGCGAGATCTCGGCTGGAACGGGTTCACGAAGCGCTCGTGCGCTGGAAACGCGCGGTGGATCGCTGACCATCACCGACACCGCACTTACCTTGGGCGGCAATTCCCGAATCGCTTCGGCCGTTGTGACGGACGCTACGACCCTTCGCATTGAGGAAAGCAGTTTTGATTTACGCGGCACGAGCGGGGCAACCGCAGTGACTGCGCAAGGTGGTAGCGTCCGAATCGGCCGTACGAGCTTCGCTGGAAGGGATGTGGCGGCGGGCTACATCCACTTCGTCGTGCTCCGGTCAAGCTCCGCCGATCTGGTCGGGAACGTCTTCGTCGCGGAGAACGCCGGCGAGCTCCTTGCGACGCGACTGAGTGACAGTCGCATACGATTCGTGAACAATACCGTCTTAGCCCGCAGGGTGAACGGCGCCGCATTCGGCATCAATGCGAGCGGTGGAAGCACCGTTCTGGTGCAGAATAGTCTCTTTGCGAAGGAGGGGACCGGCAGGGGACGCGCAATGTACGCGGCGGACGCAGAATCTCAGTTCACGCTGCGAACCAACAGTTTCGCCGGATGGGAGGTGCTGTACGAGCGGAGCACCGGAGGATTCTCTCAAGCACGGCAGGCGGAGACTGCGAGTCTTGGAGGTCTGAACGGTGGCGCGGGACTGAGTGGTTTCGAGGGTTCCGGCAACGTCGTCGGTAGCAGCGTTTCGCAGCTCGAAATGTCTACGTCGATTCCGCGCCTCACCGCCGACGCGGTTGAGATTGATGCGGGGTCTCCGCCGCCCGACGACCTGCCGTATCGAAACGTGGATATCGAAGGCCAGCAGCGCCCCGCACCCCGCGCACCCCGCGCACCCCGCGCACCCCGCGCGGACGAGGGAACCTTCGACATCGGCGCGGACGAGTTTTATCGCTGAGGCGGCGCTGCGGCGCTTACTCCCAGCGCCAGTCGGTGAAGGTTCCCTGTGAGCTGAGTGTTCGGCTCCACATGCCTCGGTCGGCGGTCCGAGCAACAATGAACAAAGCGTCCTCTTCCTCCGGGAACAATTGGAACTCAACAATGTCCGCTTCGGAAAGCTCGGCCGACTCGTAGCTCGGATCCGTGTTGGATGGGCGGGTCGGCGTATCGCCGTCTATCGGCATTGTGTAGTAGCCACTGCCGTCGCCTTCCTTGCTGGTCTTTACTCCAATGAATATCTGCGCGTCTCCCGCGGCAGGGATATAGCCGACGTCCGACAGGGGAGCGGCATCCGTTACCGAGATGGCGCCATCCCGCCAGGTTGCAGTATCTTCCGAGAAGTCTCGGATAATGAGGGAACCCGACTGGGTAGTGAGAAAGATCTGTCCGCCATTCGCTTCGATGCCGGCCCACTTTGCGGCGCCGGTGAGCGTTTCGGACCGGGCGGATAGGTCGTCACTCGTCTGGCGGGCGACCGTGGCTGCATCCGCGCCTACGTAGAGGTAGCTGCTGGATACAAACCAGTACTGGTCGTCTTCGGTGTCGTAGGCGGCATCGATAATCCGGTTGACCGGGTTATCCGTGGCAGTCGGGCTTCCGAATACGTCGAACACCAAGCGGTAATCCTGCGCTGTTCCGTCTTGTACCGATTCGAGGGACACTACGCTGTCGGTTACACCGTCGCCGTCGGTGTCGAAGCTAAAGAGGCGCTGGACGGGACCTGCCGTTCCTTCGTATACGGCCTCCTCGGACCACGTCCATTTCCCGTTTTCAGCCGCACCGTCGTAGGTGTAGGCGTAGACCCCAGCGGCCTCTCCCGCCACCGTCTGGTACGCAACGTAGAGCGTGTTGTCCTGGGCGGCAACGCTCAAGGAGAGCCACGTCGAGTCACCGGTGGGTTGCGGGACCGGCTGCCAGTCGCTTGTGGAGCTGTCGGAGTCCGGGGGAAGGCGGTAGAGGTCTCCCATGGAGGCGAAGTAGCTGTCACCAGCGCGGGCGACACCATTTGCTGCTGCATTATCCGGAAGGTTTCGGTTTTCGATTTCACGCTCCCGCTCAATGCCGGCAAAGATGCCGCTGTTCGGTTGCTCACATGCCGTGAGAAGGCTAAGGCCGGCGATCGCTACTAAAGCTATTCCGAGGCGAGCGAGTCCACGGAATTGTGCTCGTCGCCCTCTTGTGGGTGTGTGCATGTTCATTGTCCTATCCTAAATGTGGTAGCGAACGATTGCCGTAAGCGAAAGGAAGTTGCCAAGCCTCGAATCTCCCGAGAGCGCATCCTGCACGTAGATCTGCGGAATGAACCAGTACTGGGCGCGTAAGCCGAAGGCCCATTGGTTATCGTAGTTCCAGAGTCCTTCGACGCCGGCAACGACGGCGGGATCGACCTTGGTCGCTTCCTCGAGGCGGCTGACGCTCGCGCCGAGCGCAATGTGAACCGGAAACTCCAAAGGATAGCTGCGAAAGTAGTAGGTGTAGCGGACGGTGACGGGGACGAGGTAGAGCGCGCGTCCGTTCGGTGTGAAGGAGAACGACCCCGAAGCCTCCGCTCCAATGCTCATGGAGTTATTGAGATACGATGCCCACCGAAGGCTCCCGAGGCCGCCGAGCGAGAGGTTGGTCGAGGTGACGCCTTGGGGACCGCCGGCGAAGAATAGTGGTATCGAGGCCCCGAGTCCCGTCGCGAGAAGTTGATCTCCAAGCTCAAATTGAGGAACGAAGTCCTCTTCGTTCTCAGTCGGGATTTCTACGGAATCGTCTTGTGCCAGGAGTGGCAGGGCGATCAGCAGTGCCACGGCCAGGAGAAATAGTCGTCTTGTCTGCGTGGTAAGCGTCTTCATGTATGGAGCAGACTGTATCACGCACTATGTTGGCACTTCAACAAGTGGCCATCTTGTGCTACACAACACGACGAATGGTTGATGTACAGTCCTCTCCCGATGATCGCAATATCCCCATCAAGAAGGTTGGGGTAAAGAATGTCCGATATCCGGTAACCGTCCTCGACAAGAACTACACCGCACAGAACACAGTAGGTACGGTGCATATGTTCGCGGATCTCCCGCACCACTACCGCGGCACCCATATGAGCCGCTTCATTGAAGTCTTCAATCGTCACTACCACCGGATTCAAATGCCCACCTTTCTCGATATGCTCGAGGAAGTCAGACAGAGTCTCGAGGCCGAAACGGCCTATGCCGAGGTTTCCTTTCCCTACTTCATGGAAAAGCGCGCTCCCGTGTCAGGGCAGCTGAGTCTCATGGAGTACAACTGTTCCTACATCGGCGAGGTCGGCTCCGAAGGACGGCGCGAGTTCTTCGTCGGGGTCGATGCATGGGTTCAGACCCTGTGCCCCTGCTCGAAGGAGATCAGCGACAGAGGCGCCCACAATCAGCGCGGTGTCGTGAAAACGAAGGTGAAGCTGGGACCATTTTTCTGGATCGAGGATCTCATTCAGATAATTGAGGGTGCTGCGTCAAGTGGCTTGTACACGCTCCTCAAGCGCGAAGACGAGCGCTTCGTGACGGAGCACGCATATGACAATCCGGTGTTTGTGGAGGATCTGGTGCGCGAGGTCTGTGTAGGCATTGATGGGTACAAGAGTTTCCCGTGGTACAGCGTGGAAGCCGAAAACATGGAGAGTATCCACCATCATGACGCCTACGCATACGCGGAACGCGGTTCTCTCGGAGTGAGCAATGGCTGAAGGAATAGTTCCGATACGCTCGGTTCTGCTCAGCGTCTACGATAAGACAGGGCTGGAGGATCTGGTCGGGGGCCTGCGCCGGCACTCGGAAGAGGTGACGCTCCATGCCACGGGAGGAACCTACCGACGCCTCGAAGAGCTTTTCGAGGGCGCCGCCTTCCTGCGCCGCGTGAGCGACTACACCGGCCAACCGGAGTTGCAGGGCGGTCTGGTCAAGACGCTCGACTACAAGCTCTACCTTGGGCTTCTGGCCGATCCCGAGAACGATTCACACCGACGAGACATGGAACGGGTTGGGGCCGGCCCCATCGATCTGGTCGTTGTGAACCTGTATCCCTTCTCAGAGGCAACTTCCCAGCGGCCCGACGACCTCGAAAGGGCGCGCGATTTCATTGATATTGGTGGGCCTACCATGCTCCGCGCCGCGGCAAAGAGTTTCTCCCGTGTTGCCGCCGTGTGTGATCCGCAAGATTACGGAGGGCTCCTCGAAGAGTTGGGTCGCTACGGTGGCACCACCCGGGAGCTACGTTTTCGACTCGCCCAGAAGGTCTTCTCCTACACCGCCTCCTACGATGCGGCGATCCGCGACCACCTCCGGCGCTTTCTGGAAGGAGGATACGGTGCCAAAGGATAATCTTCGGAGCATGTACCGCGAGATGCAGCAAGACCTCCTCCCGCCGGCGCTCGAGATTAGCTTTATAGATGGCGATCGAAGACAGACCTTGCGTTACGAGAAGGTCGGGTGGGAGATAGACGGCGAGCGGCGGGGCCTGCGGTACGGAGAAAACCCCGACCAGAGCGCAGCCATGTATCGCTTGGTCAACGGCAACCTGGCCTTCGGCGATGTGGAGTGCCTACAGCCCGGGCGCTATCTGAGCTCCGCAGTTGAGCTGCTCCAGGCGGGAAAACACCCCGGAAAGATCAACATTACCGACACGGACGCCGCCCTCGAGATCCTGAAATACCTCACGGATCGACCTGCTTGCGTGATCGTGAAACATAACAACCCCAGTGGCGTTGCCGTCTCCGATAGCATTCTCCATGCGTTCCAGGCAGCCTTCGACGCGGATCCGGTGGCGGCTTTCGGTGGCGTGGTTGCACTCAATCGAAGTCTCGACCGTGGGACGGCCGAGGCAATCGTTGAGCGCTACTTCGAAGTCGTGGTCGCTCCCGAGCTCGAAGAGGGGGTCGCGGAGATTCTCGGCCGGAAAAAAAACCTGCGCGTCTTCCGAGTAGGAAACATTGCGAAGCTCGAGGAGTTTCGGGCCGGTCGCTTTGTGGATTTCACCTCACTCATAGACGGAGGAATAATTGCACAGCTCTCCTACAGGGTGAACGCGGCGGGAGCAGACGATCTTCTGGCTCCCTCAGTCGAGCGGGAGGGCGAGCTCTACGAGATGAAACGGCCGCCAACGGAGGCGGAAGAGAAGGATCTCCTCTTCGCGTGGTACGTCTGCGCGGCGGTCACAAGCAACAGCGTAGTTTTTGCAAAGAACGAGGTCACCGTCGGGATCGGGACCGGTGAGCAGGACCGGGTGGGGTGCGCGCAGTTCGCTCGCGACAAAGCGTATCGCAATTCGGCGGAGCGGATTGCTCTCAAGGACCATGGAACGTCACTTCGGTTTCTTGATGCCCCAATGCAACGCAAGATACAAGAGCGCGCTCTCGCTACTCGCGCGGGTCTCGAGGGCGCTGCAATGGCTTCCGACGCCTTCTTCCCATTCCGGGATGGCGTCGACGTCGGTATCTCCGAGGGCATCTCCGCGGTAATCCAGCCGGGGGGGTCCATACGCGACTACGAGGTCATCCAGGCCTGCAATGATGCGGGGGTCGCCATGGTGTTTACCGGACAGCGAGCGTTTCGCCATTAGGGCTTGCTGTTGCTTTACCCGAGACGGGGATCGGGAATACTATGTAGTTCAGAGGAGTGAAGAGACATGAACGACCTGGTACCGCGTGATCAACTCGTTCGCGAAGGGAGCCGAGGCATTGGGGGCCTGATTGGCGGCACCGGCCTCTTGGTGCTCCACGGAATTGCGTCAATCGGAGCGGGCTTCTCTTTGCCCGGACTCATAGTCGGCGGGCTTGTTACCGTGACCGGACTAGGCCTTACGCAGGGAACAAAGGCGGACAAGACGGGTGGCCTCGTGGTTGCCGGTGCGGGTGCCCTTACCGCCCTCGCCTCGCTGCCCATTGTCGGTGGCCTCGCGAGTGGCCTCATGTGGGTTGCCGGTTTTGGGCTGCTCGGCGTCGGCGGGGTGAATCTGTTCCGGTTCATCCGCGGCATGCGGAAGAGACGATAGCGTATGCCTTGGAGACTGATTGCATTCCTGGTTGTTCTTGCCCTCGTTGTCGCGTTCGTGGGATTCAACATCCAGAATACTGCGAGCATCTCATTTGGATTCTACACTCTCGAAGCAGTGCCGGTGTTCTTGAGCCTCTTCGCGGCCTTCTTCCTGGGAGTTCTGGTTATGCTTCCCTTTACTTTGGGCAAGCGTCGGAGAAAGGGCAAACAGGTAAAGAATTCTTCAACGAGTCCCAGTGAGACGCCGAAACTCACTGATGAGAGTGCAGGTGAGAGTGCTGGTGGTGGCAGTAAGAGACGCAGGAAGAAGGGAAAGAACGCTGCAGAAGCGCAAGGACAGAAGACCGGAGCTCCGAAGGTCTGATCCCTTCGATGCGTGCCAAGCCCGGGCGCGCGAAACGAAAACGATCCCTCGCCGGCGTGGGACCGTTCTACTTATTCTCGCCATGTTGCTCTTCTGCGTACCCACCGTGATCACCGCTGCACAGTCGGCGGCCTCCGAGGCAGCGGATGCAGAGCTTCTTGCCGACATTGGTCTCTCAGACCAAGCTGGGCCCCTTGCGATCAACCGAATCGTCGAAGCCGCGGAAGCCGTTGTCGACAACCTGGAAGCTTCGGCGCAGATTCGAGTCTCCACCGGCATTTCCAAGCTGCTCCTGACGGCGAATCGACCGTCGGAGGCACTCGACTGGGTGACTCGAGCGCGGGACTACGCGCGAAGCTCCGGAAACCGCTCCACCGGGAGCGTGCTCGCCTCACTGGAGTTGCGGCGAGCAGATGTTCTCATTCAGCTCGGTCGTGCCGAAGAGGCGCGTGAAGCAGCGCGATTGGGACGGGATTCGGCGAGCGATCGTGGCACACGCGTTGCGGCGATTGCCATTATGGCCAAGGCCTACGCAGCGGAAGGGCGAATGCGGGAGGCTCAGGACATTCTGCGGGGAATTGACGTGGTTGCCTCCGAAGGAACGTTGCCCCCCGACACCCTGTATCACATGTACACGAGCGCGATCGCCCTCGGAGAGGATTCCACCGCTTCTCGGACGCGGGCACGACTGGTGGAGGCGTATCCCGACTCGCCGGAGGCGCTCTTGCTCCGAGAGGGAGGCGAGCCCCCCGTGTTTGCCGCCCTCTCGCCGACGGCCATTGCGAGGGGAGGCTTCTCCGTGGCTGGGCCACAGGCTGAGCTGCGGGCTGAGCCACCCGCAGAGCCACAGGCAGAGCCACAGGCTGAGCCACCGACCGGGACGAAGGAAGCGCCCCCGAGCGCGGCCGACCTTCGGACCTACGTCCAGGTGGGATCCTTCCGGGATCGCGAGAACGCGCAGTACATGCGCAGTGACATGGAAGCCATGGGCTTCACCGCCGAGGTGCGCTCCAAGGAGCTCTCGGAATCCACCTATTATCAGGTTCTTATCCCGGTAATGCCGGACCCGGATGAGACAAGCCGGGAGGCGGTCCAACAAGTTGTGGTGGAGCTGAAAGAGCGCGGCTACGAAGGCTTCCTGGTAAGCGAGTAGCGGCTTCCTGCAAGTACGGGGAGGCGGCCAGGGGGAAGAAGCGACCAATCACGCGCCAGGTTCGGCCTCATTCGCCGCGGCTTGTTCCGTCTCTTCACTGCCCGCCTCATCTTCGACCTCTTCGATC
>CAYPTH010000024.1:0-26275 GCA_964413635.1 uncultured Spirochaetaceae bacterium
CCACGCCGCGCCTGCGCCGACGCGAGCCCGGGGATAAACCTGACTCGCGCCTGCCGACGGCTGTGGCCCCAAGGGCTCCGCTGCGAGGACGCAAGGTCGCCCTTGTGTCCCCAGCCTGCCGCGGCGCGCGGCACCACCCTCCTCGGCTCGAGTCGGCTCGGCCCCGTTTTTGCCGTCAAAGAAGTGGGGGCGTCGACGCCCCAGGCCCGGCGTCGGGGTTCAACCGCGGCGCCGCGGCAGGGAGGCAGACCGGCGGCGCCCTTGCGAGTCTTCGAGCACTAAGCCGCCGGGCTGACTCCCGTCGGCAGGCGCCGAGAGGCTTTACCCCTCCGACGCCGCGCCTGCGGCGGGGTGCGAAAACCTTGATGGGTTGACCATTCGACGATATTTTGCAGTATTGCCGCCTGGTGAGTGGTGAGAGGTATACACCCCTATGTCTGAACGCGTCCTAGTGATTGTCGAGTCGCCCACGAAGGCGAGAACCATAAAACGCTTCCTCCCAAAGAATTACGAGGTGGAAGCAAGTATCGGCCACGTCCGTGACCTCCCGCAGAAGGCCTCCGACGTTCCGAAACACCTCAAGGGCGAGGACTGGGCGCGACTCGGAATCGACGTCGACAACGAATTCAAGCCCCTTTACATAACGCCAAAAGGCAAGGGGAAGATCATCACCGAGCTCCGCAAAAAGGCCAAGAAGGTCGATGCGGTGGTCTTAGCCACTGACGAGGACCGCGAAGGTGAGAGCATTTCCTGGCACCTCATGGAGGTGCTCAAGCCCCCTGTGCCGGTGAGGCGCATGGTCTTCCATGAGATCACGAAGAACGCCATTCAGGAGGCCATGGAGAATTACCGGGATGTCGACATGCGTCTCGTGAAGGCGCAGGAGACGCGGCGCATCCTGGACCGGCTCTACGGCTATACGATCTCGCCCCTGGTCTGGAAGAAGATTGCCTACGGTCTATCGGCGGGCCGCGTGCAGTCGCCCGGACTCCGCCTGATCGTCGACCGGGAACGGGAGCGCATCCTCTTCGAGAAATCGGTCTACTGGGACCTGAAGGCCAACCTGACATCGCCGGAGGACGAAACATCGACCTCCTTCGAGGCGCGCCTCCAGACCGTCGAGGGAGTTCGAGTTGCCGGAAGCAAGGACTTCGACTCCACCACCGGAGAGCTCAAGAACCAGAAGGTCCGCGTCCTCGACAAGGAGCAGGCCGAGGCGCTCGCGGAGCGCCTGCGCAAGGGCGAGTGGCGGGTTGGCGAGGTAACGACCAAGGACACCACCTCCCGGCCCAGTGCGCCCTTCATTACATCGACCTTGCAACAGGAGGGAAATCGTAAGCTCGGCCTCTCCACCCGGGACACCATGCGTATTGCCCAACGGCTTTACGAAGAGGGCTTGATTACCTACATGCGAACGGACTCGCCCCACCTCTCGAGCGAGGCTATCGGGGGCGCCCGGCGGAGCGTGGAGGAGCGCTACGGCGCGGAGTACCTCTCAGAGACGCCGCGTCAGTACAGCTCCCGCAAGGACGCCCAGGAGGCGCACGAGGCCATTCGCCCCGCCGGCGGCAACTTCCTGGCTCCGGAGGACACCAATCTCTCGGGGAAGGACCGGGCGGTCTACGAGATGATCTGGAAGCGTACGCTGGCCACGCAGATGGCGGATGCGAAGAAGAAGTCGGTCACGGCGCGCATTGAGGTCGAAGATGCCGTCTTCTCCGCCACGGGAACGCGCATTGTCTTCCCCGGATACCTGCGGGTCTACGTAGAGGGCAAGGATGACCCTGACGCGGCTCTCGACGACAAGGAGGTGTTCCTCCCGGCGCTGGAGGAGGGCCGGAAGCTCGACCTTGCCGATCTGGAGAGTCTCTACCACGAGACCAAGCCCCCGGCGCGCTATACCGAGGCTTCCTTGGTCCAAACCCTGGAGAAGCAGGGGATCGGCCGGCCGAGCACATACGCCAGCATTATCAGCGTGCTCTACGAGCGCAACTACATCCGGCGCCAAGGTACGGCGCTGGTGCCGACCTACACCGGGGTGGCGGTGGTGCAGCTCCTCGAGGAGCACTTCGAGCAGCTTATCGATTACGGCTTCACCTCCGACATGGAGGCGGCCCTGGATGAGATTGCCTACGGCGAGCGCGACTACCTGGAGTATCTGCGCTCCTTCTACCTGGGCGACGACGGCCTCAAGGCGAAGGTCGACCATCGCGAAGGAGAGATCGACCCCGACACCTCCCGAACCATTCACGTTCCGCAGTTGCGAGAGGGAATCCAGATCAAGGTCGGCCGCTACGGTCCCTACCTGGTGAAGTGGGAAAACGGCAGTGATGAGGTGCATGCATCAATCCCGGAGGAGATCGCCCCGGCGGACCTGACTCCGGAAGAGATCGATGAGCTTATCGAGCTGCAGAAGAACGGCCCGGAGCCCATCGGCACCGATCCGGAGACCGGCAAGGCCGTCTACTGCCTGGTGGGCCGCTACGGCCCCTACGTGCAACTCGGTGAAAAGACGGATGAGGAACCGAAGCCCAAACGCGCCGGCCTGCCCCGCGACGTGAAGCCGAAGGACGTGGACATCGACCTTGCGCTGAAACTCTTGAGCCTCCCGCGCAAGCTCGGCAACCACCCGGAGACCGGCAAGGAGATCGTGGCCAACAACGGCCGCTTCGGACCCTACGTCGTCCACGACGGCGACTTCCGTTCTTTGAAGAAAGAGGACGATGTCTACACGGTCACCCTCGACCGCGCGCTTGAGCTCTTAGCCGAGGAGAAGAAAGGGCGCAAGTCCTCCAAAATCATTAAGGACCTCGGCACCCACCCGAAGGACGAGAAGAAGATCGCCGTCTACGACGGCAAGTACGGCCCCTACGTCAAGCACGGCACCAAGAACATCAGCCTCCCCGACGACAAGAAGTCGAAGGAGGAGGCCGAGAAGTTGGAGCTCGATGAGGTCGTGAAGATCATTGACGAGGCGAAAAAGGCGAAGAAGTAGAGCTTAGGCCTTGAGATACGACTCCGGCACGGGACAACTGGAGATGCCGTGCTTCTCGAAGTAACGCTGGTGGTAGTCCTCGGCGGGGTAGAAGGTTGAGAAGGGAACTATCTCGGTTGCGACCGGGGCGGACAGGTCGCCGGAGGCGTTGAGCCGCTTTTTGGCGTTCTGGGCGCTGTCTCGCTGATGCTCAGAGGCGTAGAAAATGGCGGAACGGTACTGAGAACCGACGTCGGGGCCCTGGCGGTTGACCTGGCTTGGGTCATGAATCGAAAAGAAGACGTCCACGAGCTCGCCGAAGGTGACCTGATCCGGATCGTACTCAAGCTTCACGGTTTCGGCGTGGCCGGTTGAGCCGGTACAGACCGCCTCATACCTGGGGGACTCGGTGTGGCCACCGGCGTAGCCGGATACGGCTTTCTCTACGCCGCGGACCTGGCGAAAGGCGTGCTCCACGCCCCAAAAGCATCCTGCTGCAAAATACGCTTCTGCCATGTTGTCTAGCTGATCCGGCGCTGTTGCTTCCGAGACTGCTCGATCTTCTGCATCTTCCGGTAGTACTTTGCCTGCTTCTCGACCTCAGCGATGTCGGAGCAATGAATTCGGTTATCCACGGACTTGATCTTGGAGTTCTGCATGACCTCTTTTAAGGCCTTGGAGCCCTCGTTCATCGGCAAGCCGACCATGTTGATCAGCTCCTTCGTGCCGAAGTCGAAGGTGTAGGCGTCGCCGCTCTCAATGGGAACGCGCGCCTTCTCGAGCTGAATGAGGAGTGCATCGTAGAGCCGGCCGACGTTGTCGGTCAGTAGTGTATTCGCCAGCTGTTTGTAGATGAACCAGATGCGCTCGGCCAGAAGCTGGGTAAGGCGGGAAATGATCTGGGGCTGTGTCGTGACCATCCGCGAGAAGTTCTCTTTGTTCACGGCCAGCAATACGGATTCCTCGTAGGCGATAGCGCTGGCGGAGCGCGGCTTGTTCTCAATGAGCGACATCTCGCCGAAAATATCCCCCGGCTTGAGCACGGCCAGCAGAACCTCGTTGTCGTTCACGATCTTCGTGATCTTCACGCTCCCTTTCTGGATGATGTAGAGCTCGCGACCCGGCATGGTCTCGGCGAAGATCATGGTGTCTTTCGGATAGGTGCGGGTGAACACCTCGCTGTCCCCGTCGAGGTACACCGCCTTTGCGTAGGGCTTGATCTTCATCAGGCGCTCTTTCGCCTTCTGAACGTTGTCACCATGCGGGACAAGCTTGGTGTACTGGTAGTACGCGTAGTAGGCCTGGTTGTAGAGACTCTGCCGCGCGTAGTACTCGGCAACGTAGAAGAGGTGGCTCGGATCGGGCTCGGCCGACTGCTTGAAGGTGAGGCGAGCGAGGGCTTCATCGAGATAGCGCATGCGGCGCGAGAAGGACTCGATGATCTTCATGGCCACCGGGCTGTTCTTCTCAATGAGGAGGGAGTAATTGTCTCGATTAACGGAAATGAGGCTGACGTCGGTAACGGCCTGGGCCGTCTCAATGTGGCTGTGCTGCGACATTGTCGAGACGACACCGAAGAAGTCGCCGGGCTTCTTGATGTTGCCGCCTTCTTCCTCTACGACCTCGACTTCCCTGCTAACACGCACCTGTCCGCTTCGGATGATGTAAAACTGGTCCGCCTTCTGCTTCCCTTCAACAATTATGTATGCGCCTTTGTTGAAGTTTACAATAGATAGTTGAAGTGGAGTACTCATGCGACTTCCCAGATCATACCCTGAGGCGAGTATACGAACCGCCTTTTCCCCTTGTCAATGTGATGCCGATGGGGCCGCTTCCAGCCGAAACTGGCTTGCAAACTCCTTCACGCCGTCACGAACGCGGGTTACGGTCTTCTCATCACCCCGGTTGTTGATTACCTCTAGTATAAATTCGGCAATCTGCCCCATTTCCTTTCGGCCCATTCCGCGTGTTGTCACCGCGGGGGTGCCAATTCGGATGCCCGACGTAACAAAAGGACTCCTCGTATCGAAGGGAATCCCGTTCTTATTAACCGTAATGTTCGCCTCATCCAGCATCTTCTCCGTCTCTTTTCCCGTCAAGCCGGTTTCGGTCAGATCCACCAACATGAGGTGATTATCGGTCCCCCCCGACACAATTCGGAGGCCACCGTCTGAGAGCGCGCTTGCCAGGGCGCGCGCATTATCGACAATCTGCTGCTGATAGGCGCGGAACTCCTCGCCGAGGGCCTCGCCGAAGGCCACGGCCTTTGCGGCAATCACGTGCATGAGAGGTCCGCCCTGGACCCCCGGCATGACCATGCTATCGACGAGCTCTGAATAGCGCTTGGTTCTGCCCGACTTCTTGGCCACAATTCCCATGTTGTTCTCCTCGTCCTTGCCGATGAGGATCAAGCCGCCGCGCGGTCCACGAAGGGTTTTGTGAGTCGTCGTTGTGGTAAAATGCGAAAGCTTCACCGGGCTCGGATGCACGCCCGCCGCAACAAGACCGGAAATGTGTGCCATATCGGTCATGAGATAGGCGCCGACGCTATCGGCGACCGCCCGAAACCTCTCGAAGTCGATGATTCTCGAATACGCCGAGGCGCCGGCAATGATCAGCTTCGGCTTATGCTCGTCGGCAATGCGAGCCAACTCGTCGTAATCAATTTCCTCGCTCTCCCGGGAGACGCCGTATGAAACGATGTTGTACATCTGCCCAGAGAAGCTCGCCGGGGAACCGTGGGTGAGGTGGCCGCCGTGGGCCAGGTCCATACCAAGAATGGTGTCACCCGGATTGAGCACGGTGAAGTAGACCGCCATGTTTGCCGCGCTGCCGGAGTGAGGCTGGACGTTGGCGTGGTCCGCATCATAGAGCCGCTTGGCGCGGTCGCGAGCCAGGTCCTCCGCCATATCGACGTACTCACACCCGCCGTAGTAGCGCTTTCCCGGATAGCCCTCGGCGTACTTGTTGGTCAGGACCGTGCCGGTGGCCTCGCGAACGGCCTCGCTGGCAAAGTTTTCGCTGGCAATGAGCTCGAGCTTCTCCCGTTGCCGCTGCTCCTCGAGTTGCACAATGTGATATAGATCAGGATCGATTGATGGCAGACTTGGCACGGGAATCTCCTTGCGGCATGAATGCTCCGTCGTTCGGCAACGACCGCATGTACGATAGGCAGTCTAGAGGGCCCTGTCAACACGGCCAGGCCTCGAGTCAGTACTCGCCCAAGAGTCGTACGTTGCGCCAGGTGATGTGATAGGAGGCAGGATCCCCGGCAACCTCCTCGTGGTGCTCAGCAAGAAAGTACATCTCGGGCACGCGGACACGCTCGCTGTCGGGAATCATGGGCGGCGTTTCTAACACCCCCTTTGAATATGCCACTCGGTCGGCGGGGTGCCCGGCAAAGTAGCGATTCGCCGCTTCATCGATGGAATGGAGACCGTCGGCAAGCGCCACGTCGACCGGCACCCATCCGATACCGTAGAGAAAGAACTCAGCCCAGTAGTGGCGGACGAGACCACCATTAAGAAGCAGTTGACCGGCCACGTGGCGCGCGGGAATCCCGTTGGCCCGAAGCGCCGCGACAAACGCGGAGGCGTAGGTGAACGCATTGCCCTCTCCCGCCGAGAGTCCCGAAACGGGGTCAATGTTCCCGACTCGGGGCACAGGATCCAGTTCCCGGATGAGAATATCAAAGAGGGAGCGCGCCTGTTTGTATGGATTGCCTCCGGCGCTGCCAATTCGGGCCGCCAGGGACTGAATGGCGGCTGCATCCCGCGGAACCAGAGCGGAGGATCCCGTGTAATACCGCACGAAGGGGTCCGCGGCGCTGTAGGATGTCCGCAGACGTGCGGTATTGACCTCCGAGGAGACGGAGTAGACGTCCAAGAGGGTGGTTGCCCGAACGAGGTGCGTGGTTCCCGGCTCCGGCTCGATAAGACGGTAGAGCTCGAGCGAGCCGGTTGTGAACACCGGTTGATCACCTTGGTGGCTGACTCGCTGCACACGCCGTTGCTCGGGGAAGTCGCGAAGGCGGGGCATCCAGAAGTAGACCCGCTCCGGGGCGCCGGCGTCCTCGGAAATGGAGACCTCGACTTCGTGTTGGAGCGCAACGTTGCGTGCACCGGCGTAGGAAAGCCGGCCCGCCGCGCGGTCCACCTCGACGGGAATCGGCCGACTGTTGCCCCAGGAAGTTCGAACACGCAGTTCGCCGGCAGCTGCACCTTCCGGGACGCGAACCCGAATCTCAGTATCCGTCCACGTGACGTAGCCACGCTCTTCGTTCCGCGGCGCAATTGCATCTCGTTCATCTACGAGGGGCCGAGCGCCAATTGCCCGGGCAGCCGGGAAGAGCACGAGGGAGTCTCCACGGATGTCGCCGAAGTGGTCCCCCTGTATGGTGAGGATCTCGCCTATAACAAGGGTTTCCGGGCTGACGTTCTGTACGACGGGAAGCCCCAGGGCGGCATCCGACGTGCTGGAGGGCGCCTTCTCGCTGTTGCGAAAGAGCGCGCCGTTGCTCGTACCGTTTGATGTCGTTACGTATACCAAGCCGGACGGGGTGTCCTGCGGGACTCGCACGACAATCCGGGAGTCGCTCCAGTTCTGGAAATCACTCCGGTTGGGCACCTCACCGGCGATCTTCAAGCTCCCACGACCGCGGGAATCACCGAAGTTGCGGCCCTGGATGACAATAAGATCACCCGGAGCCGCCGCAGCGGGCGCAATGTCGGCTATCTGCGGTTTCGCGCCGGAGGCGGAAGCCACGATCACCCACACCACGGCGATAACGGCGAATAGCAGGATATGGAGGATGAGAGGGCGCTTCATTTCCGGGAAGGACTACTCTGCCGTATCGGGATCTGCGGCGTCGGAATCTGCCGTCTGGCGGTCGTCCTGGCCCGGATAGGGAACAATCTGAACCTCGAGCTCAATGTTAAAGGAGCCATACCGCGCCGCATCGACGTCCATGTTAACCTCATTCGTGCCGAGGGGGAAGAAGACCACGGTCTCCCCAAGGGAAACCGGCAAGCTTTTGAAGGAGGTCCGGTAGCGGGCGTTCTCGTCGTCGCGCTCGGTGACCCAGGTCTCTCCCTGCGCAACCAGCAGTATCTTGTCGTCCGACTCCTTGTAGGGAGTGAAGCGAGCCACGACAATCACGTTGCTACCATCCAACCGGATCGTCACTGCGCGCCCGCTAATGGTAACCCGCGACAGTTCCATGTCCCAGACGGTTTCATTCCCGTCCTGGGTGACCCGCGCAGTGATGTGCACACTGAGTGCCTTGTCCGCGAGAAGCTCGAGAGTATTCTCGAGATCTTCGGCGTACAAGCACGTCGCTGCGAGAGCCAGTACGGCTGCTAGAAGCGATATTCGTCTAACCATGTTTGTTCTGCGTTGCTATGGCACGCGTTCCAGTGCCGGGCGGTACTCGTCCGCCTTTATCAGAGCCGGCTCGCCCATCATCCGAAACTGAGGCTTCGAGGGCAAACTTACCGTAACGTCGCCGAGCATGTCCTCCTGATGGAGCCACTTCACCAGCTGCTCCGCCGTCATGTCGTCGACCTCGATTGTCACATTGACCGGACCCGAGCTCCCCGCACTTCCCGCAATTTGCGGTGCCGGCGCCTGCCGGGCCGCCAACCATACCGCCATCGTGAAGCTGGCAACCAGCAAGAGCGTGGCAGCGGCGGCCAAAGGAACGGGTAGGGAAACTACATGTCGGTCTTTCCGGCGCGCATCTGGGAGAGCGTCCTTATCATAATCGGCAAAGGCGGCAATACGGGCTTGGATCCGGTGCCAGGTGCGCTCGGAGCTCTCTTCAAGATCGATGCCGGACTCGAATTGCTCTGCGGGACTGAGTGAATCGTGAAGGTCCCTGTATCGTTTTAGGGCCTCTTCGGCCTCCGGATCCGTGTCAATGAGACGCTGCACCTCCTTCTCGGACATGCCGTCCATCTCTCCGTCGAAGTAGGCCGAAACCGATTCCCAATCACGGGACATACACATCTCCCTCACCGAGCTCCTGGGCCAGTCGTTCTCTGGCGCGGTACACTCGTACCTTGACGTTTGCTTCGCTGATGCCGAGCGCGGCGCCAATGTCCTTGTAGCTCAGGCCGCCGTATTCCTTCATGACAATCACAGATTTCAGGTTCTCCGGGAGCTTCTCCAGAGCCTCTCTGATCCTGGCAAACGATTCTTCCCGGAGCAGCGACTGCTCCCCGGTTGGTTCAATTGGTTTGGGTTCGTTGTAAACACGTTCGAAGGCGCGCCGTTCACGTCCGGAACGCTTCTCGTAGTTAAAGGCGAGGTTTTTTGCGACGCGGAGAAGCCAGTACTTCGAATCATTGCCCTCACGCACGCGGGACATGTTCGCGTAGAAGCGAACAAAGGCCTCCTGACAAAGCTCTTCCGACGCCTCAAGGTCCCTGGTGATACGATACACCATTCGGATGAGGATCGGATAGACCTCGTCATAGGTTTCTCGAAAACGCCGTTCGTCGGCGTTGGTCCCATGCATCGTATAAACAACCTGAAGCTGCGGTGGTTACACCGGGCAACAATATCCCTTCCCAAAATTCGTCATACCGGCTTCCACCGTGTTCCACGAGGTGTGTCTTCCACCAGGATACCACGTTCCGTGAGGGCGTCCCGGATCTCGTCCGCCCGGGCAAAGTCGCGACGGCGCCGCGCCTCTTCACGCTCGCGCACCAAGGCCTGCACGTCCTCGGGAAGCTCCTCTACGCCGCGAGAGGCGGGAACATCCGCAAGCCTCAGACCAAAGACCTGATCCATATCCAACAGAAGCGCAAGCTTCTCGGCCGAGCCGACATCGGCTTCCTTCAGGAGATTCCAGACCTCTCCGAGCGCCTTCGGCACGTTGAGATTGTCGGAGATGGCCTCCACGAAGCGGCCGAGATACGCCACCGCGTCGCGGCCACCGTCGCCGTCACGGCCCTCGTCACCGACGGCTCCAACCGGCCGCGACAGCCCCACATCCGCAAGGCTCGGCGCATTCAGACCGCTCTCCTCCTTCAGCGCCGTCACGCGCTCCGCGAGGCGACGGCGCGCCTTTTGCGCCGCCCTCATGGCGTCCACGGTGAACTGAAGCTGCGTCTGGTAGTGGCCACCCAGGAGGAAGTAGCGGTAGTCGAGGGGCTCGAAGCCCTCCTCCTCTAGCGTGGAGAGCGTGACGAAATTGCCGCTGGACTTGGACATTTTGCCCGTGTCCATGATGAGGAACTCATTGTGGAGCCAGTAGTTGACCCACTTCTTCCCGGTAGCCGCCTCCGACTGGGCAATCTCGTTGGGATGGTGCACCGAAATGTGGTCCACGCCCCCGCAGTGAATGTCGAATTGCTCGCCGAGGTAGTGCATGCTCATGGCGCTGCACTCAATGTGCCAACCTGGATAGCCGCGTCCCCAGGGAGAATCCCACATCATTGCCTGGTGCTCGAACTTGCTTCTGGTGAACCAGAGCACGAAGTCTCGCGGATGCCGCTTGTTTGGGTCCTCGCCGACCCGCGACTCCTGACCCTCTTGCCGATCGAGAAGCGCCAACTCGCCGTAGTTCGGAAACTTGCTTGTATCAAAATAGACATTACCGCCGGCCTGGTAGGTGTAGCCGGCAGCCTCGATCCGCTTGATCAGATCAATCATTTGATCGATGTGTTCCGTTGCGCGGCAGATCACCGAGGGGCGCCGGATGTTGAGGCGGTCCGTGTCGCGAAAGAAGGCGTCGGTGAAGAACTGCGCAATGTCCCAGACACTCTTTCCCTGCTCCCGGGCGCTCTTGATGATCTTGTCCTCGCCCTCATCCGCGTCGTCGGTTAGATGCCCCACGTCCGTGACGTTCATGACGTGGCGCACATCGAAACCGAGGTACTCGAGGGTGCGACGAAGCTCATCTTCGAAGACATAGGCGCGGAGATTTCCAATGTGCGCAAAGTTATACACCGTGGGACCGCAGGTATACATGCCCACCATGCCCGCTTCGAGGGGGACGAAGGGCTGCGTGCGGCGACCGAGGGTGTTGAAAAGGCGCAGTGCCACGGAACTCTCCTGAGTAGCAGAATCAACGATTTTTCGATAGCATGACGTCGTGCTCAAGCTAAAGCAAAACATAGGGAACATCAACATTGCCGGAAGCGTCACATTCGACGAAGCCATGTCGCAGCACACGACTTTTCGCGTCGGCGGCCCGGCGGACGTGTATATCCGCCCCGCCACGGTTGCGGATGTCGCCGAAACCCTCCGAATAGGGCGGGAGCTCCATGTACCGGTGTTCACCCTCGGCGGCGGCGCGAACATCCTGGTCTCCGACGCCGGGATCCGCGGCATTGTCATGGACATGCGCTCCTTCGCCGACATTTCCGTCGACGAGTCGGGGGAGGGTATCCGTGCGCGCGTCGGCGCAGGGCTCCCCGTAAGCGACGCCGCCGCCGATCTGGCACACCGCGGCCTTGCGGGACTCGACTTCCTCTACGCCATGCCGGGAAGCGTCGGCGGCGCGGTGTGGATGAACGCCCGGTGTTACGGCTCCTCCATTATCGATGTGCTCTCCTCCGTCGACATGGTCACACGCGGCGGCGTCGCGAAAACCTACGAGCCTCGAGAGGGAGATTTCGCCTACAAGGTTTCCCCCTTCCAGACGAATGGCGCGGTGATTCTATCCGCAACGCTGCGACTACGAAGCGAAGAACCGGCGGCCATTTGGGCCCGGATGCGCGAGCACGAGGAGGACCGCTCGACCAAGGGCCACTTCAGCGGGCCGTCGGCGGGCAGCGTCTTTAAGAACAACCGAGAGTTCGGAAGCCCCTCGGGGAAGATCATTGATTCGTTGGGACTCCGCGGCCATCAGATCGGGGGCGCGCGGATCTCGGATCAACACGCAAACATCATTATCAACACCGGAAATGCCACGGCTGCCGACATCCGCGCGCTCATTGAGCACGTGGAGACCCGGGTCCAGGAGCAACTCGGACTGCGCCTCGAGCGCGAGGTGCTCTACGCCGGAGATTGGGGGGCCTAATGCTGTCACTTGTCGAAAACCTCCGCGAATACATGCACATCCTCAATGACGATGAGCTCCGTTCTCTTGTTGCAAACCTCCCAATCCACGATCTCCTCGACGTCTGGGACTCCCTCACCGACGAAGAGGCGCTCAAGATCTTCCGCATCTTGGACGTGGAGACCAAGGCGGACCTCATTACGGAGCTCTCTCAATCCGACCAGGAGAGTCTCCTCGCGAGCTTGCCGATGGAGAACGTCCGGCAGCTCTTTGACGAGGTGGCGCCGGATGATCTGGTCGACATTATCCAGGTGATTTCACCCGAGGTCCGCGAGGCCGTCTGGAACTCCCTCTCGAATGAAGCCAAGCAGGAGACGAAGTTCCTCCTGCGCTTCGATAAGGACGACGCCGCCGGCCTCATGACGCCCCGCTACGCCGCCATTCGGTCGGTACTCACCGTCGGGCAGGCCTTGGCCTTTGTGCGTTCGACGGGGCAAGACGTCGAGACGATCTACTACGTCTACGTGATGGACCAGCTCAAACGACTCACAGGCGTCGTCTCGCTGAAGGACTTGCTTTTCCACGACGACACCGAGCGCGTGGAAAACATTATGGTCTCGGAAATCGTCTCGGTCCGGAAGGACACGGACCAAGAAGAGGTTGCGCGCATCCTCGGCGCGCACGACCTGATTGCCCTCCCCGTTCTCGACGATTACAACCGCCTGCTCGGCATTGTAACCTTCGACGACGTGCTGGACGTCATTCAAGACGAGCAGACCGAAGACGTCTACAAGATGGGTGCCATGGGCGGCAGCCTCGAGCGCTACACCGACTCCTCCGTATGGCGCTTGATGGCACGGCGCGTTCCGTGGCTGGCCATTCTCCTGGTCGCGGGCACCATAACGACCAATGTTCTCAACGCCTACCAACCGCTCCTTACCGCCGCGGCCTTTCTGGTTTGGTTTGTCCCGGTCATTACGCAAACCGGTGGTAACTCGGGGACCCAGAGCTCGACCCTCATGATCCGTGGACTCGCAACGGGGGAGCTCCACTTCCGCGACATTGGCGGGGTCATTCTCAAAGAGCTCGTCGTCGGACTGCTCATGGGCCTGGCCCTTGGCGGCGTGCTCTTCCTTCGCGGCGCGCTACTCCCACCGGGTATCGAGCTCATTGAAGCCACGACCGTCGGCGCCGCCTTGGTCTTCGTGGTGCTCTTCTCTTCCGTCATAGGCGCCTTGGCGCCCTTGCTCATTCACCGCCTCGGCGCCGATCCAACGGTCATGGCGGGGCCGCTCATGGCGACGGTGATCGACGTCGCCGGCCTGACCATCTACTTCGAGATTGCGCGACTCATACTGGGATTGTGACCGGCGCAGCGGCTGCGCCGGTCACGCAGGGTCGGCGCTCCACCGAAGCGCTATCTCCAGACTGAGCCGATACGCCTCCCAGAACTTCCCCGGCTCCGGCGGTGAGGGCCGCCCGCGACTTTCCAGGCGGATCATTCCCTTCAGTTTCGAGACGCGTCCTTCCCACTCCCCGCCAAGCGACATCGACAGCGTTGTCAGAGGACTCCCGCGCGTCGGGTCGTCCTCGTGCGCGGGCGCCGCCGCAACCGGGAAGTCCCACCCGATCTCCGTGGCAATCGGGATGGCGAGGGTACCCGGCGTCGCCCCGGCGGCCGGGCGAACCACCACCTGTCCACGGAAGAGGAGCTCAGCCGAGTCGAGCCTTCGCACGACCCGCCCCCCGCCTCCGGCCGCTGCGACGGGGTCCGCTGCGGCGAGGTCCGCTCCGTCGCGGCCCGCTTCGTAGCCGAAGGTAACGCTGCTCCGCATTGCCGGTTCGAGGCGCCCCGCCGCCGTCCTTCCCGAGAGCTCCACCGCCGGCCTGAGCTCACCTTCGCCGTCACTCGTCTCCTTTGCCCGCACGCCGATCTCGAAGGTGCCGGGGGCCAGCCCCCTGTCGCCGGATATCCGCCACTCGAGCTCCAGGGATCGATCAATCCACCGCGGTCCCTCCGGGACCTCTTGCAGGGAGACCGCGCCGTCAAGGAGGAGGCGGGCGCGGCGCTCCAGCGTGAACCGCCCTTCGCCGCGGTAGCGGGCACCGGCCCTCGGCCCGACCACCGGTCCGGTTCGCGCGGGCTCGCTTCCATCCGGCGCCGTGTAGTGCCGACCGACTCGCGCGCCGGCGAGGCGCAGCGTCGCGGCATTGCCCTCGCCGAGCACATGAAGGGATGCGGCTGTTCCCGGACGCAAGGTGTGGGCCGCGCTGACGTTGGCCACGGCCACCGCAGCAACGCTTCCGTCACGGAGGACGGGCGAGAAGAAAAGCCCCCCACCGGCGTGATACAGCTCGCTCTCATGGGAAGGCAGCGCCTCCGGGAACCACTCCTCCGGCGGCGGACCCGGCGTGGGCCACGATGCGCCGACGCTTCCCACAAGCCCAATGCGCTTCCACGAGCGTGGTGTCGGTCCGAGCAGGACCGTGGCGGTGGTGCGGTCGGTGCCCTTCAGCACGGCGACGGCGACTCCGGCGCGCACCAGAACCCCGAAGTCCGTTGCCGGCGACGGCTCGGGAACCAGCGAAAGGGGCGACGACCAAAGATGGCCTTTGGGATCGGCAACAAGCTCACCGGGCCGGGACAGGTGCGCCAACACGCCGCCCTCAGTCACCGGCCCGACCACGGCCGGCGGTGCCGAGACCCCCACCCGGTGACTGCCGCGTGAATCCGCACGCCACCGGCCGGCGTAGACACTCCGCACCGCCGCGGCGTTGCCGCGAAGCCGCGCCTCGACCACCCCGTCCGTGCGTCCCGACAGCTCCACAGCGCCGTCCAAGGCGCCGGCGCCGCCCGGGGCGAAGAGCCCGGCGGCGAACAGCAGGGTTAGGCAGCAAGCCAAGCTCGGCATTCGGACACATCGATCTCCACTACTCCACCGCATACATGAAGAGTCACGGGTCGAGGGGCTGTGGTGCTTCAGCTAAGCTTGCGGCAGGAGTTGCGAATGGAGAGTTGGGCGGGCAGAACCACCCGAGAGGGGAAGGGAACTTCTTCCTCTTCGTCGAGGCGGCTCATGAGCAGGCTCACCGCGGCGGAGCCCATGCCGGCGGCGGGTAGCGCCATTGTTGTGAGGGGCGGATTGAGGTAGCGCGAGAGGTAGTCGTCGTCGAAACCGCAGAGTGAGATGTCCTCGGGAATCCGCAAACCGGCGTCGTTGATGGCGCGCATGGCCCCGTAGGCGACAACGTCGTTTCCCGCGAAGACGGCGGTCGGCAGGGGCGGCGAAGCGAGGATCTCCTGCATGGCCAGATAGCCGCTGTGTTCGGAGAAGTCACCGTGCTGAATCCAGCGTTCCGGCACCTCTATCCCGGCTTCACTGCACACGCGCCCAAACGCCTCGCGGCGGATGCGCGACGCGGAGTAGACCGTACGGGCGTGCGTGATCATGGCAATGTCACGGTGATTGAGGTCCAAGAGATATCGCACGACGTCTTCGGTTGCCGCGTCGTTGTCCACGTAGACCTGGTCGATCTCACGGTTTCCTAGTGGATCGAGGGTGATCGATGGGAAGCCCGCCTCAATCACCTCCGCGATAGCCGGATCATCGTCATGAGTGTTAATGAAGACGATACCCTCGACCTGGTCTCGCTTGGCAAGGCGCATATAGCTTCGTTCCGTGAGAGACACGGGATGGATGATCAACTGTACGCGACGCCGGTTCATGGCCTGCGCCATACCTTCCACCACGCGGCTGATGAAGGCGTCCGTGTAGACGTATTGGGAGTGACCAATGAACAGCCCGATGGCTCGCTTCCGTGAGAAGGCGAGCCGACGGGCGTGCTCGTTGGGTATGTATCCGAGGCGCTCGGCAGCGTCGAGGACGCGCCGACGGGTCTCTTCGGAGATGGCCTTGCCGGGGGTGTTGTTCACCACGAAGGAAACCGTCGTGCGGGACACCCCGGCCGCTTGGGCCACATCCTCTGCCGAAACCCGTTTCTTGGCCATCTCTAACTCAGAGCTAGCCCTTCACCGATCCTGCCATCATACCCCGCACAAAGTAGCGTTGCAGCGTGAAGAAGACGATGAGGGGCATAACCATTGTCAAGAATGCACCGGCGGTAAGGACGTGCCAGTCCTGCCCGCGGGATCCAACCAACTCGGAGAGGCGCGCCGTAACGACCGACTTGGCCGGGGCGGTGCCCAAGAACACCAACGCCACCAGGAGGTCGTTCCAGACCCACAGAAACTGGAAGATGCCGAAGGAGGCAATTGCCGGCACCGACAGCGGGAGCACCAGGCGCGTGAACATGAGCCACGGCGTCGCTCCATCGGCGTGGGCGGATTCAATGATTTCCTTCGGTATGTTGGAGACGTAGCCGTAGAGGATGTACGTCGCCAAGGGTAAGCCGAAGCCTGTGTGCGCCAACCATATTCCAATGTATGTCCCGTTTAGCTGTAGCGATGTGTAGACCCGTAACATGGGTATCAACGCCACCTGTAACGGGACAACAAGCAGCGTTACCATGAGTATGAACAAACCCTCCCGTCCCGGAAAGTTGGTCCACGCAATTGCGAAGGCCGCGAAAGCGGCAATGGTAATGGGAATGACCGTCGAGGGAACAGCCACCAAGAGGCTGTTTACGAAGGCGGTTCCCATTCGGTCCGCGGTGATCACCTGGTCATAGTTTGCCAGGGTCCAATTCTCTTGAAACGGCTGAACGACCGCGGTCCACCATCCGGAATTGGAGATTGCCGAGCGCGTTCGGAAGGAGCTCACGAGCAACCCCAAGGTCGGCAAGGTCCACACCAGGATGATGATAAGGATGAACAGGCGCATTGGAATGCCGGCAATAACGCGTTTCGCTCGAACCGCCGACTTACTTGGCGCGCGAGCGGTCTCGAGCCGTCCTTCGCTGCCTCCTCCACCGAGAGAGGATGCTCCCGGGCCACGTTCTTTCGTGCGTGCAATTTGATCGCTCATGGCTCGTTACCTCCTCTTCTCCCGCATGGATCGGACATTCCGTATCATGAACGGAATGACAACTATCAAGAGGAAGATGGCCAGCGCGGCCCCCCGCCCGGCGTTTCTGAAAATGAAGGCCTCCTGATAGAACCTACTGGCCACTATCCCTGTCCCAAAGCGTCCACTCGTCATGACGTAGACAATGTCGAAGATCTTCAGCACCAGAAACAGGATCGTGGTGGTGACCGTAAGAATGCTCCCGCTGATGTAGGGCACAGTCACGTTGAAGAAGGCCCGGATCTCACCGGCGCCGTCGATCCGCGCCGCCTCCAAGAGATCCTTCGGCACGCCCTTCACCGATGCGGAGAGGATGACCATGGCAAATCCGGTCTGCAGCCATATCATGATGAAGATCAGAAACAAGTTGTTCCACGGTCGCTGAATCAGCCACGCAACCGGGTCGGCTCCAAGGCTTGTGACTAGTGCGTTGAGAAGCCCGATCTGCTCGGCGCCTGGAGGCTGATAATAGTAGACGAAACGCCAGATAACGCTCGCCCCGACGAAGGAGATCGCGAGCGGCAGAAAGATGAGTGACTTCGTTACCTTCTCCCAAGTCGGTCGCAGACGGTCGGTCATGACCGCGATCAACAATCCCAGCGCAACGGCGACCGCCGGTACTAAGACGACCCACAAGACCGTATTTCGTAGCACGATCAGCATCTGCGGATCAGTGAAGATGAATGCGTAGTTCCGGAGGCCGACGAACTCAGTCGTCGTGCGGTTCATGAAGCTCTGATAGAAGGTATAGATCGTGGGAAAGACAAGGTAGAGTCCCAGGATCAACGCGCCGGGGCCTGCGAACACCAAGGGTCGCAGGGTGTTGCGGACGCGCTCCGGCAAGGAATCAACGAAGTTGTTCAGCGACCACAGAAGTACCCAGATCCCGCCAATCCCCACGACCAAGGCAATTAGCCCAATTGCGAACTTCGAAGCCTCCGAATCCCGCATGAAAATGAAGCTTTGGTAGATGGCAATAATGACCCCGACAACGACGACCAGCGAGACAATGAGCTTACCGATCTTGGAGGTCAAGAACTTGCCAAATCCTGACTGTTCTAGCGCCTGACTCATGTGGCTCCCCCAGTGGAATGTCCACCTTTTGGTTTCATGTGCAATGCAGAAATTGTGGCGGCCCGGCGAATGCCGGGCCGCGCAACACCATCACGGCTCTATTGCCGTGAGAGTGTGTGATACTACTCCGGCCAGGACTGGTCGATGTTCTGGAGCACCGTCTCCAGATCATCTCCGGCTACCCAGTTGGTCATACCGGTCCAGAAAGAGCCGGCGCCAACCTGTCCGGGCATGAGGTCGGAAGCGTCAAAGCGAACGGTGTCGGCGTTCTGCAGGATCTCTGCGTATCCGCGGGACCATTGGTTGGGATACCACGACAGCTGCGCGTCGTTGTGGGGCGAAACCATGGTTCCGCTCTCCACCCACGCCTTGGTCGAAAGACCTTCGGAGAGGTAGCTCATGACGGCGGCCGTTGCGGGCCTATCGGTCATGGGGCTCATAATGTCGCCCGCGGTCAGCACGGGTCGGCCCTCTTCCTCGTCGATCGGCGGGAGGTAGAAGTAGCGCATGTCCTCACCGAGTTGGGTGTCTTCGCCGAAGAAGCCTGCAATAAAGCTGGCCTGTCGGTGGAGCCACGCCCGCGGCGGATTGGCCTCGAGGGGTGCAGTACCGTCGCCGAAGGGAACGGTCAGGATTGAGTTGGTGCCGCCAAGGACGTAATCCTCGTTGAACCAGATCTCCGCCATGATGTTGGCCGCACGACGAACCTGATCGGAGTTAAAGGGAAGCTCACCGTTCACCCAGGCGTCGTAGTCCTCAGGAGGAGCGGTTCGCAGCATGATGTCTTCCATCCAGTCGGTGGCGACCCAGCCGGTTGCACCGGAGCTCTCCATTGAGATGCTCCAGGGAGTCTCGCCGTCGGAAACCATCTGATCGGAGAGGGCCAGCATTTCGTCCCAGGTTTCGGGAATCTCGTAGCCTGCTTCGCCGAACTCAGGGTGCGGATACCATACGAGGCTCTTGAGGCTCGTTCGGTACCATACGCCTGCCATAATGTCACCGGACATGGCCATATCGAGCCAGCTCTGGAGGTAGTTCTCCTGCAGCTTACTCTCGGAAACCATGTCACGGACGTCGAGAATGTGGCCGCGTTCAACCAGGTCGTCCATTAGGCCGGGCTGCGGGAAGACCGCAACATCGGGGGGGTCTCCGCCCTCCGCGCGGACGGTAATGAGGGACTCGAAGTCCGCCGAGCCTTCGTACTGAACCTCGATGCCGGTAGCTTCTTCGAAGGGAACCATGCTCGCTTCGAAGTTCTCGGCATCCGTATCAACGAAGGCGCCGAAAATAGTGACTGTCTGGCCCGAAAGGTCCTGACCGTCGGTCCAGGGGTTCCCGGTAGCGTCGGAAGCCGTTGCGCCTTCTTCCATCTCTTGCTGGCCGCCGCCCTCTTCACCTTGGCCGCCGGCCATGGCAAAGGGAACGATCAATAGCGCCAACACGAGAGCCGTCACGAGAGCCTTAATGTGTAGTCTCATGAACACTCCTCCTAATTGGTTGTTCGTACTGGCAGCGCCGGGTGGCGCATCCACGCGCACCGCCCTGCCAATAACTCGCGTTACTAAACAGAGTAAACCGGAAATCCGGGGCGCGCAACGCCAAATTCCTCCAACGCGGGTCTCCTTGATGTTTGCTCAATGTTGTGGGACAATTCGTGCACACATCGACATGTGAACAGCAATCCCGGAGGAACCGATGGTAATTCTCACGCTCAACTGCGGAAGTTCTTCGGTGAAGTATCAGCTTTACGACTGGATCGCGAAGGAACCTCTCGCAAGCGGAATTGTAGAACGCGTAACCCAAGAAGGATCGAAAATCACCCACAAGGCAAAAGGCAAGGACGAGTACGAGCTCGAGCACGCCTGTCCCGATCATCGAGAAGCCATTGATCTGATCATGCGGACCCTTGTGGACAAGAAGCACGGCGCGATTTCCGATATCTCGGAAGTTAAGGCGGTCGGGCACCGGGCGGTGCACGGAGGCGAGAAGTTCGCCAAGTCGGTGCTGGTAACCGACGAGGTTCTCGACACCTTCCGTGAGCTCCAGAGCCTCGCCCCGCTCCACAACCCCGCAAACATCATGGGCATCGAGGCGGCGCGGAGCCTGCTACCCGACGTACCTCACGCGGCGGTCATGGACACGGCGTGGCACCAGACCATGCCGGCGAAGAGCTACATCTACGCCGTCCCCTACTCCTGGTATCGGGATTACGGCGTTCGACGCTACGGCTTCCACGGCACTTCATTTCTCTACACCGCCAAGCGCGCCGCGGTGCTCTTGGGCAAGAAGCCAAGCGAGACCAACCTCATCATTGCCCACATTGGAAACGGCGCGAGCATCTGCGCCATCAAAAACGGTGTCTCCGTGGATACCTCCATGGGCCTTACGCCCTTGGAGGGCTTGGTCATGGGCACGCGCTCCGGCGACATTGATCCCGCCATTCCATTTCACATGATGAACTCCGCGAATCTCGGGGCAGACGAGCTCGAGCGAATCTTGAACAAGAAGAGTGGTGTTCTCGGTATTACCGAGAAGTATGTCGACCGCCGTGACATTGAGCAGGCCGCCGACAAGGGCGACGAGCAGGCAAGACTCGCCATAGAGGCCGAGGCGTACCGGATCCGAAAGTATATTGGCTCCTACGTAGCAGCACTCGGGCACGTCGATGCGGTGGTCTTCACCGCCGGCGTGGGTGAGCGCGGTCCCACGATACGCGAGCTCGCCGTGAAGGAGCTCGAGGTGATGGGGATTAAGCTCGATCAGGCGAAGAACACTGCCTCCCGAACGAAGAACGCCGAAACGGTGATTTCCACAGACGACTCACCGACCAAGATCTTCGTCATTCCGACGGACGAAGAGCTCGTCATGACCGAGGACACCGTTGCGCTCATGGAAGAGCGCTACGACGTGCATACGAACTTCACCTACTCCTTCGAGGATCCCGAGTACTTCAACAAGGAGCGGGAAGGCTGTATTGACGATGATATCGAGAAAGTTTCGGGCTTGGGTAAGATACTTGCAGGGAAGCGAGCCAAGGGTGTCGAGCTCGCCGATGAGGAGGAGTGCGACTGACACTCCGTCGGTCACACGGCGCTGGGCACTGTGCCGGCGCCAAATAGCCGCGGAAGAGACTACTCTTCCGCGGTGGCCGTTTCCTTCTTCTGCTCCTGTTCTTCTTTCCGGCGTCGCGCGTTATCCAGCGTCGCCTTTCCCGCCTTCGAGACCATGACCTTCTGACCGTCAATCTCAACTTCGTAGAGAAGCTTCACGCCCGTCTTCTTGGTAACCGGGCAGTATCCGCGTCCGGCGCCCTGAGTCTCTTCCTTCAGCGGTCGCCCGCGATGTGCTTTCGACATTCTGTCTCCTTCGGTTCTATTCCGTAGAACTCGGAACGTAGCAAAGAGCCTAAGCGGTGTCAAGATAACGAAAAAGCCGCCCGCGGATGCGGGCGGCTTGAAGTGTTCGTCAAATGGCCGCGGCACGCATACCAGCGCACCCGCGGTCACCGCTGCCGACGCGAGCCGCCGGCAGCGTTCCCTTCCTTACTTCTCGAGGACAAACTCGACCCGCCGGTTCTTCCAGCGGTCGTCCTCGTCGCTGTGCGGGACGACCGGGCGTGAACCGCCGTAGCCGACAACGTTCATCCGCTCGTTATCGATGCCGAGGATGATCATTGCCTCCTTGACCTCGCGAGCGCGGTTGCGAGACAGGGGTATCAACACCTGTTCCTGCTCCCGATCCTTCCGCGGTCCGGGCTCCCAGAAGATGTGAACTGCGTGGCCCTCGATCGTAATCTCGCGGTCGGGGTAACGCTCCAGAATGGTCGCCAAGCGGCGCAGGGTCTGGAGGTTCTCATTGAGCAGAACCTGTTCCACATCAAAGAGGTCGGCCGTGTACGGTGCAAAGTGGATGCTCGGCACGCGAATGCGGTAACGATCCCCCTCCTTCATGACCAGGATGTCGATGGGAACGTCGGTCTCTTCCGTTACGACGAAGCCTTCGCTGTCCTCGACGAGGAAGACGACCGTGTAGGTCTCTGCGCTCTGCACGAGCTCGCCGTCTCTGGCGCGGCCGTTCCACCGCAGGATTGATGGCGGCTCACCGGAGTCGCTCCATTCGCGGAAGAGCTTGCCCGTCGGATCGAGGATCCGCACGCTCCAGCGCGTGATCGGGGTGAGGCTCCGCGTAGTAAGGCGGATTCGCAGCTGGTCGTTCTCACCATCGTCGTCCGGCGAGAAGGGAAGCGGACCCGCGTCTACTCGAATATTGGGTGGCGTGGCCTCGGGCTCTTCGGTCACGGCGGTGGTATCGACGTTTATCGGTCCAACGCCGGTCACCTCGGGCTCGTTGCCGTTGTAGTAGATGATGCGGAAGTCAACCGTGTAGTCACCGGAGTCGACAATGCCGCCGGCGTTGTTCTCTCCGCCCCATTCGAAACTCTCGGAAGGCGACCGCTTGTACTGCGTTCTGACAATCTGTCCTCGCTCGTTGCGAATCTCGAGGAGGAACTCATCGATCCCCTCGGCGACCTCGAACTGCGGCACGATTGTGACGGTTTCGTCGATACCGTCGTCGTTCGGGGTGATCACCGCTCCCTCGATCTCGAGATCAATGGGGGTTTCCCGGGTATCTCTCCGCACCCGGAGCTCCTGAGAGCGCCCGGAGTTGCCGGCGCGGTCCGTAGATTCGAGATAGAGCGAGTAGATGCCGTCGGGTGCTTCCGAGCCGTCGGGCATGGTGCCGTCCCACTCGACGGTGAACTGCGGTCCCGAAAGGCCATATTCACCGATTGGCGCCCGGAGTTGCTGCTCCTCACTGCTGATAACGGCGTACCACTCGGGCTCGTCGCTGATCCGAGCGGAAATCTCCAAGGCTTGTTTGTTCGTCCCACCGAAGACCAGAGGGTCTTCCCGGTCGGTCGCCTGCGGGAGCGTATTCGCGCTCACCTGGGCGCTCGGCTCGGTGGTGTCGACGGTGAAGCCGATTGGCTCGGAGGATACCACGTTGCCGTTGTCGTACTGGATAGTCATGAGCGCGGAGTAAACACCGTCGTCCAAGACGTTTCCACCCATGTTGCGGCCGTCGTAGGTCACCGTCGCCGGTACGCTGTCCGTTCCGGTCAGACTGGCCAGCACACTCGCCGGATCATCGCGCGGCGCAACCTCGATCTCCCAGGTGTCAATGCCTTCTGGTTCGAGGACTTCGATACCCACGGTCAGGGTGTCTTGGATGCCATCGCCATTGGGGCTGAAGATGGTGTCCTCATTCTGCACCGAGAGCATGACGTCGCCGGCGCGGAGACTCATGGTGATGGTCCAGTCCGACTCAAAGGTGGTCGAGTTGCCGGCGCGGTCCTGACTGGAGAGCTGGTAAGTGTACCGCCCCTCGGGTACAACGTCTCCGGCGTTGCCGCCGACGTTGTAGGTACCGTCCCAGGTGATTTCCGACGGAGGTTCTACGTCACGGCCCCGGTTGGCGGGGTTCGCGTTTTCCCAGACCTGTTCCCACACGACGTCGCCGTCGGCATTGAGGATCCGGCCGGTCCACGATTGCTCGCGGGAGGCGTCCTGACGGAATGTGACCGTGTCTCGGACTCCATCATCGTTGGGGCTGAAGATGGTGAAGTTCGGTTCAGACACCGACTCGACCTGCGGGGGCTCGTTGTCCACGGTCACGCCAAAGGGAGGCGTCCGCGCTACGTTGGCCTCGTCATCCGTAATGATGAGCTGATAGTTGTAGTCGCCATCTGGAACCAATTCACCGTCCCCACCGAGGTCGGAGCTCCGGTAGGTGCCGTCCCAGGTGAGATTGTCGGGGACCTCAACACTCGGCTTGTCCGCGCCGAACAGATTGCCCAGGAATCCTACGCGCTCTTCCTGAACCTGCCTCTGCGTCCACACAAGCTCGCCGTCGGCATTGAACACCGAAAGGTCGTATTGGACAATAACGAGATCCTCTGCCGGAAGCGTTACGCTGGGAAACGGCAGCTGCAGTTCGTCTTGAACCCCGCTGCTTTCGTCCGGTGATATAAACTGACGGGGCTGTCGCTGCATCTCGATCTCAGCTTCAGCCTCTTCTTGCCCGCCCCCGGCAATTGCGGGCGCGACGGCGGCAAGGCCAATGAGTAGCATGAAGCCGAGCCGCATTAGGTGCTTCCGATTCATAGACATCGCTCCTCTTCTCAAACGATTATCTTCTTTCAAAGAGGCGAAAATGGTGAATGTCTCGCTTTCGCATATGAGCCTTCACCACACGCATCTCTCACAACTAGAACAAGTATAACAAGCAAAGAGTCATCTGTCGCATGTCGAACTCCAATTAAAGAGGAGACCTGACGCCCTCGGGCCCACAATGCGCCTCAACCGGCCGAATCAGGCGGCTGAATCAGGGGAGCCGGGCAGGCCGTGAGAGGTGGCGTGGACACAATGACGCACGCCGCCGCGCCGCCCCGGCCACGGGAGCGGCTGCTCCAACACGGAGCCGAATATCTCTCCGATCGCGAGCTCGTCGCCATTCTCCTTGGCACCGGTATCAGGGGAAAGGATGTGTGGGAGCTCGCCGAAGAGGTGCTGCAGCTTCTCGATGCCCGGGAAGCCCCCATTGAGGCTGCCGATCTCAACGCGGTGTCCGGCCTGGGCGCCGCAAAGAGTTGCCTCATTGTCGCCGCCCTCGAGCTCGCCCGGCGCATTCTCTGTCCGGGCAAACATCGGGTCCGCTTCCCGGCGGATATTCTGCCTCTGGTCCGCCACTACGCCGACCGCAAGCAGGAGCTCTTCTTGAGCCTCTCTCTCAACGGCGCCCACGAAGTCGTGGCCACCAGGATCGTGACGGTGGGACTGGTCAACCGCACCGTCGTCCACCCCCGCGAAGTCTTTGCCGACCCCATGACCGACCGCGCCGCCGCGGTTGTCGTTGCCCACAACCACCCCAGCGGGAACGTAGAACCGAGCACCGAAGACCGGGAGGTGACGCGGCGGTTGGTGGCGGCGGGGGAGACGCTGGGGATGCACCTGCTCGATCACGTCATTTTCAGCCACGACCGGTATTACAGCTTTTTGGAGAGTGGGGAGTTGGGCTGAGCCACGGGCTAGGCCGAGGGGTGAGCCGGAGCGCGAAACCTTGGCGACATGGCGGCCCGGCGTGAAAGCCTGGAGGGGATTGCTCCCCTAGACTCGCATGTGTATGATTGTACAGAGCATACACATGGAGGCGCGGTGAGGACGAACATCGTGATAGATGACAAGCTGATGGATGACGCAATGCAGGTTTCCGGAAAAAAGACCAAGCGGGAAACCGTCGAAGAGGGGTTGCGTCTCCTCGTTCATGTTCACCGGCAGAACGCCGTGCGTCGTCTACGCGGTCGGCTGAAGTGGGAGGGAGACCTCGACCGCATGAGGCGCGACGCGTAGCGAACGGGAGGGGGACGGGTGGTCCTCGTAGACACCTCGGCGTGGATCGACTATTTCAATGGGATCGCTGCACCGCACACGGATGCCGTTGACGATGCGTTAGGCTCGGACCGCGTCGTCATTGGGGACCTCATCATCGCCGAGCTGCTTCAAGGATTCCGTTCTGATTCGGATCATCGACAGGCGAGCAAGGTGATCGAGCGATTGGAGTACCGCGACCTGGTCGGTAGGGATGTGGCACTGAAGGCCGCCGAGAACTATCGGACGCTTCGCGCCGGCGGAATCACGGTGCGCAAGACCGTTGACCTGCTTATTGCCACATACTGCATTGAGAACGCCCTGCCGCTCATCCACAATGATCGAGACTTCGATGTGCTCGAAGCACAGCTCGGGCTGACGGTGATGCGCGGCGTGTGACCGCATATCCGGGCGGGAGGGTCGAAAGTGAAAGAGCATGATCCCATCGTTCTAACCAATGACATTGCGAACACGGATCTCCGAGCCGGGGACGTGGGAACGGTTGTTCACACATACGAGAACGGTACCGCCTACGAAGTCGAGTTCCTGACCCTGGACGGTCACACCCACGCGGTGGAAACAATAGAGGCTCGCAGCCTACGAGCGGTGCGCTCGAGTGACCTTGTGCATACCCGTACCGTAGCCGGAGTGAACCGCCCCGAGTTCCGCGAAGGCCGTGATTGGTGAGAAGGGGCAGTCCGGCTCGTATCCGTATGGTGAGCGCGGTGTATTGCGTATGGCCCGGCCTACACCTCCGTGTACTCCGAGC
>CAYPTH010000024.1:26375-32163 GCA_964413635.1 uncultured Spirochaetaceae bacterium
TGGTGAGCGCGGTGTATTGCGTATGGCCCGGCCTACACCTCCGTGTACTCCGAGCACACGTGTGATGCCGCGATGTCTTCCAACATTTCGAGCCCCTTTAGCGTGACGTAGGCGTGTAGCTAAGGGGATGGACCCTCGTGCAGGACCCCAGGACAATCCCCGGCGGTGTTTCGGTACTATCCGCACCTACAAAACACGCGAGTCTGCGGCTGACACTCATCCTCTGCCATGCCGAAGCCCAACGAGGGATCGAGTTACCCACCTACATTCTTCAGACGCTGCTGCGTATCGTGAGCACACCGGTGTTCGGCGGCATTGCAACACAGAGGGGCCATTCCGTTTCTCGATCCAGGTTCTGCCCAGATCAGGACTCGACCCTTAGTACGTCAGGACCATAGTAACGCTTTCCACGACGAGCGCATTTGCTTGTTGTCGCGAGAGATTTGTACCTGAATCTGTTTGCACTCTGCCGAGTATTCCCGCGTCGCTCAGTAGCGGCACTAGCCGAGAGCTTTTGATGGCGTAGTTCACATTCTGTGGCAGTGAGCCCGTTCGATTAAAGGCTGCTACTGAATTGAGACTGGCAACGATTATCCCGACGACTTGACCGTCCTCTGTGACTAAGGGACCTCCAGAGTTGCCCGGTTGGATGGGTACACTGGTTTGATAGACGCGCTGATCGTCCTTAAGTCCTGCCGTCGAGCTTATTACGCCGGTGGTGAGTTTCGGCGAAACTCCTTGCAGATCTGGTGCCGGGAACCCGACGGTGAACACCTCCGTACCGAGACTCGCCTGGGATAGTGAAACACCGAGATGCGCGAATTGTTCGCCATCGGGGTGATCCACCTTTAAGAGTGCCAGGTCGACATCTTCGTCGACGGCGATAGTCTCGGCCAGAAGAGAAACGTCGTCATATGCGACTTCCACACGCCCCGCACCATCAACTACGTGGTGATTGGTCACCACGTGACCTGCTGCTGTAACGAAGAAGCCTGTACCGCTGCCCGTTGGGGAGGAGCCGCCTTGTGGTGGCGTGCCGGTGCCAGGCTGGCCATCGCTGGGTTCTTTCACCGCAACGGACAGTGACGGTAGGCCGAGGTCGTAATCTTGGTTTATGTTCTCGTAGACGAACTCCGCGTCGTATACGACAAGATCTGTTGACGGCTTTGATGCAAACACCTGAATCCAGATGAATGCCTTATACTTCGGTACTTGCGTATTACCGACTGGAGCGTAGGTCACCGTTTGATCCCGCTGCAGAATCACGAAGTACGGGAGTCCTTCTTCAATCGCAACTTCCGCTGCCCGCAGTCGGACGAGATCATGTACTTCCTGTTGCGAGGTAAACCCATTACCGCGGAAAGTAATTGGGAATACGCCAGGGTTGACTTCTGTATCTGCGTAACCGCCCTTGAACCCTTCGGGTTTGTAGTCAGTGGCGAGTCCGCGAGTGCTGCCCGGCGAAGAAGATTTCGACGATGAAGTGGAGGAAGGCGAGGACGCGGCGTCGAAGGTCCAGCATCCACCTAAGAGTGCAAGGACCAGCAAGACCGCGCCACCGAGACGAATGAAGGCTGTCACAGTGGGCCGAGCGGTTTCCGCCCGACAGGCATCAACTCGATTCTTGTTCGTTGTTTTTGAACTCATGCCCGCAGCCTCCCGGCTCGGCAATGATCTCGTGAACGGATGACCATCTCTGTAATATTACCTCGAAAAGATCACATCGTGCTCGCCCGTTGCGCAGTGTGTCAAGGAGCTGTAGGCTCGCTGGATAGCTGAGCCCGCTGCGTCCGAACCGTAACGAGTATTCGCTGATCGTCGCCTTGTATACTCCGGTCATTCGCGGTGGGACCTGCACCGCTTATGTCCTGTGTATGCAGTCCTTGGCAACGCGCGAGACAGGGCCTACGCTGACAGCATCGCAGATTGAGTAGTCGCTAAGCTCGACGCTCACTCACGGATTCTGAAGAAAAATCCGGCGCCGACGTCATCGAAGACCCCGCCCTTGAAATTCATCGTAAGGCGGCGGTCAACTGTACCCTGATACATGAAGTAGCCAGTGCCTTCGATCTGTGCCGCCGGTGCGATTACGTCGAGCGATTGACCTTCTACACGAAACTGAGTGGGATGGTATTTGTCCGGGGACAGCATGAAGTTGACCTCTTCCATCTCGCTCTTCATTCGTGCGAAGTCCGTGCCGGTCATCAACTGAGCGCGGTAGTAACCCTGGAACAATGTGGATTCCGCGACATGAATGAAGTACGCTTCGGCTGCATCCTTGTCGTTCGTCACCGGTAGCTCACCTTCTACGGTTATCTCAAAGCCCATGTCGGTGGATTCTATTTCAAAATCAGTGATCTCGACGTAGTTCTCTATAATCCTTTCGATGGCGTCGATCTGTGATCGTTGCTCGTCATCTAAATCGCCGAATGACGAAAACACGGCCTCGAACTCAGCGTTGTACGTTTCTCCCTGAACGACCGAAATAACGTTAGAAGCTTCGAGGTCGATTTCAAGTTCGTCTGCCTTACAACCGAAGAGCAGTGCGAGCAAAACGACACTACTCAATAGCATTCTTGTTTTCATTCGGATCTCCCTTTGCCGATAGACGTTCAGAGCCCGTCGCAATGTCTCCCGCGACTGAAGTCACGTGACGCTTCCATGAGCTAGCAAAATCGACTCCCCGGCACGAAGCCGGTGGTTTAAGCGGGATCGGACTACGTGCTCTCAGTCGAACCGGATTCCTCGGTGGACTCATCCTTGAGTTGAAGGATCAACTCCTTTTCCTTCTCTTCCAACTTCTTTCGAATCTGACGAGGGATCGTGAACAGGTCGATAAGTAAGAAAACCGCCAGGACGACGAAGACAATGATCGCGACGATACTGCCGATCGCCATCCCCCCCGCACTGGCGTCGGACATTGCTGCCGGATCAGCTACGGCGAGCGAGGTCAGACTGATGATAAGGGCGACCCACCCGACGATGCCGAGCACGAGATAGAACACGCCCCGCCCGGCCTTGCCGAGGTAGAATTGGTGGATACCGAGGGTCCCGAGAAAAAACCACAGAACATAGGCAAGGCCGGTACTTTTCTGGTGCTTGCCTATCTCAGAGTTAAAGACGTTCATTTGCCGGTCGGTCAACTGGGACTTGAGCTGGCTTACTGTCTGTTGCATGGAAACCTCCTGTGTTTTGGAAACGTCTATTCGCTCTATTCTAAGCGCCGAACTCCGCAACTGTCGATGATCAATTCTACGTGTTACTGCAAGCTCGGTTACTCAACGACTCTCGCACCCGGATAGTGCCTCACTGCGGAATGCTCTTGCGCTTCTGACTGCCTGGCTAATACGCCCGACCGAGAATCGCCTGAACCACCCCGAGTTTCCCGGGCCACGATTCGTAAAGAGTCTACAACGTGGCGAATGGAGGCTGGTATTCACCAAAGGTTCAGGAACAAACGGAATACATCGCCCAACACACGCTAAATGACTCTCAGCGGACTGTAGAGGAGCACGGGAAAATCACTGGACCGCTTTCGGTACCCATGGTGCCCCAGAAGAATCCGAGTCCGCGGCAGATACTCATGCTCTGCTACAATAGGCGCTATAGCCACGCCGGAAGGAAGGGAGGAGCGGTGCAGCAGATGATCTACGAGTACGACGCCGAAGTAACTGACTACCTAAACTCTGTCGCCGAGCTCTTCCGTAAGCTCCGGGACCGGGGGCTCTTGATCATGGAGGAGCTACCTACCGCACCGGGAATAGACGCCGAGACCAACGCGGTCTTCCTCCTCTACCGCAATGCCATGGCGCTACTGGACGCGGTGGCCGAGCTGAGCGGCCTTCCGTCAGTAGAGGGAGTGAAGGTGCTGTTCCGGAGTTTCTTTGAAACGAAGTGCAATCTGGAGTACATGGTCGAAGCCGATCTGAAGGACCGTGCCGTGGCCTACCAGACCCGGCACCTAATGGACCGAATACGCCGGTACGAAAAGCTGGACCCTACGACAGACCGGGGCAAAGAGTTCAAGGCAAAGTGGGAAAAGGACAGGCTGTTCGGTGGTGCTGGATACGAACCGCTGGATACCCGGGCAGAGATTGCGAACCTTAAGAAGCAGCTTGAGCGAGAGCCATACAAGACTGCGTGGGGGAAGCTAGCCGCCGCGCCCACGCCCAACTGGTATAGCATAGACAATGGCCCCCGGAAGCTCATCGATCTGTGCGAACGGCTAGGATACCCGCTGGCGTATGACTTTTTCTATCGCCACTGGTCTGGGGCGGTGCACGGTACCGACGCCTACATCGACTCGTTCTACTCCGCAGAAGGGGAAGGTCGTGCCCATGCCCTACGGGCCGTAAAGGGGTACCCTGAGCTGGTGGATGTTGCGCTGACCCTTACGGTGGATTTCCTCCTGAAGATTACCCAGGCAGTCCTGCCTAAGCACCACGAGCGACTGTACCGATTCTACAAGAACACCTACCTACCCTACCGGAAGAAGCACATCGACGGCGTGAACATTGTCGCGCAGGAATAGCACAACCTGGCTTCTTGCCACGGACATGTGCTCCTGTTTCGTGGGTCAAAGGTCAACATTGACCGGAGCGTTCACTGACGGAACACCGTGGTCGGCAGCACCGGGGACTCCTACGACAACGCTCTGCCAGAGTCGGTGATTGGTCTCTTTAAGACGGAAGTAATTCGAAAACGAGGGCCTTGGAAGAATCTCGAGCAGGTGGAGTTCGCAACCCTTGAGCGGGTCGACTGGTTCAACACTCGTCGGCTACTTGAACCGATTGGAAACGTGCCTCCAGTAGAGTTCGAGGCCACATATTATGATACGGTGGAAGCTCCAGCTACAGTAGCCGGACTTGCATAAAACGGTCTCCGGAGAAGCCGGGGCGGTTCCGAGTGATCCAGATTAATAGTGAGGCAGAATCTTCCAGTCTTCCGTGTCGGGATCGCGCGCAAGTCTATCGGTTACTGCGTCGTACGTCTCCCGCGCAGTCCGTTCGACGGAGAAATACACGACGTGACTCACCAATCGTCCACCGTGGGTGACGATGTTGCCGTAACGGCTGTGGTAGTGGAGCTCGATCGGGGCGACGGTGATCCCACTCCCCTCTAGCACAAACTCGGCTCTGAGCTCACCATCGAGCGTAACACCGGCCCACTTCCCCCCATAGTTGCCGCGTACCGCCTCCACCTGATAGCGTCCGGGCGCAAGCCCTTCATGGATTGCGAACGGCGACATGGATTGAAAGCCCAACCACTCCTTTGGTTCCGACACGCCCTGCCTGGTGAGCTGTATCTCGAGGTAGCCGACGTCTGGAGCTCCGCCGCGGTTCTGATGAAAGGTAACCGGCACTACGAGTAACGTGTCGTCAGATCCACGACGTTCCGGCACAGTTGAACAAGCACTTAGCACAGCGATACCGGCCGAAAGCAGTAATATCATATGAATACGGTTCCGCCTATTCTGTGCCATCGTTGACTCGCTGAATAGCATCAGCGAACGATACACGAGCGTGGACCTCCAGTCAATCCGTGAGTGACCGGCCAATACGTCCGTATCCGCTGACGAGCAATCACACGCATATCTCTATGTCGAGTAAGCTGGGTATTGGAGCTCAATCTGGATCTGACACGAGCTGGATCGAGCATTGCGCGTCCATACGTCGGTACTCCATCCTTCGGTGTTTCCTCTCTTTTGGACACACCCTACGTCGTCTACGACGGGGTGGGGAATCTATGTGACCCTGGAACCGGTTCTCCTGGGGAATCTACGTGACCC
>CAYPTH010000025.1:0-31079 GCA_964413635.1 uncultured Spirochaetaceae bacterium
CTGGGTGAACATTGCCTACGACGGACAGGACGACAACGGCATCCAGACGCGTCTGCAGGCCTTCATGCACCAGGCGCGGGACTACAGCACGGAGCACGGTCTCGACGAGCCGCGACGCTGGTCCGGAGGCGGGGGTGACGGCGGCCGCCCGGGGGACCGCGCCGGGGATGGCGACGGAGACGCCGCCGCACCGAACCGGCGGGCGGCGACGGAGCCCCTGGTTACGGCGCGGACCGCACGGCGGGACGGGGGGATGTCGGATCTCCTCGGGGAGGGGATGTGAGCATCGGCGGCTCTCCGACGTCCACGCAGGATCGCGAGACGACGAAGCAGCGCATCCTCTCCGTTGCCCGGGGGCTCTTCGCCCGCAACGGCTTCGACGGCAATGGGATACGCGACATTGCGCGAGAGGCCGGGGTGAGCGTCTCGATGGTCTCCTACCACTACGGCGGCAAGCTCGGCATTCTGCGGGCAATCATGACGAGCTTTTTCGACGAGTACACGAAGATCGTGGAGGCGGCGGTCCGCCAAGAGCTCGGCGTGGAGGCCAAAATCACTCGGCTTGTTGCGGAGACCACCGCCTTCATGAAGGATCGACAGGATGTCTTTCGAATCGTGGTCACGGAGCTACCACATCTGTCGGAGGACGCCTCCGAGCTCGAGGCGCGCTACCTCCAGCTTATCCGCAAGCTCATGGACGAGTGGCTGCTGCCGGATCTGGTTGAGGAGGCGAAGAGGAGCGGCCGAGAGAAGGGTGCCGGCTGCATTGACCGTGACGACCTTCACCGCATCGTTGGTCCCGCCCTTCTATCCATGATCTACTCGACCTTTCTCTTTGGCCGCGGCCTCGAGAAGGCCTTCTGTTTTACCCGGGACGAAGACTTCTTCGAGAACTACAAGGATCTCGTGTCTCGGCTCATCATTGCCGGCGTGCGGGAGGTTGCGGTGTCGTGAGCTCCTGCCGGTAGCTCATGCTTCCCCGGGGGATTTGCAGATACACCTCGTTCCACAGGCCAATGCCCTCCCGCTTTTGGCCGAGATAGCGTTTCACCGAGCGCATGCCCAGAGCACCTGAGAAGGCCCGTGGTCTGAGCGCCGCGGTCAACTATTCCGCGGATTCGAAGCGTCGTCGCAAGGCGGCCGCGTGGGTGTAGAAGCCTTCGTAGTCCGCCAGGGCGGTCACGTGAGGTTCGGCGGCGCGGTACCCCGCCGGGGTGACGTGGACAAGCGACTGGAACTTCACAAAGTCGCGCACCGATACCGGCGACCAGGTGAGCGCCTTGCCTCCGGTGGGAAGAACCGCGTTCGCACCGCTTGCGTAGTTCGCAATGCTAAAGGCGCTCTCCTCGCCAATGAGAATCTCCCCGGCGTTGTGGATCTCGGAGATGACTTCGTAGGCCTCCCGAGTCTGGACTTGGAGGTGCTCGGGAGCAAAGGCGTTCACCACCTCGACGCCTTCGCTGAGATCCTTCGTAAGGATAATGCCGCCGTAGCCGGTGAGAGCGTCGGTGAGGAAGCTCTTCCGCGGTTCCGGCACATCTTTCGCCAGCTCCGGAACGATCTCGGCGACCGCCTCGGCGACGGGCCTGCTCGGCGTCACCAGAAGCGCCGAGGAGTCCGATCCGTGCTCCGCCTCGATCATGAGGTCCAAACTCACGCGCCAGGGGTCGGCGTGCTTGTCGGCCAGGATGATCGACTCCGAGGGCCCCGCCGGCAGGCCGATGTGGACGTCCCCGGCGACCTGCCGCATTGCCGACGCGACGTAGGCGCTGCCGGGACCGAGAATCTTGCTCACCGGCCGGAGGCTCTCCGTTCCGTAGGCGAGGGCGGCCACCGCCTGCGCGCCGCCGACGCGCAGTACCTGACTCACTCCGCAGGCGCGCGCCGCGTAGAGGCAGGCCGGATCCACGCTACCGTCGGCTCCCGGTGGGGTAGTGACGACGATACGCTCAACGCCGGCTATGTGGGCCGGCATGGCAAGCATGTAGAGCATGGAGGGGAAGCTTCCCCGGCCGCGCGGGACGTATAGCCCCACCGAGGGAATGGGGCGGCAGCGTTCGCCGGCCAGGATTCCCGGGCGCACCTCCGTCGTATGGATCTCCGGGGGCACCTGGGCCGCGTGATAGCGCCGGACGTTCTCAATGGCAAAGTCGAGGGCCTCGCGAATGGCCGGCGAGAGGGTCTCGATTGCCGCATCGATCTCCCGTTCGGGGACAATGAGGGGCACATTCCCGAGCTCCGCCTTGTCGAAGCGCGCCGTCAACTCTCGCAGCGCGGCGTCCCCCTTCCGTCGAACCGCAGCAATCACCTCCCCGACCGCAGTGGATACCGCGGCAATGTCGATTTCCGACCGGGCGAGGATTCGCCTTCGTTCCTCGGCGGATAAGCCGCCCCATTCTCGGATGTCTATCTTCATTATGCGCCCCTCCAGGAGGCCAACGGTAGCCCGGCCCGGCGGACGCGTCAACACGCTTGTGAATACGTTTGGGTGTGTTGCCATCTTCGGTGCTCTTGTGTACGGTCAGAAAACCATTTTTCAGCGTGATGTTGCTGTACGAAGGAGGGCGCAATGGTAGTCAAGCCCATGATTCGCGGCGGTATTTGCATGAACGCGCACCCGCAGGGGTGCGATCTTTTGGTACAGAAGCAGATCGACTACGTCCAGTCGAAGGGCAAGATTGCCGGCCCGAAGTCGGCCCTCATTATTGGATCCTCCGGGGGCTACGGTTTGGCCTCGCGTATCACGGCGGCCTTCGGCGCCGGGGCGGGAACCCTCGGCATTGCCTTCGAGAAGCCGGCATCCAAGAAGCGTACCGCGACGTCCGGGTGGTACGCGGCACACGCTCTCGACGCCAAGGCAGAGAGTGCGGGCCTCGTCTCGGAGACCATGATCGATGATGCCTTCTCTCACGAGACACGGCAGGCCGCAATTGAGCGGATCCGGGAGCTCTTCGGTACAGTCGATCTTGTGGTCTACTCCCTGGCCTCCGGGGTGCGAAAGGACCCCGACACGGGGGAGACCTTCTACTCCGCGCTGAAACCCATCGGCGAGGCCTACACGGCGACCTCCCTCGATCCCATGAAGGAGACCTTGAGCGAGGTGACCATCAACCCCGCCACGCAGGACGAGATCGATGCCACCATCAAGGTGATGGGTGGCGAGGACTGGCAACTCTGGATCAAGGCGCTCCTCGACGCAGGCGTCCTCGCCCAAGGTGCCCAGACCCTTGCATACTCCTATATCGGCCCGGAGCTGACGCGGCCCATGTACCGGGAGGGAACCATCGGGCGCGCCAAGGATCATTTGGAGGCTACAGCTTCCCGCGTCACCGAGTCGATGAAGCCCGTTGACGGCAGCGCCTACGTCTCTATCAACAAGGCAATTGTCTCCAAGGCGAGCGCGGTGATCCCGGTCGTACCTCTCTACATGTCGACGCTCTTTCGCATCATGAAGGAGAAGGGCCTTCACGAGGGGCCGATCGAGCAAATGCAGCGTCTGTTCACGGACCGGCTCTACAGCGGCGGCCATGTCGCAACGGATGACGAGGGTCGGATTCGCATGGATGACTACGAGATGCGCTCCGACGTGCAGGATGCGGTGAGCGCCGTATGGCCGGCGATCAACCAAGAGAATCTCAAGGAGGTCACGGATCTGGACGAGTACCAGACCGAGTTCCTCCACATTCACGGTTTCGGCTTTCCCGAGATCGACTACGAAAAAGAGGTCGAGCCCTAATCGGGCGCGTCTTCGACCACGGAAACGAGGGCTCTGATACATGAACATGGAAGCCTTTGTGCTCGGTTCCGGGGGCATGATGCCGCTGCCGAACCGGCACTTGACCTCCATTCTTCTCCGTAGGGAGGGCGAGCTTTTTCTCTTCGATTGCGGAGAGGGGACCCAGGTGTCCTTGCGTTCGCTCAACCTCAAATGGAAGAAGATTACAAGCATCTTCATCTCGCACACCCACGCCGATCACGTGACCGGGCTTCCGGGCATGCTCATGCTCTCGGCACAGGTAGATCGCGAGGAGCCCCTCTACGTTATCGGGCCGCCGCGGATCCGGGAGTACGTCGCTTCGAGCCGCAAGGTCCTCGAGATGTACATTAACTTTGACATTGTTGTGCAGGAGATCGCGAATCCCGCGGAACGCCAGGTTGTGTACCAGGGAGAGGGATTTCGGGTGACCGCTATTCCCTTGGCCCACACCCGCCCCTGCGTGGGGTATATCCTCGAAGAGGACGAGCGCCCGGGAGTGTTCTTTCCGGAAAAGGCCATGGAGCTCGGTGTCCCGCGGGGCCCCATGTGGTCTCGACTTCAACAGGGCGAACATGTCATCCTTGACGACGGACGCAGCATCGATCCTGAGGAGGTCATGGGCAAGGCCCGGCCGGGTCGCAAGTTCTCCTACATTACCGATACAACCCGGACGCCGACTCTTGCCGACGAGGTTGCCGAGTCCGATCTTTTGATCTGCGAAGGAATGTTCGACGCGGAGCTCGAGGATACGGCTCACGAGAAAGGCCATATGACCGCGGAAGATGCAGGAAAGCTGGCTCGGGATGCCGGCGGGGTGAAACGGATGGGGCTGATTCACTACAGTCCCCGATACACCAACCGGCAGCTCAAGACGCTACAGAAGGAGGCGCAGGCCTTCTTCCCCGACACCTTCTTGACCCGAGACCAACAGGCACTATCGATACCATACCCCGAGTAGCGAGGTTCCATATGGTAGAAGTCTTTGACGTTGCAAAGAACTACGGTTCGGTGCAAGCGGTGGACGGCGTGTCGTTTCGGGCGGCACCGGGGGAGATTCTTGGTCTCCTCGGTCCCAACGGCGCAGGGAAGACCACGATCATGAAGATCCTCACCTGCTACCACTTCCCTTCAGCCGGGAACGCCTGGGTGAACGGCTTCAACGTCTTCGCGAATCCCATTGAGGTGAAGCAGAATATCGGGTACCTCCCGGAGCACACCCCTCTCTATGGGGAGCTCAATGTACAGGAGTACCTGACATTCATGGCGCGGGCGCGTGGCGTGGACCCCCGGGAGCAGGCGGAGCGGATCCAATGGGTCGTTGATGTGTGCGGGCTCAAGGGAGTTCGCTACCGGTCGATCGACGCCCTCTCCAAGGGCTACCGGCAGCGCACCGGTCTTGCGCAAGCCATCATCCACGACCCGGCCATACTGATTCTCGACGAGCCGACCACCGGTCTCGATCCCAACCAAATCGTTGAGATTCGACGCCTCATTCGCACGCTGGGAAAGGAGAAGACCGTGATCCTTTCGACCCACTACCTCCAGGAGGTTGAGGCGGTCTGTGATCGCGTGGTCATTCTCAACGAGGGCCGGATTGCCGCGGAGGGCACGACCGCCCAGATTGCCTCCGAGATAAAGGGAGACGATGTCTTCTCCTTCGAGGTCAAGGGCGACCTCCCGTCGAGCATGGAGGCGGCGCTGTCGAGCGTCCCCGGGCTTCGCCAGGTGGACTCCGTCGTTTCCCACGGCAGCGACCGTGCCGAGGTACAGATCACCGTCGGGCGCCGCGACGACACCGCGGGGACCGGCGCTCCCGGGGGCGGGGAGCTTGTCTTCGACTGGGCCGTGGAGCACAAGCTCAAGCTTCTCTCCCTGCAACAGAAGCGCTACAGCTTGGAGGACGTCTTCCTCCGGCTTACGAGCGCAGAGGGGGAAGTACGATGAAACCGACACTGACCCTCTTTCGCAAAGAGCTTGCAACCTACTTCAACTCGCCGATTGCCTACATCGTCGTCGTGTTCTTCCTGGTGTTCACCTCGGTGTGGTTCTTCTACATTCAACAGTTTGTCGCTCAGGACCTTGCATCCTTGCGAAACTACTTCGCCATCTTTCCGATTGTCTTCATCATCCTGCTGCCGGCGGTGACCATGCGTTCCTGGGCGGAGGAGAACAAGATCGGAACGGTTGAGTTGCTCCTAACGTTGCCCTTCCGGGAGGGGCAGACCGTGGCGGGGAAGTTCCTGGGCGCCGTGGCGCTCTTGGGCCTGACACTGGTCCTGACCGTCCCCGTACCGCTCACCATCTCCCCCCTCGGGGATTTCGCCACGGGGCAGATCATTGGTCAGTACATTGGCGTCCTGGTCCTCGGAAGCGCCGGCATTGCGATCGGGCTGTTCATCTCATCGCTTTCCCGAAACCAGATCACCGCCTTCATTTTGAGCGCCGTGGTGCTGCTCTTTCTCACACTGGTGAATCAGGTGAACTTCATTGTCGATTTGCCGGAGTGGTCGGCGAGCGTATTCAACTACCTCTCGCTGGACTACCACTTCTCCAGCTTCGAGAAGGGCCTCATCGATACCAGGGACCTGATCTTCTACCTCGCCCTCACGGCACTTTTTCTGTATCTGAATACCAAGGTCCTCGTCTTTCGGAAGTGGAGGTAAGCTCATATGAGTAAGCGCATCCAAGAGATCATCTCCTTCTTCCTCGTTCTGGCAATCATCCTGGCGGTGGTCCTCAACAGCACCATCTACTTTTTGCGGATCGACATGACCGAGAACAAGGTCTTCAGCATCTCCGAAGTCTCGCGCAATCTCTTCCAGGAGATCCCGGAGCAGGTGAACATTACGTACTACCTCTCGGACCGTCTGGAGCAGCGCGCCGTGGAGACGCAGCAGATCGTCGACATCCTCAACGAGTACGCCGCCTACTCCCGGGGCAAGATCAACGTGGATGTGGTGGATCCTCAGGCGCGGGGGATTACCAGTCAGGTCGAGAGCCAGGGCGTTGTCCCGCAGCAGATTCAGGTCATTGAAGAGGATCAGCAGAGTCTCGCCGTTGTCTACACCGGCATCGTCATTTCTTACCTCGACCAGTCGGAGACGCTACCCGTGGTCTTTGATCCCGCCGCAATCGAGTACGAGCTCACTTCCACCATTCGCAACCTGGTGCAGGGGACGGAGGACATTGTGGGCATACTCCTGGGCAGCGAGGACGAGCAGATGTCGCAGTTCTACACGGGATTGCAGCAGACGCTCTCCCGCTCCTTCGAGCTGCGGCCGGTCGAGCAGGGCGAGGACATTCCCCCGGAAATCTCCGCGCTCTTCGTTCTCGGCGGAAGCGATCTTGACGAGTTCGACCTCTTTCCCATTGACCAGTACCTCATGAATGGCGGCAAGGCGCTCTTCGCCGTAGATGGGGTGAACGTCGACTATCAGCGCGCCTTCCAAGCCTCAACGCCCCAGGGGTGGCCGATCTTCGACATGCTCGAGAGCTACGGCGTCCGGGTGCGACAGAACCTGGTCCTCGATACGCAGAACCAGCGCATTCCCGTGCGTCGCGCCGCCGGCCGCGTCTCCGTGCAATCCCTCGAGCCCTATCCGCACTGGGTGAGCATTACGGGCCAAGGCGCGAGCTCGGAGAACGCCATTACCGCGCGCTTTTCGGGCCTCGATCTCTACTGGCCGAGCCCGGTGACCATCTTGCCGGAGGCCGATGACAAAGCGCAGGTGCTCCTGGAATCCTCGCCTGAGTCGTGGATCATGGAGGAGCCCTTCGTCATCAATCCCCAGCAGGCGCCCATGTTTCAGCGCAATGCCGCCGATACTCGCGGCGCCCACATCCTCGGCGTGGCGCTCTCCGGCGGATTCACGAGTTTCTTTGACGGAAAGGAGATTCCCACGAGGGAAGGGGTTGAAACCGGTTGGAGCGAGATACGCTCCGCGGTCGGCAACAATCGCATGATCGTGGTTGGTGACTCTGATTTTGCCGGCGATCTCTACCAGTTCACGGAGAGCCGCTACAACATCACCTTCCTGGAGAACGTCGCCGAGTGGCTGTCCAACGAGGACGACCTCCTGCAAATCAAGACGCGCGCCACTCGCGATGTGCGCCTGAACGACATCCCCGACCCCGCCGTGAAGGCGCGGCTTGCAACCTTCGCCGAGGTATTCAACATCTTCATTGTCCCCTTGGCCGTCATTGCCTTCGGAGTTGTCCGGTTCTGGCGCCGCCGCGAAAAACACGTGACTCGAAAGAGTGGGGGTGACGAATGAGCTTCCGTACTCGCGTATCCGTTCTCAGCGTAATTCTCCTTGCATTGCTGATTGCCTACACTCTCGGCACCGTTTTCTCGCCCCAGGCGCGTCGCGCGCGCGCCGCGAATCAGCCGGTCATTTCGGCCTTCGACACAGGCGACGTGGCCGAGATCGAGCTCGTCTCCCAAGAAGAGGCCGATGAAGCCACTCGCGTTGTGCTACGACGGTCGAACGCAGGTGATGGATGGGCCGTGCAGCTCGGGGAGCGCTTCGTTCCCGCTCGAGATAGCCGCGTGTCGAGCTTCTTTGACGCCGTCTCCGCGCTGCGCACAACCCGCACCGTCACCGAAAACCCTGAGCTCTACAGCGACTTCGAGATTGGGGAGGGGGCCGCCAATCGTCTTGCGCTCTTTGGCCGTGACGGGCAGCCCATTACCACGGCCTACTTTGGAAAGGCGGCATCCCAGGGGAATCGAGTGTACGTCCGCACCGGAGATGATCCCACCGTGTACCTTACGCAGAACAGCGTCAGCTTCTACTTTCAGGAAGCCGGAGAGTACTGGGCGGAGCTCACGCCTCTGCCGCGCTCCCTCAGCGGAAGCGGCGTGCAGCGGATTTCCATCTCCGCCGACATTGCCATTGGAGACGGCGGCGAAGGCGCCGGTCCCGAGGAGCGGCAACGCCGCGTCGCAAACTTCACCGTCTTCCGTGACGAGAACGGCGCGTGGCAGTTCGACGAGAGCTTCTCGCTCCCCGAGGGCGCAACAATGGATCAGCAGGCCATTGACCGCTGGGCGAGCAACATTGTCGATTTCGAGGCAGCCTCACACGCCACCGAGGTGTCGGAAAATGCGGAAGCCGGTCTCGATTCTCCCGCGCTGGAAGTATCGATCTCGACTGAACAAGGTCGTGAGTACGTCTTGTCGGTTGGCGACGCCGCCGGCGCGCAAGCGTACTACCTGCGCGCATCCGGCCCGAATGTGCTGTCCGACGAGGACGGTGAGCCCTTCATTTTGACGGGCAGTCTATTCGGCGTTCGGCGCCTATTCCGCGCGGCGGATGATCTGTATTCGCTACGTGAGGAGGAGGAGAGCGGCCAAAGCGGCTCCTGACAAGGGAGGGAGGCCGGCGCGAGGCGGCGCGGGGCCTCTCGTCACTGCGCTTCGTGCTCTCCCGCAACGTGTTGCCGGTACTTCTGCGGGTCGGGTCGGAAGCCGATGATCCGGCCGCTCGCTCCGGCAGCGCGCCCGAGAGCGCTTTGGGCCTCGCGAATGATCCTGCCGCCGTCGACCAGTCGTCCGTTGCGTGCGCTCAGTCCAAAAATGGGCTCGCCGGTACCTTGGGGAAGTCGACCGGATACGGTCCGCTGGAAGTCCTCAATGAGATGGATGGCCTCATCCAGGTCCGCGTTGGGCAAGATAATGCAGAAGGTTTCCGCATCGAACTCGAAGATGAGGTCGCGAAAGCCAAAGCGCTCAACCAAGAGCTCCGCCACCTGTTTGTACGCTTGATCCCCGGAGGGGAGCCCCGGGAAGGCGGTGAGCGCGGTGGCCAAATCCTGTTCGTTGTATGCGGCCCGTTCGAGCTCCAGCGTGAGACGGTGCTCCAGGTGTTCTCGGTGCCCAACCCCGCTGTGCTCCGAGAAGAGGGAAGAGGAGCTCGCCCTAGCCGCGCCGGCCGGCGGCGCTGCGGGCTCGAGGGGCGGTGGCTCTTCGGGTTCAACCGGCGGCGGCTCGGCCGCGGGCGTTGCGCCGTCGGGGCCCGCGTCGGGGACGGGGGGCACTGCGGCGTCGGCGGCCACACCGGGGGCGGAGGGCTCTGCGGCCTCTGGGCGCTCGGTCGTCATGGTGTAGTGTGCCTCACCCTCGTGTTCTCGCCGGCGATGCAGGATGAGGGAGCTTATGGCCACAAGAAGCGTCACGACGGCGAAGCCGAGCACCGCAATCAGGCTGTCTCGGAGAATGAGGAAGGCGCTGTCGGATCCAACGACGCCGTACACCGATTCCAGGATGACACTCCGATTCCCGACGGAGATGGACTCGAGGAATCGTGTCTCTGAGATGTTGTTGACCTCGAAGTCGGGAACGGCACGAGACTCGGTTGCCGCGTCGGCAAGGTCGACCCGGTTTCGGTCCGCGGCCCAGAGGTAGTACACTCCATCTCGAAGAGAGTACATCACCACTGTTCTCACATCCGCGGATTCGCCGAGGCGTGAGGTCAGTTCGCTCCGCGCAACGGAGGGGTCTATACGCCCCGAGGCGAGGAGTTGCGCTTCAACGGCGCTATGGAACTCGCGAAAATGCTCGACCGCGACTTCACGGGAGGCCTCGCGAGCTGCGTAGAGCCGATACGCGGCAACTCCAATTACGCCCAGGAAAAACACCACGGTGAGGACGATGTAGAATACCGCAAAGGGACGTCGCATGCGGCCATTATAGGGGAAATTCACAAAGACTGCCATGCGCTTGTTTCCTTCAAGGAGGGAAGTAGACATGATGAGAAACGCCACACTGCCGCCAGGTTGGTATCCCCACGACCCACGGGAGATTCGTGCAACGCTGGATGCGTGGAGCAGCGAGGCTCGCGCGGGACAAGGCCACCCGTGTCCGAGTTGTGTCGCTCCCCACGCGGGGTGGGGCTTCTCCGGCCCCCTCGCCGCAGCGTCGATTGCCCACCTCGACAAGAGTGCGGAGACCGTCGTGATTTCCGGGGGGCACCTCATGGCGGATGACGAGCCACTCGTCTCCACCGCGGAAGGCCACCGAACCCCCCTCGGCGAAGTGGAGACTGACGGGGATCTTGTCGCTTTCCTGAAACAGAGCTTCAATGCGGATGAGCTCGTTGGGCTCGACAACTCCACGGATGCCCTCATCCCCATGGTGCAACACTTTCTGCCGCAGGCCCGCGTTGTGATTTGTCGAATGCCTCCCCACGAGGCGGCGCAGCGGATCGGCACCACCCTGGCGGACTACCGCGACGCCGTCTCCAGTGGAGATCGTCCGGAGGGAAACGCGACCAACATTGTCGTCGTCGGTTCCACGGACCTGACGCACTATGGGCCGAATTTTCAGTTCACGCCGCATGGCACGGGAGAAGAGGCACACCGATGGGTGGTCGAGGAAAATGACGCCGGCTTTCTCGATGCGTTATCCCGGATGGACCCAGGCGGTGCCATTGCCCATGCGCAGGAGCACCGCTCCGCCTGCTCACCCGGCGGAGCCGTCGTGGCCCTCAGTTTCGCACGGGCCCGAGGTGCGCGCGACGCCTCGGTGATCGGGCACTACACGAGTTATGACATCAATCCGGGGGTCTCATTCGTGGGATACGGTGGTGTGGTGTTCCACTACTCGCGCGACGAATAGATGCGCTTCACGACTTCGCGGGTAACTTCCAACGCTCGCCGGCGCGCCCGGTCGAGTGCCTCCGCCGGCGGAGAGGTCGGTCTTCCCGTTGTCATGTCCACCGCCGACTCCGCGGCGGCAATGGGAAGGATGGTGTGCCAGATTGTCGCCTCTTCCGCCGGCAGGGAATCCATGTCGAGGGACCAACCCTCCGGCGGATCGGGAAGCGCGCGAAGCGCCTCGAGGTAGCGTTGCAGGGCCGGGCCCGGGGACGGCAGGCGCCGCGGATCCCTCGGCGGGCCTGTGCGGCGGGCGCTCTCCTCCCTGCGGTCCTGTATGCTTGGCCCTCCGGCCGCGAACGCCGCGGGAGGCACGCTACCGTGCTGTATGGTGATTCCAAGCTCGTCGGTGAGCCCTTCGAGTTGTTGCCGATATCCGTTGAGCAAGGGTGATTCGTAGCGAAGATCGCCACGGTCCGCACCTTCCTGCGCCGGTCTGGCGCGGTCGTATACAAAGGCAGAGAAGGCATGCTCCGCCGGGGCTATCCGCGACTCGTGCAGGCGGACGTGGCGGTGGATGTAGGAGTCGCGGGCATACGCGGCCGCACCAGGGTAGGCGAAGTCCGCCCCAAGGAGGCCGACGGTATCCGCACCGAGCTCAGATCGGGCAAAGGCTATCGCCGCGTGGGTGACGCTTCCGGCAAAGGTGTAGAGCGCCGGTACCCGGACCCAGTGATCGCAGAGGTAGCGAGCCAGCGGGTGTCCACCGACCCGCAGTGCCGTCGTGGCTGCTTGTCGTAGTGCGGTCGGAGAGGCGGTGAGGTCGGCGACCAAGACGCTCCCGCTCGGAATGCCCGATAGGAAGTGGTGGTACGAAGCAAGCTGGCTGTCTATGGACAGGACAAAGCGAGGTGGCGCGCCGCGCTGCAGAAGCATGGGGAGGGAGGTGTCGGTCGCAATCAGGGTCGTCCCCTCCGGAACGGGGCGCGAGAGGAAGCGCTCCAGGCTCGGGCCGGCGGCGGTAACCGCACAGGAACCCGCAATAGGACCAAAGACCTCGGTGTGGGCTCTTCGAAGTGTTGCCGCATTCACCAGGATGTTGTGCATCCACCGCAGACCAAAGCGACGCTGCGTTGCAAAGTCGGATAGGGCCTGCTGAATCCCGCGCTGCGCCGCCTGCTGCAATTCACCGAAGAGGGAGGGGGCGAGGTCGGTCCGGCCTCGAAGGGGAAGAAAGGCAGCGTCTCCGTGAAGGAGGGGCGCGTGGCCGGTTCCGAGGGTCCACGCGAGGCGGTCCGCCGTACAGGGTGTGAGCAGGCGCACCCGGGGGTCGGTGAAGAGCTCGCCGATACCCGCAACTTCAAGCGCTCGTGCCGCGTAGGCCGCCACCGGCTCACAGATGAAGATCCGGCGCACATCCCGGCGCTGCAGAAGTGCTCGAATGTGGTGTCCCGCCCCGAGGCCGAACACGACCACGGTTCCGGTGTGCCCCGGCAGCATCTCCGTCAGACGACCGGCTTCCCGCGTTGGGTCCACCCGGGAGTGAAGCCAGCGTTCGCGCTCGCCGTGGCGAGCCACAAGCACCTCGAGCCCGTTCCTGCTTGTTCCCAGCGAGACCTGCTCCGCCGGCGCGGTTCGCCGGAGCAGGGCGGCGCTTTCGGGGTCGACCGAGTGCAGCAGCTCGAGGTTGCGCGCAGCTATCGCTTTCACTGGGGCGACTCCCCCTGCATCTCAAGCAGTTCATGCACGCGCTCTAGAGTGGAAAACACGCGGTCCCGAAGGGCGCGCACCTCGGCAACCCCCTCCGGAGAAGCGCGTTCCGTGCGGAGTAGCTCCGCCATGGCCAGATGTCTCGCCAGTCCAGAAAATACGGAGGGAGCGCGGGCGAGGTCCGCATTCTTTTCCGGCCGGAACGCCTCCGCGGTTGCCAGCCAGGAGGTGACGGTTTCGGCTATCTGCCCAAGGCGTGTTTGGCGAGGTGGCGCCGGCACTGACGCACCAATCGGGGGCGCCGGTCCCCGGACATCCGCCATTCGAATGAGCTCCGCCGGTTCCGCCTCGCGGATTCCGAGTTTGACCGGAGATGGAGCCAAGCGGCGGAGTCGCTCCGTGCCGGAAATGGATCGAAACCACGCCGCATATATCGAGAGATCCGCGCTACTGCGCCACATTGTGCCCTTCGTGGGACGCGTCTCGTGCGACGCTGCCAATCGCGACACGCGCGTTGTGGGCATGGGATGAAGCCTGCACGCCGCCGCGGCGTGGTAATCCTCGAAGGCGTGACCCCGCGCGTGGGAGAGGAGGTCCCAGGATGCCATGTCGACGCCGGCAAGGAAGACGGGACCGCTGCTTAGCTTGAGGGCCAAACGGGTTGCCGTGGCGGTGACCGTCCCGAGTTGCGGGAGCGTCTGTACCGCGGCACCGCCGTGGCGCAGCAGGAGAGCGTCCAAGGGATGGTCGTATCGAAGCCACGCTACCGGCCGCTCGGGCTCCCGGTTGCAGCGGGGCAGCGGGCGCGCGCTCAGCGGCTGCACAAGCGGGGGGTAGGGAACAGGGGGCGTAAGAGATTCCAGGCCCGAGCCGACGGTTTGGCTAAAGCTGCGGTGCAGGGGACGGAGATGCTCGCCACTGAAGAACCCGGCATCTTGGTGGACCACGACATCCGCCGAAAGACCGGAGTAGGCCAAGGGATGGACTGCCGAGGCGACGGCAACGAGCACTATCCCAGGGCGCGCCCTGCGAAGCGCCTCAACGCCGGCTTGAAGGCTCGGACCCGGGGCCGCAACTACAACGGGGGCATTCACCCTCTGGAGCTTCCACCAGGAGGCTACGTTCAGATAGTTCGCGACTCCGTTTCGAAACCACCGGGGGCCGAAGTAGCCCGTGGTAGCGAGGCTTGCGTTGAGTCGAGAGATGTGTTCCTGCACGGCCGTCTGAATCTTCCCGGCTTCCTCCGGGAATGCGGTTAGGGCCGGACGCCAGAAGAGGGTGAGTAGGCCCGAGAGCTCCTCTTCCCCCACGGTGCGGTCGAGAAAGGTCGCAATGCCCTCGGTGCTGCGTGGATCCCACGACGCATCGGCGCTAGCTACCGCGGAGGCACGGCAGGTCGGTGAAAGGTGAACGGCTACTGTGCGGCAACCGGGAACGGCACGCCGCGCTTCGGCGGTAAGATAGCCAAGACCCGCTCCAACAATAAGCACGGTGCGGCACGAACGGTTGCCACGTTCCGCTTCGAAGTAGCGCTGCGCTTCGCTTGACGGATTTCGACGGGAATGAACAAAGCGCCCGTCGACTTTCAGAGTCGCTTCGCCGCTCTCCGTCGAGACGATTTGGATCATGCCTCAGTGGCGCTGGTGGCGGGACTCGGACGGGATGTGGAAGTCGGCGACGGAGAAACAGCCTGGAGCGCGTCCTCGAAATCGGACGCGGCGGTATCCCACGCAACGGATCCTTTGAGGAGGCCGGGAGTCTCGCCGAGCTCGGGAAAGAGCTTTCGCAGGCCTCGCGCTACCTGGTGCAAGAGCAGTTGAGGGTTCGCCCCGGCACTCATGAGGGCGATGGTACGCCCGTCCCGTGTTGTGCCGACATGCGCGCTTGCGGAGAGCATGGTAGCAATGAAGCGCGTGACCTCCCCTGATAGACGAAGGCGATCCATGGACTCATGTGATTCCGCAACGGCGGACACAAGAACCGGAACGTCAACTTCGGCGACGATCACGCGCTGTGCTCCTGCTCGCGCGAGCCGCTCAGCTTCCTCGACCAGACCGTCATGACCGAGAACCACCGCACGTCTCGGCAGGTCTTCCACCGCCACGACATGGGGTTGCGTAATCTTTGTCGCGACGAGACGCGCCACCGACGAGAATAGTACCGCCCGCTCACGCCCCTCAAGTTGGTCCATTTCGCTTTCGGCTATCAACGCCACTCCGACATGTTGCCCCTTCGTGGTGAGCGGAAGAAGCCAGAGCTTATCGAGCGATTGGTAGTCGTGATTCGAGAAGGTTGGTCGAAAGTGTTCCAGATCGGAGCCTTCGTACGTTGTCATGCGAGTGTATGCACCGCCGTCGGGGAAGGGCACGGCCAGTACGTGTTGGGTGGTTGGATCGAGACCGATCGTTACCCATGGAAGATATGCATTTCGCTCGGATACCGGGAGCAGGAGTGCTCCTTTCTTGATGCCGAGATGGCGACGAAGAATTCCAAATGCGCCGGCGGCGGAGAGGCCCCGGCCCGCGCTTGCAAGGTCGTGCTCAATTTCCGCCAGGACGTCTTCCGGCTCGACCTCCGGTCGACTCTGCTCGCTCGAAGCGAGAAGTGAATCTACCGCTTTTTTTTTTCGGAGATGTCGGTGGTGGGAGAGTCGACCTCGGCGCCGGGCCGGCGAGGATGGGACTCCTCCGCCGCCCGGTGGAGCAATCCGGATTGCTGGTATTCTTGCGAGTCTACGACGCGATGAAAGAGTCCCATTAGTTCTCCAGCCCTAACTCTTCGAAGAGTCGCTTGTACACCTCGAAGTGCTCTGATTGTGCAAATTCTTGGATCTTTTCCTCCGGTAGAGCTTCGAGTAGTTGATCCATATAAGAAAGGACGGACTTGATCTCTTCGCGGAGATTGTCGGGAAGCTCCGCCGCCTCGCTTTCACGTGGTGCAGGTTGCTCCTGCGGCTGCGGCGGCGCCTGTGCCTCGGCCGGAGCCCCCGGTGCCTCTTCAAGGTCACCACCGGGCCCTTCGACATCGCCGAGGTCAATCGCGTCGAGCTCGGAGGTGTCGAAGCTTGCGCCGCCCTCTTCCTCGTCGGACAGCTCTTCGATATCTGCAAGCTCTGAGTCAATGTCCATATCGGCGAGGGGGTCGACGTCATCGCTGCCACCGGTTTCCGGCAGTGCTTCCGGCGCCTCTTCGGGCTCGGCCGCTTCTTCCTCGCGGCTCTCCCCAAATTCCAACTCCATGTCCTCGAGAGCTTCGGACTCTGACTCCGACTCATCTTGGCCGAGCTCCTCGAGGTCCAACGCGTCGAGCTCCTCCGGCTCGGCGCTGTCTTCGGCGCCGCCTTCCTCGCCTTCATCACCCATCTCTTCGAGCGTGAGCTCCTCTATCGGCTCCTGCGGTTCCGGCTCTTCGACGCCGGCGCTCTCGCCGCTCGACTCTTCCTGCTCGCCGCTGTGGTCGCCATACAGGTCTTCAAGCTCGGTGGGCGTGCCCGTCTCCTCGGTAAACTCGGCACTGTCCAAGATGTGGTCGAGCTCGTCGCCGGTGAGGGCAATTGTCTCATCTTCTTCTTCGTCGTCGGCAAAGAAGCCGCCGGCCAGTCCCTCTTCTTTTTCCTCGGATTCATCAATTTCGAAGGCACTCTCCGCGGCGGCCGGAGCCCCCTCATCCGCGGCTTCCCCGGCATCCGTCTCCTGTTGTGGCTCACGGGCGCGTAAGGTCGCGAGCTCCGCCCGCAGATCGGTTAGCTCGCTCTTGATAGCGGATAGCTCCCGCTCTATTCCGGCCAGCGCCGTCAGCGCCTCACTGCTTGCTCCCGACTGCTGTCCGGTATCCTCTTCACGCGTCATATCTTCGCCTTGGTCGTGGCCGACACTCACTTCCGGTTTTTCTTGTACCGGTTCCGTCATCTCGCCTTGCACAGCGGAGACATCATCGAAATACTCTTCGTCCGACTCCAACTCGGGGAGCTCTTCGCCGCTGTCCTCCGCCTCGAGCTCCTCTTCGTCAAAGGAGAACTCTTCCAAATCGCTATCCGATGGGATGGACGCCAGGTCTATTTCCGAATCCTCGCCCTCGTCCGCTTCAACTTCCTGAGTCTCGAGCTCCTCAACCGACAGGTCGTCGAGGGAAAGCTCTTCCACAGCTTCTTGATCCGCCCCGGCGTCCGTCGGCTCTTCGGGTGCCGCAGGCTCCTCGGGTGCCGCGGGTTGTTCCGGCGCGACGGGGGTCTCTTCCTCTCCCCCGAGGTCCGCCGAAAGCTCCTCGAGGTCCTGATCGAGATCCTCATCCAGCTCGAGGTCCACGTCCAGGTCGTCGTCCTCGAGATCGATCTCTTCTATGTTGAGGTCTTCATTGAGCTCATCTTCGAGAGAGGGAAGCTGTTCCGCTTCGGCACTGCCTTGGGCTTCGCTCTCAGATTCCGAGGGCGTCGACGGCTCGGATTCAGCCGACGTTTCTTCAGCGGCTTCCATGGAGATGGGCTCACCATCTATCTCAATGGCGTCCAGGTCCAGGTCCAGGTCCAGGTCCTCGTCATCTTCCGTGGAGCCTTCTGCAGACAGCTCCTTCGAGAGGTCGCCGATCTCTCGTTCCGTATCATCGCTCAAGGTGAGGTCCTCGTCGCTTCCTGATTCTTCATCCGAGGAATCTTCGGGGAGAGAGAGATCCAACTCGTCACCCGAGCTCAATGAGAGGGCCGACTCGTCTTCCTCATCGAGATCGATGTCGAGTTCTTCGATGTCGCTCTCAACGCTTTCGGAGGTCTCGGTGGCGGCAGTAGGGGCGCTCGGAGGCGGGGTGTCTTGGGTTTCGGCGCCCTCGGCCTCTTCAAGGCCGGCCAAGAGGTCCTCTTCCTCGTCCGTCAAGCCGGCAGACTCCTCGACATTTTCGTCAAAGTCGCCAAGGTCGGCGAGCTCGAAGTCGTCCTCCCCTTGTTGGGGCTCTTCATCGACGTCTTCCGGTCCCGCTTTGACCCAAACTCCGTACTGTTCGAGATCCGTGTCACCCTGTTGCCCCGCCGGCTGTGCTTGCCCGGAGTCGTACATTTCGTCTTGCTTGTCGGTGGCCATTAGAAACTCCTGAGACGGACGATCGCTTAGTCCACTTATCGGCGTACCGGCGGTGCGGATTAAATACGCCATAAATTTACTTCGCGTCGATTTTCGTTGTCAATGACTAAAGAAAGCGCCCATGTGAACCGTTCCCTAAGATGTGAAGGCCTTCGTAGCTGTATCCGCCACGGTTGTTCTGTACTTTCTCCTGTCGACGCTATTCGGCCCCGTTGGAGTGCGGTCCCACGAAGGGCTCGCCGAGTATCGAGATCGGCTCTCGCAGAACGTCGTGGCCCTCGAGAACCGCGGAAATGAACTCGAAGATGAGGCCGAGGCGTATCGCAGCGATCCGGAGCGCATTGCCGTGGAGGCGCGTGCCATTGGCTACTTCCCCTCCGAAGCCGGGTTGGTGCGCATCGAAGGCTTCTCGCCGCAACGGCGCACTATTGAAGCGGGGCGGCTGATTGCACAGCGCCCCGATCCACCCAACCGACTTCCCCTGATCCGGTGGATTGCGCTCGGCTTCGGCGTCGCCGTGTACGCGGTACTCCGCTTCCTTCTCAGCGACTAAGCGTCAATCCGTCTCGCTTCCATGTAGTATCTCTTGTCCTCCGCGTGGCCCATTGAGAACACCTTCCGTGGTAAGGGACCGTTGTTGACGACGTCTCGAAACAGGGCGGACCGATCAAAGGGGGGCAGGACGACCGCAACCGCTCCCTCATTGCCTACAATGCGGTGCGCTTCCCTTTCGCCGTGGACGTAGTCGATCTCCGTTCCTCCCGCTAGCTTCGCTTCCAAGGCGCGTTGCACCTCGGCGTGCACCAAGCCGGATCCGGAACACCGGAAACGCTCCGCCCCGTCGGGATGGATCAGTGCCACGGCACGCTCCTCGTCCTTGGTGGCTCGGACGGCCTCATCGGCACTGGGCACGGTATGATTATCCTCCATGATCGCAGCAAGTGCGTCGCGCACCTGGTCAATGGTGCTTCCGAAGACAACGCGGTGAATCGGCTCAAAGGGAACGCTGTGAATATTGACCAGTTCGACCAGGGCGTACCGAGCGGGGTGCGAGGCGGGATCTGCCCCTGCGGCTTTGGCGTTCTCCCAGACGCGCTTGGCGGTTGCCAGGGAGTGGTTCCCGTCGCCAACGGCAAAGAGAAGAGAGGTCTCCACCCCGTAGCGGGCAAGGCTGTTCTCCCGCGATGCGACCTCTTCGAAGCGCGCCGTCAGATGTTCGAGCAAGTGCGGTTCGTCGACCGCGCTTCCTCGCACGTGGCCCCCTCCCATCATGAGATCGGTGTCGTACAGGGTCCGAAGTGATTCCGAGACCGCGGCGACCGGTCCAATAACCCGGTCTTCGGGATCATCAATGAGCAACATGACGTGTGGCAGCTCTAGGGGTGCACCCTCTCTGATGCGAATACGGGGAGGAAGGCGCTCGAGAATGGTGCCCTCGGTCGCCCGGATCAGAGTTGTTGCCTCCGGGGCAAAGTCGTAGGCCTCCAAGTCCACCGCCAAGAGAATGCCGTTGCGTTCCAGGCCGCCGTCGGTTCGGCGCTGTACCAGCACGAAGGACGGCTCCTCCTCGCGCAGCGTGCCCTCCTCCAGGTAGCGACGCATGCCGTCCTTTATCGCGGTGATCCGCGCCGTCTCGTCCCCCGCTCCGAGGTACACCTCCGGGAATACGAGGTGAAGCGTGGAGGGCTCGTCACCTACCAAGGTTTCGACCTCGCGCCAGTACTTCGGGTTGGACGTGTGCTGGTCGCAGGCGATAACCGCCCACTTGTATAGGTCGATTCCCGAGCTCGGCAGCAGGATAGCCGGGCGCCGTACGCCCAGCGACTCGAGTCGCGCGTCCAGAGTTGCCATTACCAGTCCTCCTCTTCGCCGGTGGAGCGGATGAGAAAACCCGCATCAATGTTTCGTGATGGATGGATGATGTATTGCCCACTGTGGTGGGCTGCGTGTACGGGATTGCCTTCGGCGTCGGCAAGGCGAAAGGACGCGTCCCGCAGGACCGCTGTATCGGGGCCAAGGAACTCTATTGCCGTTCCCACCGTGATACTGTTTTTCACCGTCAGCGCATATCCGCCGCCGGGTTGCTGCGGCCCCACGATAGCCAAAAATCGATGCGATCTCCTATACGAGCCGGCAGCCGGTTTCTCAACCTCGTCCCGACCGAAGTAGAAGCCGGTGGTGAAGTCGCGGTGGCTCACCCCGTAGAGCTCGGCGACAAAGGGTGCGATATCCCCCGGTGTCGGCTTCGCGCCGCGCTGTGCCAGTTCTTGATCCAGCGCCTTGCGGTACGCTCGTGTGACAACGGCTGCGTAGTAGGTCGACTTCATTCGCCCTTCGATCTTGAGACTGTCCACACCCGCGTCGATGAGCTCGCCGACGTGATCGACCATGTTAATGTCTTTGGACGAAAGGATGGATGTATACCCATCCCCCTCGTAGACGGGGTATAGCTCGCCCGGACGCTTCTTCTCCTCGAGGGAGAGCCCTTCGCTGCGCAGCCGGTAATCCCACCTGCAGGAGTGTGCACAGTCGCCGCGGTTCCCCGAGCGGTCGGCCATCCAGGCGCTGAGAAAGCAGCGCCCCGAATAGGCCAGGCACATGGCGCCGTGGACAAAGACCTCGAGCTCCACGTCGGGGACCCGCGACTTGATACGCTCGATCTCCCGCAAGGAGAGCTCGCGACCGGGAACAACCCGGGTGAATCCCAGGTCCCGGTACATCTTCACGGCTTCGGAGTTGACGCAGTTGGCCTGAGTCGAGAGGTGGAGCTCGGTGCCGGGGTGGTATCTTCGCAAGGTTGGGACCAGGCCGAGGTCACTCACAATGAAGGCGTCGAAGGGGTGACTTCCCAGCGCCTCAATTGTCGCCTCGAAACGTGGAAGCGCATCCTCGTGTACGTAGGCGTTTACGGCGCCGTAGAGGCGCTTGCTTCCCTTGATTTCGGCGAGGGTCCCCGCGGCGAGCTCCACCGCGGCGCTTTCGGCTCGGGCGCGGAGGGAGAGCCCCTCGATACCCATGTAAGCGGCGTCCGCCCCGTAGAGGTAGACGTGTCGCAGCTTCTCCTCGCTTCCGGCCGGCGCCAGGAGCTCGACGCTCCGACTTCGGCTCACGATTCGCGCTCCGTGACCATCCGCTCTTCGAGCCACGCGGCTCCCGCCGCGTAGAACTCCAGAAAGTGCTGCTGAATACCGCCGAAAAACTCGGTCTCGAGCTCACTTCCGACGCGGGAGATGAAGCGGAAGTGCCAGGGCTCGTAGGAGTAGCCGGTGAGAGCCTCGTATCCGTCGGGATATGACATGGAAAAGCCGAACTCCCGTGCGTGCTCGGCGAGCCATCTGCCCGCCTCAGTGTCTGCGAATGCCGGGGTTACGCTCCCAAAGTCCACCGTCGTTCCGAGCTGGTGCTGGGATGTTCCGGGACGCGCCGAGACGCGAGACGCCTTTTCCCGGCCGAGCTCATCTACGTGACGTTGGAAAAGACCCGCCTGGTAGTCGTAGGACCGGTAGGTGGAGGAGAGATCGAGGATGATCCCGTCCAGCCGTGCCGCCTCCACCATTGCAAAGAGGTCGGGAAGGATGAGTGCGCGCAGGCTCAGGTCCCCCCTGTTCAGCACCAGTCGGTCCGCGTAGCGATTGAGCGACACGAGATCCCTCGGCTCGTAGTCGGCGGGGAGGGCGTGCCCCTTGTCGACGAGCCGGAAGAGATCCTCCGGCTCGGAAAAGCTCTGCCGCAGAAGCTCCAGGAAGTACTCGGGCCGCTCGAGAATGCGCGGCGCCGCCCTCTCACCGATGGCCTCGGGGAGGTCGGCGGCAAGCCGGGTGAGCTCTTCCTCGAGCTCCTTTGGCGTGATTTCGAAGGCGGGGTGGATAGGCTTTGCCTCCTGGGCTTCCGATGCGGCGCCCTCCGCACACGCCGACGCGAGGACGCTGAGGGCCCCGAGGAGCACGGAGATGCCGGCGACACGCCGGGACACGCGTTTCATGTCCCCCATTCTAAAAGACTTTTTCAATAACCTCATCCATGGTTGAGACGGGATGGAAGGCAATTCCCTTCTTGATGTGCTCCGGAATCTCCTCGAGGTCCTTCTGGTTTTCCGCGGGAAAGACAATGTCCTTGACCTTGTAGCGTCGCGCGGCAATCACCTTCTCCTTGAGCCCACCGATGGGAAGAACGTTGCCGACCAGGGAGAGCTCCCCAGTCATGGCGAGACGCTTCTTGACCTTCTTGCCCGATGCCAGGGAGAGGAGGGTCGTTGCCATGGTGATCCCCGCGGACGGTCCATCCTTTGGCGTGGCGCCGGCGGGGATGTGGAGGTGGATTTGTCGTTTTTCGAAGTACTCAGGAACCACGTCGAAGCGGCCGGCAACCTGCCGCACGTGAGTGTAGGCGATGTTCGCCGACTCCTGCATGACGTCGCCCATCTGGCCGGTGATTTTGAAGCCCTCTTTCCCGGGATTGGATACCGCCTCAATAACCAAAACGTCGCCGCCGACGGGCGTCCAGGCCAAGCCCAAGGCCATGCCGGCATCGGTGATCTGGGTACGCGTCTCGTCCTTGAAGAAGGGCTTGCCCAGGAGCTCTTCGAGTTGCCCGGGATCCACGGAGAATGGCGGCTCCGACTCTTCGTTCACCACCTTCTGCGCGAGCTTGCGGTGGATCTTGTCCAGCGACTTCTCGAAGTTGCGTACCCCCGCCTCCCGGGCGTAGCCGTTGGCAATCTCGAGGAGGGACTTCTTCGAGTACTTTACGTCCTTCTTTCCCAGGCCGGCGCGGTCGAGGGACTTGGGCACTAGGTACTTCTTTGCAATGGCGACCTTTTCCTCATCGATATAGCCCGAGAGGCGGATTATCTCCATGCGGTCGCGAAGGGCCGGCGGAATGGTGTCCAAGGTGTTGGCCGTGGCAATGAAGAAGATGTTCGAGATGTCGAAGGGAAGGTCCAGGTAGTTGTCCCGGAAGCTGATGTTCTGCTCCGGGTCGAGGACCTCTAAGAGCGCGCTTGCCGGGTCTCCCTGAAATGAGACGGCGAGCTTGTCGATCTCGTCTATCATAAAGACGGGGTTCCGGTTCTTTACAACCTTCAGGCCCTGGATGATCTTGCCCGGCATGGCGCCGACGTAGGTGCGGCGGTGGCCCTTGATCTCGGCCTCGTCGCGCATGCCGCCGACGGAGAATCGGAAGAACTCCTTGTTGAGCGCCCGGGCCACGGAGCGACCGATTGAGGTCTTCCCGACGCCCGGCGGGCCAACCAGGCAGATAATGGAGCCCTTGAAGTCGCCCTTGAGCTTCCTGACCGCCAAGAACTCCAGGATGCGCTGCTTCACGTCCTCGAGGCCGTAGTGATCGGCTTCGAGGATGCGGTGCGCCTTCTTCATGTCGACCTGCTCCGACGGGGGATCGCCCCAGGGGAGGGAGATGATGGTGTCGAGGTAGTTCCGGGTGACCTGAAACTCCGAGCTATTCGGTTCCATGAGCTGGAATTTCTCCAGCTCCCGCTCGACGGCTTCCTTCACCTCTCCCTCGAGGGGCAGCTTGTCGATGGCCTCCTTGAAGCGCATGTACTCCGAGTGCTTGGCGTCGGACGGCATGCCGAGCTCTTCCTTGATGGCTTTGAGCTGCTCCTTGAGGAAGTACTCCCGCTGGCTCTTCTCGATCTTCTCGTTTATTTGGTTCTGGATGCGCTTCTGAATGCGCATGAGCTCCTGCTCTTTCTTGATGTGCAACAGGACGCGCTCCATGCGGTCCTTCACATCCAGGGTTTCCAGGATCTCCTGCTGCTCTTGTCGGCCGATGTTGAGAATGCTCGCAATGAAGTCGGCAATCTTCCCGGGATTGTCGATGTTCACCATGTTGAGGCGCATCTCCTCCGAGAAGAGGGGGTTGTTCTCCGAGACTTGCTTCGTTTCCGAGATCAGGGAGCGGGTGAGCGCCTTGATCTCGTCTTCGCTGGCGGACTCGAAGTCGTCCTCGAGGTAGCTCGCCGCTACGACGATCGGGTCCTGGGCACTCAGTACCTTGTGGATACGAAAGCGCTTGATGGTGGAGATGAAGAGGTTGATACCGCCGTCGGGAAGATTGATCCGCCGCGCTATCTTGGCCGCCGTTCCCACGCGATAGAGATCGCGGGAGGTGGCTTCATCGACCTCTTCCTCCTCGAGCAGCACCAGTCCGATCATGCCGTCGGAGTTTATGGCCTGCTCCACCACCTCCATGTCCTTCTCGGAGGTGATCATGAGGGGCGTGAAGATTCCCGGAAATATCGGTTTACCTTGCAGAGGAATAATTGGCAGTTTACTCGGCAGAACCTGGTCTGCCGGCACGATTGCTTGAGGCGTTGACATACGCGTCCTTACTTCATGTTGTGCTGTAGCGCGGGTAAAGTGTAGGCATGGCCCATGCGAGCGTCAACTTGGCGCGTGATTGCCGCGGCCCTGGAGCACAGCTTTGAACCGTAACGACGTTTTTCCAGCCGTCATCCTCACCAACCGGCGAATTGGCGAGATTCACCGGCTCGTCACCATGCTCGCCGAAGAGCGCGGACTGGTGCGCGCAATGGCGCACGGTGCCTACTCCAAACGCGGCAAGCTCAAAGGCATCACGAACCCCTTCACCTATGGAACGTGTTACCTCTACACCAACCCGGTGAAGGAGCAGCACAAGATCACCGACTTCGACGTGGCGGACGACTTTGCCGCGGTGAAAGAGAACATAGAGCGCTTCTACACCGCCTCTCTCTGGGCGGAAACGATTCTCAAGTCCTATGCAGCGGGCGATGAGCACGGTCAGGGAACCGGGGAGGTGCTCCGGCTGCTGGTCACGGCCCTCGAGGCGCTGGCGTCGGTCCCGGATGACCGGGTGACCCTGGTGTCCCTGCAGTTCCTGTGGCGCTACGTTGCGCTCAACGGTGTGCAGCCCTCCCTTGCCGAGTGCAGCGCTTCCGGCCGCCAATTCGGCGCGGAGGAGCCGCGCTATTTCGGGGGCCGCTCCGAGGGAGTCGTCGCCGTGGAGTTTGCCGACCAGGAGGCGGAGACGCTCTCTCCCGGCGTGGCGCGCTACTTCAGCCACACGGCGTCGCTCCAATTCGACGAAGCGCTTCGCGTCGGCATGACGCCTGAGTCCCGTCGCAATGCCCGGCGCTTCGTCCACACCATCGTGGAGCAGATGGTGGAGGGGCCACTCAATACATTGCAGACGGCAGGCCCCATCTTACGCGATATGTGACGAGTGGTGCGCCACCGCCCCGGGGGTCAACGCCCCGGGGGTCAATGCCGCCTCGGAGATTGTGCCCTATGGCGCCCTCTGCTACCATCTCAAGATATGAAACGAGTATTGGGACGAGATCGACCGGTTGTTGGAGCGCTGACCGGGCGGCGCAGGGGAAAGGCCCGGAGGGGCCGCGGCGCTAGAGCCCGAGCTTCTGCAACTCTGCGATTGTCGTCTCAGCGTCGCGGTGGAGAATAAAGATGCCGCCCATTCGCTCCCATTGCTCTCTGGTCTTTTCTCGATCATCGATCAACAGAGGCGTGAGGGACTCGTCGAGGCCTTGCGATTCCAGGTAGGTCTGCGCATCCGCGGCCTTGTTCTTGGACCAGCCGGCCAGAACCGGTACGCGCTCGCCGAGCTCTCGGCGGCACCACTCCATCTTCTGCGGCTTTGCCCACCTTCCCAAGGGGAGGCCGGTCAGGATGACCGGCCGGTAGGGTTTGATGTAGTTCCAGAGCTCCCGGCCGTCGGGCATCCATTGGAGGCGGGAGTAGAAGTCCGGCGTGTTCGCCAAGCGCGGCCACATGTGACGCGGGTTCTGCTCCGACGGCACCCGTCCGGTTAGCTCTTCGACACCGCGGTCGAAGTCAACCAAGACACCGTCGAGATCACAGAACACTGCAAAGGAGCTTTCTTTTTTCGGATCCGCCAACGCGCGCTCCGCTTCAGGTTGTGTCGTCTTGCTGCGCTTGGTTCTCGGAAGTCGAGACCTCCCCAAGGTCTTGTGGCTGACCACTGTCGGCCGGCGGGCCGCTTTCCGCGGCGATCCGCCCGGCCCGGCGCGACCACAACACCGAGACTGCCCCGGATACAATTGCGTAGATACCGAGCAGCCATGCGAATGCCACGACACCGGCCTCAGGGCGGAAAACGAGCAAAGCCCCGACAAGAAGCGAGATCGCCGCAATGAGGCCGACGAAGAGCGGCGCACCGCTGATTTCCCGGCTCTGAAATGCCAGAACTCCCTGGAGCACGCCTCGCAGAAGGAGCCATACGGCCATGATCATTACGACAACGCGCACGGCCGTCCCCGGCAGGACAATGAGAAAGAGGGCCACGACGAGGCCCACCAAGCCTTGCAGTACCGCCGACCACGTGTTCAGCGTCGCCCGTTGCCGCACCAGGAATGAGAGCAGCGATTCGGCAACGAGAAAAACACCAACGATTACCGCCAAGACCTCTGCCGTGATTCCCGGCCAGACGAGCGCGGCAAGCCCCAACACAAGCGAGATTATCCCGCTCAACAGGGGAAGAGTTCGGTTTGTGGTCACAACGATCATATTTGCCTCCATGCTCGTCGCAATCGCGACACGTGCGCCGAGTGGGTGGAGCCTATCACAGGTCCTTCGCCGGCGCAATTCGAGTCTGGGGCGCGGACCGGGGTTGCGGCCCTTAGGCCGGTGACGTGGCCGGCTCCCTCGAGGCTCCGCCTTCACCCGCCCGGAGTCGAATAACCAGCTCGGTTCGGTTTCCGGCCTTCAGCTTGCCCATGATTCGGTGCAAATGGTTCTTCACCGTCCCTTCGGAGATGTAGAGTCGAGCGCCGATCTCCTTATTGGTCAAGCCCTGAGCGACGAGCTCCAGGATCTCAGCCTCCCGTCGGGTAATCTTGTAGGCGTCGGTAAGCTGATCTACCGGAAGCGGAGTCAGCCGATTCTCCACATGGAGAAAGGACCTCGATATCTTTAAGACCAGGAAGTTGCCGCAGGTAATGATGACGCCGAGGGTCACAACGGTGGAAAGCAGATAGAGCCCGGTGTTGTTTGAGAGATCGACGCCGAATACGCGTAGGAGGAACAGAAGCGGAGCGAAATCTCGCGAGAGCAGAATCTCCGTGTAGTGCAATGTCTCGCCCAGGGTAATGAAGAGGAATATGGCAATGGCTCCGATCATGGGCCACGCCTCCTTCTTTCCGCGAAACGCAGCGACGACAAAGCGCGCCGTAATGGCCAAGAGAATCGCGGACTTCGTGAAGTTGTAGACCCACACCACCAAAGAGTACACCAGGACTGGGAATGCCAGGATGATCAGCAGGTTCACCGCCACGAAGACGGTAATGCCGTAGATGACGGGGCGGGGGACCCATCCCGGATAGACGCGGTCGATCAGCCACGCAAACATGACGAAGACCGTCGGCGCGGAGAGGTACTCAATGCGCAGTTGAAGCCACCAGGGGAAGCCGGGGATGAGCCGGGTGGCCAACATCTGACCCACCACGAAGAGCCGCATGCTCATTGCGAAGAAGACGATCGCCAAGAGAAGCGGAGCAATGGATCGTTTTCGGTTCGATGCGTAGAGAAAGATGTTGTAGAAACCGAAGGCCAAGAAGCTGCCGATCAAGAGCAGATCGTACATGGTCTCGGTCCCGTCGAGGGAGCGTATCTGATCCGGCGTGCCGAGCTTGATCGCCTTCCACATGCCCCCACGGCGGTGGTGGAAGTTGGAAACCTGCAGGACGAGCTCGAGCTCTCCATCCGGCACCGCGAACTCCGCTGTGTTCATTCGATACCGGGGAACCGATGTCTCCCGTGAATCCCCGACGGTACCACTCTGGGCCACCAAGTCTCCATTGACCCAGAGATTGTACGCAGTGGAGGCGTTCGGCACCCATAGGGCGGCACGTTCCCGGTCCGGTGGCATGATCACGTCCAGGGCGAAGGTTGCGACACCCATGCGGCCGACCGGTTCGCCGTTGTGCACCCAGTCGTTCCAACTACTCGGCATGGTGAACAGACCGTCGGGCTCGGCCTCGGTGACCTGCTGTTGTCCCTGCGCCGCCGCAGAGGATTCTGCAGGGTAGAGGCTACGCCCCCAGTATGCCCTCCACTCACCGACAAGCTCAGCAATGCCGGCCTGCGTAAAGTCGCGCCGACTGAGATCGAGGACGCCCGCTTCCGCCTGCGCCCACCCAACAGCCGACACGGCCGCGCAGAGTACCAAGATCCCCAACCATCGACTCAATTTCATTGAAGCGCCCACCACACCGAGTAGTATACTCAAGATGGCACGCAATTATGACTATGAGACCAGGGTTTTGGGGTCAAATGTGACCGGTCTCCGCGCGCAATCACGGAGCGGAGAGCCTGCTCGAGGGCCGACTCCCCACGTGGTCACGGACTCTGCTTCTCGTAGGCCCCCATATCTACCGTCGTGCCGACCTGGCGCGGATTCCCGAGAATATCGTATGGGACGGCCTCATCACCGTCACCGTCTTCATCGAGGTCCCAGAGGTCGCTCAGCAGGAGCGAGCTTGTGCCCGCGTCAATGGTGACGCTCCCGGAAACGGGCGTCAGGTCGCCGTAGTTGTCCGCCTCGGTTCCCCAGGAACCGTCGCCGGGGTCGGGAGACTCGACAACCGCAATGGTCGCCTGGATGTTGTTCGCGCCGAAGCCGGAGAGGTCCGCGTCGCTCGCGCTCCATCTCACCCAGGTCCCGGTTCGCACGGTGTCATTGAGAATGAGCGAGTTGGTGACGCCGGCGCCCTTGCTCACGTAGATGTCCTGCTGTCCCGATGCGGACACGTTCTCCGCGAAGGTGCTTGCGCTGACGTGTGAGGTGCTCGCCAGCCAGATTGCGCCGGCCCCGGCCCCGCTGACGCGGTTCCCCACAAAGACGCTCGAGTTAATCCGGATGTTTGGATCGAACACCGCATCCGATATCGAGCTCACGGCGCCGCCGTTGTTTTCCGCGAAGTTTCCGTAGAACCGTCCGGCGTGGAGCTGTAATCCCGCTTCCCGCCAGGCGTAAATCGCGCCGCCGCCCAACTTTGCATAGTTGCGGACAAAGGTCGAGTCGGTGACGCTCATCCAGCCCCGAATGGCAACGGCACCTCCCACGGCGCGGAGCGCCGTGGTCACCCCGTTGTTCTCGAAGTGCGAGCCCGAAATCCACACAGGTGAGCCGACCTCGCTATACACCGCGCCTCCGCCGTATTCGGTGTTCTCATCCAGAGCAGCGGCGGTATTCCCCCGGAAGGTGACGTTGTCAATGGTCGCACGGCCATTTTGAATGACGGAGATCGCCCCGCCGTGCTTTCCGGCCGCGTTGTTTTCAAAGACCGAGTCACGAAGGAGTGCCGTCGCCGCACCGCCGGTTCCGGCGGCGTTGATCTCGACGGCGCCGCCGTCGGCTCCTTGCGAGGAGGATTTGGTGGTGACGTTGTTCAAAAAGGTCACGTTCTCGGCCACGAGGTGGGCAATGTACACGTACACCGATCCGCCCGCCGTCGGCACGCCGTCGGTCCGGCGCCCCAGGCCGCCTCTGAGCGTCAGATTCCGAAGCGTGAGGGTGGCGCCGCCTCGAATCGTGAAGTGTCGCCCGAAGCCGGCGGCATCAAGAACAATGCCCTTGTCTTCCCCGTCAATGGTGATGTCCTTCGAGAGGTCGGACCAGGTCGGAGCCGGGCCCTCGGGAAGCGTTTCCGTCGCCACGATAGTCGTAATGCCTTCGGCAAAGGTGACAACCGACCCGCTCGGTGCATTGGCCAGGACGTCATTAATGCTTCCCGGGCCCGTCGGGGCGTTTGAGGTGACGACGAGAGGGTAGGTAATGGTGTAGCTTGCCTCCACGACCTCGCTGTCAATGAAGTTGGGTCCCCCTGCTATGGCCTTGACCGTGATGACGGTTCCGTCCCCGGTCACCGGTATTGGACCGCTGTAGAGGGCGGTCGGCCCGGAGAGGTCCGAGGGATCGGGATCGTCGCCGTTGGTGGTGTAGTAGATGGATGCCCCCGGGGTCGCGGTGGTGATCTCAACGTCGAAGTCCTCGTACACGGGCCCGGGCTCCGGCGCGAAGGTCGGCGCGGCCGCCTGCACATAGTCTACGGTGTAGGTTGCTTCTGCAATGGTGCTCGGCGTGAACCCCGGCGCCTGGGCAATGGCGCGTATCGTGCGGGACGTTCCGTTCCCGGTAACCGCAATGGGGCCGGAGTAGACCTCAGTACTTCCCGACGTATCGTCGGGGTCGGGATCGTCACCGTTGGTTGTGTAGTAGATCGTCGCTCCTGCTGTCGAGGAGCTAATCTCGACGTCAACGTCGGTTTCGACGGTACCCGGCGGCGGGTTGAACTGCGGCGTCGATGTCTGGGAGTAGTCGATCGTGTAGGTTTCGGAGACGACGGCACTGTTCGGTCGACCGTCGAGAACGGCAACGGCGGAGATCGTCACCGTCGTCTGGTCGCCACTCACGGCAATCGGCCCGTTGTACTCCGGGGACCCGGAGCCCGGTGTGCTCCCGTCCCTTGTGTAGTGAATGCGTGCTCCCTCGGTTGCAGTGGCGAGCGCCACCTCCACGTCGGTGGAGAAACTTCCCCCTGCCGGGTCGAAGGTCGGCGCTTCCGGCGGGTCCGAAGGCTCGTCGGCCGAGCCGGGAGCGTTATCTGCACCAAAGGGCACCTGGCACGCCGTAAGCAGGAGCGCCGCGACACCCAGCACAATTGCAATCGATCTACCGAGCCCTCGTCTCACCGCCATTACATCCCCTCACGCAATCAAGTCGCACAATCACGTGCGAACGTGAGCTAAGGGTAGCGGGAGAGTGCCGTGATTTCCTTATAACTTTGGTTACAATTTTGCCGTTCCGGGCCACGCGACCGCGGCCACGCGACCGAGCCGGCGCCCCGGGGCGCTACGCCCGCGCCGTCCGGAGCGCGTAGTCCGACTGGTCGGTGCGGAGCTCCGAGGTGA
>CAYPTH010000026.1:0-1415 GCA_964413635.1 uncultured Spirochaetaceae bacterium
GGGGCGCCGAGCGAATGGTGCAGCTTTTTGCGCGCAAGATATTGCACTGCCGGCGCGCGGGGGGGCGCGGGGGACGCGCAGCGACGGCGCCGAATCAGGAAGGTCCGCGTCCGCCCCTTCCGGTACAAGCCAATACCACAGCAGAGCAGAACATGCGAACCGTTCGCATCGATCTAAAGTATTATAGAATAGTAACTTATGGAATCGCTTCGACTGGAGCCCGGCGGATGCCGGCTCCGCTAAGACGGCTGCGGCAGGTCCGGGGCGAGGCGCCCCGGGATATCGGTCGGACAACCGGCCCACTTGGCACGTATCCTGCATGATTACCGTCACCTCTCCACCGGAAGGATCCACGTGTCGCGAATACTTGCCATCAATCCAGGCTCTACCTCAACGAAGATCGCCGTCTACGAGGATACGACACCAATCCTCGAGCGAACGCTCCGCCACGCAGCGGAAGACCTAGCCTCCTTTGCCCATATCGCCGATCAGTTTGATTTTCGCAAACAGATCATCGTGACGGCCATTGAGGAAGCCGGGATACAGCCTGACACACTCGATGCGGTGGTCGGTCGGGGCGGTCTCATTCGCCCCGTAGCCGGTGGCACCTACGCGGTGACGGAGGAAATGCTCGCGGACCTACGCTCGGGGTTTGCCGGGGAGCACGCGTCCAACTTGGGAGGCATTCTTGCCTACGACATTGCGCAGCCCGCAGGCCTCCCCGCCTACATTGTTGATCCCGTTGTCGTCGATGAGCTCGGCGACGTGGCGCGACTATCCGGCATCCCCGAGCTTCCGCGTGTCAGCATTTTCCACGCCTTGAACCAGAAGGCAACGGCGCGCCGCGCAGCCTCCGAAATGGGCGCCCGCTACGAGGAGACGCGCTTTATTGTGGCGCACCTCGGCGGCGGCATTACCGTTGGAGCCCATGACTGCGGCCGCGTCGTTGATGTGAATGACGGGCTCAATGGCGAAGGGCCCTTCTCCCCGGAGCGAAGCGGCGGTGTTGCGGCGCTGAAGATTGTGAAGCTCCTCACCTCCGGCGATTACACCGCCGACCAGATCAAGAAGATGATCAAGGGCGAGGGAGGCCTCGTCGCCTACTGCGGCACCAACAGCGCCGAGGAGCTCCAAGGCTGCATCGACGAGGGCGATGAAGATGTGCGACTCGTCATGGAGGCCATGGCCTACCAGGTTGCCAAAGAGATTGGCGCCATGGCGACCGCCCTCAAAGGCCGGGTCGATGCGATTCTCCTGACCGGCGGCGTCGCGTATGACAAGCGCGTGGTCGAGTGGATCACCGACCGCGTCTCATTCCTCGCGCCGGTGAAGGTCTACCCGGGGGAAGATGAGCTCCGCGCGCTGGCCGAAGGCGCCCTCCGCGTCCTTCGCGGGGAAGAAGCCGCCCTCACATA
>CAYPTH010000026.1:1515-19693 GCA_964413635.1 uncultured Spirochaetaceae bacterium
GCAGCGGAGGCTCACGGTGAAGCGCATTGTCGCCGTCACCGGCCACTACGGAAGCGGGAAGACCGAGTTCTCGGTAAACTTGGCGCTCCGGCAGGCCGCCGCCGGCGAGAATGTGACCCTCGCGGACCTCGACATTGTGAACCCCTACTTCCGCTCCCGGGAGAAGCGAGCGCTCCTCGAGGAGGCGGGCGTAACCGTAATCGGCAGCAGCACCGGCTCCGACACCGGGGCGGACCTACCCGCCCTATCCCCGCAGGTCCACGGCGCCCTGCGAAGCGAAGAAACCCGTGCCGTTTTGGACGTCGGCGGCGACGCCGTGGGGGCGAAGCTATTGGGCCGGTACAAGCACCTTCTGAAGCCGGAGGATGTAGATCTCCTGATCGTCGTCAACACCTCGCGCCCGGAGACGCAGGACGTGGAAGGCGTCCGCGACCACGTCAACGCCATTCAGGACGCCACGGGCCTGACCGCTACGGGCCTGGTGAACAACAGTCACATGCTCGAGTTCACCCAGGCCTACCACCTCGAGCGCGGTCAAGAGATTTGCCACGAAATAGCACAGGAGCTCGAGGTTCCGATTGCCTTCGTAGCGGCGCGGGAGTCGGTCCTCGAACAGCTTTCGGAAGAGCTCGTTGGAGAACGAGTAAGCATCGGCATGCATCTGCGCGAGTCGTGGATGTACGTCCAGTGAGCCAATAAGGAGCAGCTATATGGCACGCGCCAAAGGAATTGTCACCTTCGACACAGACCGATGTAAGGGCTGCGAGCTCTGCGTCTCGGTGTGTCCGGTGGACATTGTGGCAATGGATACCACCACGATCAACAAGAAGGGCTACCACCCTGCGACGGTGACGGATCCGGACAAGTGCATTGCCTGCGCCAATTGCGCAGTCATGTGCCCGGACGTCGTGATCCGCGTGGAGCGTGTGGCATGAGCGGGCGTCGGCGCCCCGGCGCGGCGTTGGCCGCAGCCTAAGGAGGCAGCAATGGCAGAAGCGAAGGCGGGCACCAAGGTGCTCATGAAAGGCAACGAGGCGATCGGCGCCGCCGCAATCAAGGGCGGATGCCGTTACTTCTTCGGATACCCCATTACCCCGCAGAACGAGATTCCCGAGTACATGTCCCGGGAGCTCCCCAAGGTGGGCGGCGTCTTTCTCCAGGCGGAGAGCGAGGTTGCGGCCATCAACATGGTCTACGGTGCCGCCGGCGCCGGTGCGCGGGTCATGACATCGAGCTCCTCCCCCGGCATATCCCTCAAGCAGGAGGGGATCAGCTACATCGTCGGCAGCGAGGTGCCCTGCGTCATTGTGAACATGATGCGCGGCGGCCCGGGGCTCGGCGGGATTCAGCCGGCACAGAGCGACTACTTCCAATCGACTCGCGGCGGCGGGAACGGCGACTACTCCATGATCGTCCTCGCCCCGGCGAGCGTGCAGGAAGCCGCCGACATGATGACCGAGGCCTTCGACTTGGCCGATCTCTACCGCAACCCCGTCATGCTCCTCGGCGACGGCATGATCGGCCAGATGATGGAGCCCGTCGAGTTCCACGATCCGCCGAAGCGCGAGCTCCCCACCAAGGAGTGGGCTACCACCGGCACCGGCGGCAAGCGCGCCCCCAACATCATCACCAGCCTCCGCCTCGACCCGGCGGAGCTCGAGAAGCTCAACCAGTCCCTCCAAGCAAAGTACGCGGTCATGAAGGAGAAGGAGGTCCGCTACGAGCTCTTCCATACCGAGGACGCCGAGCTCGTCTTCGTCGCCTACGGAACGTCGAGCCGCATTGTCAAAAACGTCGTGAAGCGCCTTCGCGCCGACGGCGTGAAGGCGGGCCTCCTGCGCCCCATTACCCTCTGGCCCTTCCCCCACGCCGGTTTCGATGAGCTTTCCGACACCGTCCGCGCTCTCATGGCCGTCGAGATGAGCGAAGGCCAAATGGTGGACGATGTCCGCATTGCCGCGAACGGGCGCTGGCCCGTCGGTTTCCACGGCCGCTCCGGGGGAATGCTACCCACGGAGGCCGATGTCGCCGCAGCCGCGACCGAAATCCTCGAGGAGGTGCACTAATGCCCGTCGTATTCGAACGAACCAAGGGACTCACGCCCAAGGAAACCCACTACTGCCCCGGCTGTACCCACGGGATCATTCACCGCCTCGTCGGGGAGGTCCTCGAAGAGATGGAGCTCCTCGGTGATGCAATTGGCGTGGCCCCGGTTGGATGCGCCGTCTTTGCCTACAACTACTTCAACTGCGACATGCACGAAGCCGCCCACGGTCGCGCCCCGGCAATGGCCACGGGGGTAAAGCGCGTCCATCCCGACAAGACGGTCTTCTCCTACCAAGGCGACGGCGACCTTGCCTCCATTGGGACTGCGGAGATCGTCCACGCCGCCCACCGCGGGGAAAAAATTACCGTAATATTCGTAAACAACGCGATCTACGGCATGACCGGGGGCCAGATGGCGCCGACCACCATGGTTGGGCAGCGAACCACCACATCGCCCTTAGGCAGAGATCCCAAGCACGCGGGCTACCCCATTCGCATCTCGGAGATGCTGGCCACCATTGACGGCGCCTCCTTCATTGAGCGCTCCTCGGTGCACAACCCCGCCCACATCCGCAAGACCAAGAAGGCCATCCGCCAGGCCTTCGAATGCCAACGGAACAAGCAGGGCTTCTCCATGGTCGAGGTGCTGTCCACCTGCCCGACGAACTGGGGCATGACGCCGGTCGAGTCCCTCGGCTGGCTGCAGGAGACCATGATTCCCTACTATCCCTTGGGCAACTTCCGCAGCCCCGAGAGCGGCGACGGCCAATAGGAGGACGAGATGGAAATGCGAATCATCTGCGCCGGATTCGGCGGACAGGGCATCATGTCGATGGGACGGCTCATTGCCTACACCGGCATGCAAAACGGCAAGGAGGTCTCCTGGCTCCCCTCCTACGGCCCCGAGATGCGCGGCGGCACGGCTAACTGCAACGCCATTGTGAGTGACGTGCCGATCGCCTCCCCGGTCATCTCCGGCAACGCCGATGTCGTGGTTGCCATGAACCTCCCCTCCATGCGCAAATTCGAGTCGGAGCTCATCCCGGGGGGCATCCTGCTCTACAACAGCTCCTTGATTGGGGAAGCACCCGCGCGCAGTGATGTCCGCAATCTTCCTGTCGACGCGACGGGCCAGGCAACGGAGCTCGGCAATGCCAAGACGGCAAACATGGTTATTCTTGGCGCACTCTTGACGGCAACCGAGCTCTTCAGGCGGGACCAGATTGTGGCGGCTTTGAAGGAGGTCTTCGGTTCGGCGAAAGATCAGTTTCTGCCTCTAAACACCAAGGCGCTGGACCGGGGTCTCGAGATCGACATAGCACGCAGCGCCCCAGCGGGCGGAGCATAGGCGAGATGCACCCATGACCGACTTCAAGACCCTCTACTCCCGCGCAGCCACCGGCTCACCTCGTCGCCTCGCCGTGGCCTGCGCCCAAGACGAAGAAGTTCTCCGCGCCGTCGCCAAGGCCGAAGAGCTCGGCATTGCCGAAGGTGTCCTGATAGGCGAGCGGAGCGAAATACTCCGGGTGGCCGAGGCAATCGGCTACGCCCCGGAAGACGACCGGATCGAGGACGTGACCGATCCCACCGCGGCGGCGGAACGGGCGGTCAAGATGGTCGCCCAAGGGGACGCGGACGTCCTCATGAAGGGCATGGTCGACACCTCCGTGGTCATGCGCGCCGCCCTCAATGCCCACTGGGGTCTGCGGGGTTTGCGCGTCCTGAGCCACGTGGCCCTCTTCGAGGTCCCCTCGTATCCGCGCCTTCTCTTCCTCAGCGACGCCGCCATGAACATTGCCCCCGACCTGGACCAGAAGAAGGAGATCATTCAGAACGCGGTAGAGGTCGCGCACGGAGTTGGTCTGGAAAATCCCAATGTCGCCGTGCTCTGCGCCAAGGAGAAGGTGGATCCAAAGATGGGTGCCACATTGGACGCTGAGCGCCTGACGGAGATGAACCGGGCGGGACAGATCCGCGGCTGCACCGTCGGCGGGCCCTTCGCACTGGACAACGCCATCTCCCCGGAGGCGGCCCGCCACAAAGGCGTCACACACCCCGGCGCCGGCGAGGCGGATATCCTCATTGCTCCAAACCTGGAGGCCGGCAACATTCTCTACAAGGCGCTTGCCTTCCTCGCCGGCGCCCGCAACGCGGGCATCATCGTTGGGGCCAAGAAACCAATCGTCCTCACCTCTCGCGCCGACAGCGAGGAGACCAAGCTCAACTCCATTGCCCTGGCGGTAATGGCCTAACACGCCGACAATGGGGGTAATCGATACCCGCTCGAGGTGTGTAAAAACGTGCAGAATCGGAAATTTCACATTCGGATACTGTATCTCTCGGGATACGCGATTCCTGTCGGGATGGTGGCAGCGCTGGCCGCCGTCGGCTTCCGCTACCTCATTGGCCTCGTAGGGAACCTGCTCTTCCTCGGAGAGTTGTCCTTCGTCATGGACATGCAGGCGCCCCTCATGACCAGGTGGGGAGCCGCCGTCATTGTCATACCCGCCATCGGTATTCTCCTTGCCAGCATGCTGACGCGCCGACTCGCCCCGGAGGCGAGGGGACACGGCGTACCCGAGGTCATGTACGCTGTCGTTGAGGACGGGGGCCGTATTCGGCCGGTTGTTGCCTTCGTGAAGCTCATTGCCTCCGCCCTCACCATTGGCTCCGGCGGCTCCGCGGGAACAGCCGGTCCGATCATCCAGATGGGAGCCGGCTTCGGCTCGAGCGTGGCCCAGATCTTCAAGCTTTCGCCCCGGGAGGTGGTCATTCTCGTCGGGGCCGGCGTTGCGAGCTCCGTCGCCGCCACCTTCAACGCTCCGATCGGCGGGCTCTTCTTTGCAATCGAGTTGATCCTCCCCGAGTACAGCCTCATGACCATCATGCCCCTGGTGATCGCCTCCATCGTAGCAACACACCTGACATCGCTTCTGCTCGGGACGACCGTGATCCTGCCCATACCCGCATACTCACTCGCCTCCTCCGCGGAGTTTCCCATCTATATTGTGCTGGGCTTCGTCGCGGCCCTCGCTGCCGTGCTCTACATCAAGGGGCTCTACGGCGCTCAGAACGCCTTCAATAGAATCAGGATCCACCCACAGCTGAAGGCGGTCATCGGCGGCTTGGTCGTCGGAGCCATGGGATTCGGCATCTTTCTCCTGTCCGGAAGCTATCACATCTTCGGGGTCGGCTTTCCCTTCATCTCCTCCATCCTCACCGGAGAGTCCTTTGCAATCCCCTTGCTCATCGGCTTGGTCCTCCTGAAGATCGTCGCAAACGGGGTCACCCTCGCCACGGGGGGATCGGGGGGCATTTTTGCGCCCTCCCTCTTCGTTGGTGCCGCCGTCGGTGCCGCCGTGGGACAGATTGCCAACACCCTCTTTCCGGAGATTGCCTCTCCCGCATCGGCCTACGCCCTCGTCGGCATGGCCGCGGTTGTCGCGGGCACCACCGGCGGCACCGTGACTGCCATTACCCTTACCTTCGAGCTCACCCGGAACTACGAAATCATGCTGCCCCTCATGCTCAGCGTCGTGATTGCGCACTTCGCCAGCCAAGCAATCGAGCCCCAGACCATCTATACCAAGAAGCTGAGCAGGCGCGGCATCTTCATTGACCATGACAAGGTGGGAAGCCTCTTCAAAATCACACCGGTGCGTGAGGTCACTCAAGAGGCGCTCATCGCTTTGGCGCCGTATAACACCGTATCCGACGCGATCCGTGTCTTGGCACAGGAGAACCTGGACAGCGTACCCGTGATATCGAACGGCCGCGTCCTCGGCATCGTGGCCTACCGGGACGTCTTCGACAGTCCTCAAGATGAGCATATTGCACACCACTACCGGGAGGTAGACATCTCCATTCCCGGCAGCATGGACTCCCTGCGAGCCATGGAAAAGATGGCGCGCGACCGGTGTAACATGCTCGTGGTAACCCAGGGAGATGAGATTGTCGGCTACGTAACGCGAAGCCTAATCATGAACGCCTATTTTGAGAAGCGCGACCTGGAGCTACCCCGGGGAAACTGAGAAGCTCGCCGCGGCCGGGGCGGGCGCCGCGCCGGTGGCCGGGCAGCGCGATAGGCGCTACTCTTCGTCCAACTCCTGAGGCGCGAGGCGCGCCTCGAGCGTTTCATCCGGCGCCAAAACAATGTCCTCGAAGTCCGTGCGGCGCCGGACCTCCGCCATGAGACTGCGGAAGCTCTCGAATTCATCCGGGATGGTAATCAGACGATCATCTTCCTCGTTATAGATAAAGACCACCGGCCGTTCGCGTTTGTTCCGGGGGACCGCGTAGCCTGCACGGGAGATCTGCTCCCAGGGGAATGTACGGATGCCAATCCCCGCGTGCTGCACCGTGACGCCCTCATCATTCGTGACGACCGAGCTCGTGAGCTGCCCATTGAGATGGCGGCCCGCTTGGAACTCCAAATAGCCGATCACGACAAGGGAAATGAGGCCGGCGATCGAACTGCCGATCGCGAAGAGGAAGACCACGAAGGCAGCGGCTAGAATCATCAGGAGGACCAGCGTTATCATCCTGGGATTGGACGTAAAGGTGATTCGGTAGGTCATGACGCCGTTCCTTCAAAAACAGTCGCACCGTCGACGACGGTTCGTTCGACAACAGTATCGCGGATTCGTGCGGAGTTGCACCTCGTAATATCCTGACTCAGCACAACGAAATCGGCCAGCTTGCCCGGAGTAATGCTCCCCTTCTCATGTTCTTGGAACTCGGCATACGCGCTTTCGAGGGTGTGGGCGCGAAGCGCCTCCAGCGGCGTCAAAGCGCGCCCAGCTTCACGGTTCACCGCCAGGTGTATTGCATAAAGCGGGTCGAAGCTTGCCTCTCCGGGAATATCGGATCCAAAGGAGAGGTGCACGCCGCCGTCAATGAGCTCGCGGTAGGGATAGGCGCCGGCAGCTCGCTCCCTGCCGAGAATCGCTTCGTCTTTCTCCGGTTCGCCCATGGCGTGCGGTTGCGCTGCCACCAGAATACCGAGCTTGCGTAGCCGCGGCACGTCCTCCGAACGGACGATCTGGGCGTGTTCGAGACGCATGCGGAGCGAGGCAACGTGAGGCTGGGTCTCTTGGACTCGCTCTACCACGTCGATGAGCTCCTTCACGGCGCGGTCGCCAATGGCGTGAAACGCGCCCTGCCGCCGCTTCTTGGCAAGCCGGGACACGATGCCTTCGAAGCCCTCGGTAGTACCCACCGGAGTCCCGAAGTTGTCCGGTTCACCCGCGTAGGCGTCCGTCATCCACGCCGTCTTGGTGGAGAATGTGCCGTCGAGAAAGTACTTCCATGGGCCGCGACGAACCCAGTACCTGTCAAAGCGCCACAGCTGAAAGAGGCGTGCCATGACGGGCACCGGGCCGTAGGGCCAGCACGTAAAGCGGCAGGTCAATTCTCCCCGTCTGCCCATCCTGTTGAGGTGAGTGACGGTAGTGGGAATCCACGTATTGTCTTGTACCGAGGTAATACCGTGTCTGCGAAACTGATCTATTGCCAAGGAGAGGTACCTTCGACTCAACTTTCCATTCAGGTGAATGCGAAAGAAGCGACGCGTATGGTAGCGGCTGATTGCCGCATCGTAGAGAACCCCCGTGGGTTCCCCGGAACCATCTCGTACAATACGACCGCCGCTTGGGTCGGGCGTGGTGCGGTCGATCTTGAGTTTCTCGAGCATGCGAGAGTTGACCCAGCCGCCGTGACCGGAAAACTGGATGAGCACCACCGGGTTGTCGGGGAAGGCCTGGTCAAGCAGTTCCTTCCGCGGGTTGGGACAATGCGGGTAATCCCAGCCTTGGGCGAAGATCTCTTGACCCGGTCTCGGATCTGGAAACGCCGCTTTAAGCCGGGCAATGATCTCCGATTCGTTTAGGCCGGTCAGATCGACCTGGGAGCTCACGTCTCCCATGGAGAGCGCGTGGAGGTGGTTGTCGTTAAAGCCGGGGACCACGGTCTTTCCCTGCAGGTCAACGCGGTCCGCACCGTCACCGGCGTGCGCGATTGCATCCTCGGATGACCCGACGAAGGCGATGCGGTTCCCTCGGACCACCAGTGCTTCGGCGTAGGGACGATCTACGTCGACGGTAATGACCCGCGCGTTATGAAAAACGGTTGCACCCACGCGTTCAAACCTATCTGTGCCGCCACCGGCGGTCAAGAACTGCGTGCGCTGCTTCGAGAGGTAGACCGCCGGTCCGGGTGCAACGTAGATTAGAACGCACGACGCACACCCTGAGGAGCTGCCACATGTCTCTACCAATTGCATATTCCCCCGCCGTCGCCGAGGCCCGGCAGCAGCGTAAGGCTCTGGTCGCTCTCGAGTCGACGATCATCTCCCACGGCATGCCCTACCCGAAGAACATTGAAACGGCACGAGAGGTGGAGGGGGTAGTTCGTGACGCCGGTGCAGTTCCAGCGACCATTGCCATTATGAACGGTACGGTCCACATCGGCCTGGATGAGGACGAGCTCGAGTACATGGCAAGCGCTGACGGCGTCCGCAAGGCGAGCAGGCGCGACCTCGCGGCAATTCTGTCGGAAGAGCTCGACGCCGCGACCACCGTTGCGGCGACAATGATCCTGGCCAATGGTGCGGGAATCCCCATCTTCGCCACCGGCGGCATAGGCGGAGTCCACCGCGGCGCCGAGACCTCTTTCGACATCTCCGCCGACTTGCAGGAGTTTGCCCGGACTCGAGTCGCCGTCGTTTCCGCCGGCCCCAAGGCACTGCTCGACCTCCACCTCACAACGGAGTATCTCGAAACCATGGGAGTGCCGGTAATCGGCATTGGAACGGACGAGCTTCCCGCCTTCTATTCACGAGAGAGCGGGTTGTCGGTGGATTACCGGATGGACGGTCCGGAAGAGGTTGCGCGCTTCCTGCACGTGGGGTGGCAGACCGACACGCTCACCGGCACAGTCCTCGCCAACCCGGTCCCCGAAGAGTGGTCCCTCCCGAAGGATGAGATGGACCGGATCATCGATCGGGCCATTTCGGACGCGGACTCGAAGGGGCTGCACGGCAAGGAGCTCACGCCCTATCTCCTGACGCGGATCACCGAGCTGTCGGAGGGGAAGAGCCTCGTCTCGAATATCGCCCTGGTAAAGCACAATGCGGATTGTGCGGCCCGCATCTCCGTGGAGCTCAACCGGCTGTCTCAGCAGTAGCGTGGGGCCTGACCCGATCCGGCAGACGAATGGTAAAGCGCGTACCCTCCTCAGAGGTGCTCATGTTGATGGTCCCGTTGTGCGCCTGGACAAACTGTTTGGCAATAGGCAGTCCGAGCCCCGTACCGCCTCGCTTGCCGACGGTAGCGAAGGGCACGAAGAGGTGGTCCTGTACATCCTGGGGAATGCCGGGGCCGGTGTCATCAACGTGAAAAATGGCGTCCGCACCGTCGGTGTGCGCAGTAATGGTTACTTCATTGGCGTCCGCGTCAGTCCCGGCCATTGCCTCGACGGCGTTTCTCGTAAGGTTGAGGAGCACGCGCTCCATCTTGCTGGCATCCGCCTGAACGACAAAGCCGGCATCCGGGTACTCAATCCGCACCTGAACACCTCGGTCCTCGGCGGCTTGGCGCACGTCGCGGTCAACGCGTTCAAGAATCTGATCGACCGGAACCGGAGAGCCTTGGACTTTGGTATCTCGGGTGAAATCTAGGATATCGTTCACAATGGCGGTGGCGTTCTCCGCCGAGTGGCGGATAAGCGAGAGATACTCATGTATTTGTCCCTTGGATTCGGCGTCCTCCCCGCTCTCCGTCTCGATGAGTGAGACGAGCGATAGGATGTTGCCCAAAGGATTGCGAAGGTCGTGGGCTACGACGCTCACCCCCTTCCCCATGGCGGAGAGCTTCTCGCTGCGAATGAGCTCTTCTTGCAGCTCGGCGTTGTGGATGGCCTGGGTTGCCTGCTCGAGGAAGAGTTGCACCATGTAGATACGGTCATTCCGCAAGGGTGCGGCATCACTCTCGAAGAGGGCGAAGACGCCGTATCGATCCAGAGGGAAGTAGATGAAGTCCTCGCTCTGGTAGACCGAGTCCCCCTGCACTGCGGGAAGGCTCTCGAGATTCTTCAGTGCGGTTTCGTCGTCCGCGAGCGCTCCTATCCCAATGAGCTTGCTGTAGCGCTCACCCTCCCGCACCGCGAGGAGGGCGGAGCGGGAACCGACAAGGTCTGCCACCTGATGCAAGATGTTGTTCAGGAGAAGATCGAGCTCCGCCTCGGTGGTGCGCAAGTCGCTCATGACATGGATGAGGTTCTCGAGGCCGCAGGTCTTGTTCCACTCGTATACGCCCTTGGTTGCAAGTTGTCGGATCTCTTCCGGAGAGAAGGGCTTGGTGTGATATCCGACATTCGCGCCGGCCTTGGCGACCACCTCCTCGATAGAGTAGTCGCTGTAGGCGGTAATGAAGATGATCTCGGCGCGCTTGTCGTACTTTCGGATGTGCCGCACCGTGTCCAGGCCGTCCCATCCCGGCATCCGCATGTCGACGAAGATGACGGCGTAGGGGCGCCCTTCCGCCGCTGCGGCCGAAACGAGCTCGACACCCCGGGCGCCCGTGTCCGCCTCATCCAAGTGGAATCGAAAAAGCTCATTTGACGGCTTGGGCCGCGTTTCTTCGCCGAAGAGGGAGGAGCTTGCAGCCTCGAGAGCTGAGAAGTCGCGCCTTGTGGGTACCAGAATCTCCCGAAAGCTGTTTCGCACAGCCTCTTCATCATCAATAACAAGAACGCGAGTGTTAAAAGCCGTATTCATATGCCTTGCTCCTGCTGACTATCCGACTGCCGCAGCGGCAGCTCAACGACGGCGCGCGCGCCACGACCGGGGCCATCGCTCTCAACTACTAGACGGCCTCCGTGCCCTTCAATAATGCGTTTCGAAGCGTAGAGACCAATCCCCCGCGAGCTCGCCTTGGAGGTGCTTCCCTCCTGAGTGATCTCTTCGCTTCGCTCAGGATCAAAGCCGGCCCCGTTATCTTGCACAACAACTCTCGCGCGGTCCGCGGTGGCTTGCTCCACGCGAATGCGAATGCGCCGCTCCGCCACGGTCGTCCCGTGGGCGGCCGTCTCCACGGGATAATCGAACGACTCCGCCGCATTCTTCAAGATGTTTACGAGTACTCGAACCAGCTTCGTCCGATCGCCCTCGACAAAGACCAATCCCTGGGCTTGCGGTCCTTCGACCACAATACCTCGCTTCTCGAAGCTACTCTGCTGCATGGCCCGTGCATGGGCGACGATCTTTTGCAAGGCAACTTGAGGTCGATGTCCGGACACCCATTCGGCAGCGTACTGCCGCTGAAGCGATAGGGTTTCGGTAATATGGCTGAGCACCGCGGCCATGGAACGGTACGACTCGTCCAGACTCTCCCGGCGTTCGTTCAACTTGCGGATGACCTCTTCCAGGAAACTCGATAGCGCCTCGTAGCGCTCATCTCCGAGGGCGTCGCTCAGATTCGTGCGCTCCCCTCGGACCAGGTCGAGAAGACGCTGGAGCTCCTTTGCCTCGGGCCACTCCTCTTCGCTGAGCAGTCGCGCCACCGTTGTACTAATGCCGGTAATGGCGTTTCCAATGTCGTGCAGCACGCTGCCGGCAATCTCCGAGCGGCCTCGCTGCTCCGCCTCCTCATCGCGAGCTTCCCGAAGACGCGCTTCCTGCTCCGCGAGCTCTGTCTGGTCCGCCAGGGTCGCCATGTAGAGGTCGCTGTCCAGCCGTTCAATGGAGAGTGCCACGGTCACGAGCTCTCCGTTCCCAAAGGTGACGGAAAACCGTCGATTGGACAGGACCGTGCCCACCTCCTCGGTGAAGGCGGCGACTTCTTCTCCCAAGCCCGGAAGATAGGCCGAAAGGATCTCAAAGAGGTTCTCCACGCGACCCGCGGGCGCAATCGGCACCAGGTAGCGCGTCGCATAGGCATTCATGAGACCAATCTCGCCGCCCGGTCCCATCTCGATGATTCCTGCCGGCGTCTGATATAGAAACTGGAGCAGGCGCTCTTGCGTCATCTATGACCGTTCTTGATATGACCGTTCTTGACGCCGGACCAACAGATACTGACTCTCCGAGCTCTGGGACTTCACCATACGCAGTGTGACCGGCGTCGGCACCATGGCGTAGGTGAACACGTAGTCAATGACCTCGTCGAGCTCTTCCGCGTTCCCGAATCGTTCGGCGACCATGTAGTTGTTGGTGCACGGCGCGACCTGCACAAAGAAGTTCTTGCCGAGCACGAACTCCGACTGCATGCCCGCCAGCTCAGCCTCGGCTCTGTTATACGCGGTGACCTCTCCATGGTGAGTCATCCTCACCACGCCGAAGCCAAGCGCATCCAAGTCCTCGTCGGACATTGCGTCTAAAAACTCTATAATACCCTTTGAATCAAACTCCACTATTTCGGCCACAACCGTATCCTAGTCAGGTGATACCGGATGGTCAAGGCTCCGTGCCGACAATGTTTACACCATCCCGAGCTTCCGGAGCTTGGGATGGATCACCAGCCGGCAGTAGCCCGCCCGGGGATTCGACTCGAAGTAGTCCTGGTGATACTCCTCAGCGGGGTAGAAGGTCTCCAGCGGCACGATCTCCGTCACAATGGGGTCGGAGAAGTGCTGCTGCGCCTCCTCCCTCGAGGCTTCCGCAATCTCTCGCTGCGTTTCGTCGTGATAGAGGATGATCGAGCGATACTGCGTCCCGACATCCGCACCCTGTCGATTGAGGGTTGTCGGATCGTGGGCCTTCCAGAAGACTTCGAGGAGCTCCTTGTAGGTGACCACGTTCGGATCAAACACAATCTGGATCACCTCCGCGTGTCCCGTCCGGCCGGTGCAGATATCCTGGTAGGTCGGATTGGGCGTGGTGCCGCCGGCGTAGCCCGAAGTAACGGACTGGACACCCTCTATTCGTTTGTAGACCGCCTCAACACACCAGAAGCAGCCGCCACCGATTGTTGCGTATTCCTGTGCCATAACTGGAGTATACTCACAGCGCGTCAGCGGGGGCGAGGCCTCAGCCCCGGCCCCGGCCCCGGCGAGTGGCAGTTCAATCCGAGAAGGTTGACACCGGCTCTTGCTCGGCAGTACAAATTTGGGGACCTGTCACATAATCCCCAAGCTTTTGTAAGCGATCAGACAGAAGGAGTCACCATGCATATGAGTCGAGCAGTAACACTTACGCTCATTCTGCTCCTCGTCTCAACCGGCATCGTTTTCGCCGGCGGAAACAGAGAGCAAGACCAGAACGGACAAGACCAACAGCAGCAGGGCGAAACCGCCGTCGAGACCGAAGGAGAGGCCACTCCCATTGAGTCCGGCAGCGCCGGAGACGCGGTTGCCGTTGTCAACGGAATTCCAATTGATCGGTCCAAGTTCGAGACGACGCTGGCCCAGAGCCGGCAGCAGGCGGCGCAGCAGGGACAGCAACTCAACGCGCAGCAGAACGAGCAGCTACAACAGGACATTCTCGAACGCCTGATCGAGGAAGAGCTTCTCTATCAACAAGCCATCAAGCAGGATATTGAGGTCTCTCAGGAGGAGGTTGACTCGCAGCTCCAGCGCACCAGAAGCAACTTCAACTCCGAAGAACAGTTCAATTCCGCCCTCGCGCAAGCGGGCCTCACGCAGGAGCAACTCGAGGAACAGATCCGACGGCAATTGACCATCAACCGGCTGATTGCAGAGGAGGTCGGACAAAACTTCCAGGCCACGCAAGAGGAAGCGCAGACCTTCTACGATGAGAATCCCCAGTTCTTTCAGCAGGGCGAGCAGATCGAAGCCCGGCATGTTCTGGTATCCACGGAAGGCGTCGAGGGCGAAGAGGCCATGAACGAGGCGCGCCAACGCGCGGAGAACATCAAGCAGGAGCTCGAAGAGGGAGCCGACTTTGCCGAGGTCGCCCGAGAGCGCTCCGACGGACCGAGCGCCTCCCGGGGCGGAAGCCTGGGCACCTTCGGCCGTGGCCAGATGGTTCCCGCCTTTGAAGAAGCTGCCTTCAACCTGGAAGTCGGCGAAATCTCCGACATCGTGCAAACGCAGTTCGGCTTACACATTATTCAGGTAACCGATAAGGCGGAATCCGGAAAGATGGCCTTCGCTGAAGCGAAGCCCCAGATCGACCAGTACTTGGCGCAGCAGAAGCGTGGTGAGGCCATTCAGGAGTACCTCGATGGCCTGAAGGAAGACGCCGAAATCGAGCGCCGCCTCGACCAGGGCTAAGCCCGGTCGACCCGCAGCGTGCGAAGGCGATTGAGCGCCGCCGCAAGCTCGAAGCGCCGGAAGGCCGCCAAGTCGCCCATTGGGTGCGGGGTGAGGGCGTCCAAGCCCTCCTCCTCCACCCGGCGGGCAATCTCGTCTAGGGCCTGACGCAGGGTGAGCTTCCGATCAAATATCGACTTCATTACCACCAAGGCGTGGGCAATCGCGCGCGTCTGCCCGGCATCAACAATCTGCTCGACCGCGGCAAGGTGGATCGAGTCACCGCCGAACTGAATCTCCCGCGTACCGTGGGCGCGGACCTTTACGTCTCGTTTGCCCTTACTCGGGTCGAGGCTGCGCTCCCGCGGGCAGCGCTCGCACCAATCACCAAAGCGCGTTCCGCCCTCGCCACGCCGCTGAGTCTGTAGACGTCCCGCAATGGCCCGCGCCTCCGCAGTCATTTCGTAGGGGCGATACTCACGCATGACAATCACGGTATCGGCGACGTCGAAGTAGTCCCCACTGCCGCCTATCACCAAGATCGATGACACGCCCAACTCATCGGACAAGAGGCGAACCTTGTCGATGAAGGGTGTTATCGGCTCTTCCTCCCCCGCAACAAGCTCCTGCATGCGGTGATCACGAATCATGAAGTTCGTCGCCGAGGTGTCCTCGTCCACCAAGAGCGCCGAGGCTCCCACCTCCAGCGCCTCCATGATGTTGGCCGCCTGCGAGGTGCTGCCGCTCGCGTCATCGGAGCGGAACTGCTCGGTATCGATGTCCCCGGGTAAGTTGTTGATGAAGGGGGTGATCGTCACGCCCTCCACCCGCCGCCCGTCTTCGGAGCGCACCTTTACCGCATCCGCCTCGGTGACCACGAGCTCCCGGCCGTCGCCGGGAATGTGATCGTAGACCCCACGCTCGAGGGCGCGCAGCAGGGTCGACTTTCCGTGGTAGCCGCCGCCGGCGACGAGTGTCACCCCGCGGGGAATTGCCATGCCGGAGATCGTGCCGCGGTTCGGCAGCTCCATTTCCCGCCGCATCGATTCCGGGCTTTCGAAGGCGACCACACTCCTTCCCTGCATTGGCCGGTCATCCACCCCGCTGCGCCGCGGGAGCACCGCGCCGTCGGCCACGAAGCCCACAAGGTCGTGCTCGTGCAGGAGCCGACGAAGCGCCTGGGCGTCCTCAACCGTCTCGACGTGTCGCTGCAGCTCCTCCCAATCTATGCTCGCGGCAACAAGGCTCTCGGCAACTATCTCGGGAAGCTCCGTGCCGAAGATCCCCGCCGCCTGCTTTCCGGCAATACGCCGTCCGAATGCCGGCAGCCCGACGGTGAAGCGCAGCTCGAGAGAACCGGCGTCCTTCGAGTCCGGCCCACCGACTGTCGCGGTACTCCGGAGAAGCACCTCCTGGCCGACGTGGGCCGTGTCGACATCCCCACCCTTTCCGCCGCCGCCTTTGCCCCGGTGGCGGGAGGAGACCTCTCTGCACGCGGAACGGAAGCGGCGGACCAGGTAGTCCGCTGCGGCCCTTCGCCGCGACCGGTTGCGATAGGCCCACTCCGGCAGACCCGTCGTCCCGCTTGGGAGCTCGAGATGGCAGCGCGACGGGGGCGCAAAGGGATCGCTCTGGACATGATCAATGCAGAAAACGAAGTCATCATGATGGTAGCAGCCCGTGGTGTCCTTGTACGCCTTGTAGCCGCGCCCATCGAGATCACGCATCTTCCCGGGAAGCAGATCGTAGCGTTCCATGCGGTTTCTCTTTCCGTTTGTCATCATCTCCCATGATGGCGATCTTGAAGCAATGCGTGAAGCCATACGTGAAGCACCTCGAGCCCAACGGAGACGGATCCTTTCCATCCTGATCGTCACGACGGCGGCAATCCTGGCCCTCATGGCCGCCTGCGCCACCGGATCGGACGCAATCAACGGCACCGCTCAATCTCCCCTCCGGGGCGATGACCGTCACGCAGATCCATGGCTCGCGCAAAGCTACGCCGGGTCTAGCCCGGCAAAGGCGCTACCCACCGATCTGGAATGGCTCAATGTCGAGTACCCCCTCACCCTTGACCAACTGCGCGGCAAGATCGTCCTCATTGACTTCTGGACCTACGGATGCATCAACTGCATTCACAACATTCCGGAGCTCATCGAGCTACAGGAAACGTATGCGGACACCCTGGTCGTCATCGGCGTCCACTCCGCCAAGTTCGAGAACGAGGGACGCAGCGAAAACCTCCGGCGCATCATCTCCCGCTACGAGATTCCCTACCCGGTAATCAATGACCGGAATCGAGACATGATGGACAGTTGGAACGTCCGGGCGTGGCCGACGCTCTTCCTCATTGATCCCGCCGGCAATGTCGCCGGACGAGAGACCGGTGAAGGCTTCTATCAGAAGTTCAACCGCGCAATCCTGGGCCTCATTCAAGAGTTCGATGAAGCCGGCCGGCTCGACCGGGGCCCGGTGGACTTCACCCTCGATCGCGGCGGTCTCCCGCAAACCGCCCTCTCCTTCCCGTCGAAGGTGCTCGGCGACTTAGACAAGGAGCGTCTCTTTGTGGCCGACACCAACAATCACCGCATCTTGGAGGTGAGCTCCGAGAGCGGTGCGGTGAGACGCGTCATTGGCGCCGGCAGCGCGGGCTTCTCGAGTGGGCGCTTTTCCAATGCCCAATTCAACAAGCCCCGCGGCATGGCCCTCTCGGGAGACGGCCGGACCCTGTACGTGGCGGACACGGCGAACCACGCAATCCGTACAGTTGACCTGGAGAACGAAGAGGTGGAGACCCTCGCGGGGACCGGGATCAAGCCCTACAACTACCCTCCCCGCCCCGGCCCACTGCCAACCAAGGGTCTGCGCTCGCCCTGGGACCTGGCTTTGCGCAACGGGGCCCTCTACGTCGCCATGGCGGGTTCCCATCAGATCTGGCAGATCGACCTCGAGCAAGGGGTCGCCAACTACGCCGCCGGCACCGGCAGAGAGGCGGTCATCGACGGGCCGGCGTTTGCGGCGCGACTTGCCCAACCGAGCGGCCTGGCAGTCTTGGGCGATCACCTCTACTTTGCCGACAGTGAGTCGAGCTTCCTGAGACGACTATCTCTGCCGGACGGAGAGCCGTCAGCGGAGACGCGGGGCGGGCCGCGGGGCGGGCCCTTTGAGGGTGTCGTCGAGACCGTTGCCGGCAGCGGCCGGAGTCTCTTTGACTACGGAGATACCGACGGCGTAGGAGAAGAGGTGCAGCTGCAGCATCCCCTCGGCGTCGCCGCCGGCAACGGGGTGATCTACGTCGCGGACACCTATAACCACAAGATCAAACGCTTCGACCCCGAGACGCGGCGGGTACAAACCGTCTTTGGCAGTGCCTCCGGCTGGGCCGACAGCGACAGCGGTGCGTCGGGAGCGCAATTCTTCGAGCCCGGAGGGATACACCTGGACGGTGAGACGCTCCTCGTTGCCGACACGAACAACCATGCGATTCGGCGCATAGACCTCGCGACGGGCACGGTCGACACCCTCGTTGTCCACAGCATCCCTCGCTCCCCCGAGGAGGTGGCGTCGGTGCAGCTGTCACCGGTGCGCCTGGCCCCGGGGGCCGCAACAATAGAGGTGGCACTCCGCCTGCCGAATGGATTCAAGGTAAACGAGACGGCGCCGTCCGGCGTAACCCTCCATGAGCTCCCGAGCATTCTGGAAGCCGAACGCCGCGAAGTCTCGGCTCCCGGGCAGGAGTTTCCCGTCAGCTTTGCGGTGACCGCGCGGGAGGGCACGGGCAGCGCAACGCTTCGCCTCGCACTGGTATACTGCCGGGAGGGAAATGAAGGGCTGTGCTTCTTCGAGACGGTGGATCTTGTCGCGCCCGTGGAGGTTCGCGACAACGCCGCAACGGAGGCAACCCTCACGCACCGCGTTACGCATG
>CAYPTH010000026.1:19793-30812 GCA_964413635.1 uncultured Spirochaetaceae bacterium
GAGCTCGGTGCCCCTTGATAGCGCGTCAGCTCGCCGCGTATCCTTAGGGGAACATGTCACTGTACCGTCTGCACCTCACATGGAAGGGCAAGGATATCGTGCTTCGTGCCCGGGAGCTCGACATGACCCACCCCTACTTCGTCTCTATCCGGGATCTCGTCTTCCCTGAGGGGCGAAACATCATCATCGATCCCAGTGAAGATGAGGTCCGTCGAACCTTCGGCCAGGCCGAGCACCTGCTCATTCCCTTTCAGAATGTGACATTGATCGAGGAAGTGCGAGAGGAGAACGTAAGCGCCGACGACAAAGTGCGCCCCTTCACCGTCGTCGACAACGGTGAGCATGACGAAGATTAGCGCTCTCCGGCCCGCTAGAACACGACGCGTCGGCATTGCCCTCGGTGGCGGCGGCGCCCGCGGGATGTCCCACTACGGAGTGCTTCGCATCCTGAGGCAGTACGATCAGCTCGCCCCGAGCATCGTCGCTGGATGCTCCGCCGGGGCGGTTGCAGGGACACTCTACGCCGCCGGGATCGACCAGGTACGGATAGAGCAAATGGCGGTGGACATTGTAAAGGCCATGGGAGCAGATGTGTCGCTAGCCGTGAGCTTGGGGCTTGCGGCCTTGCCGGAACGCGTGAAATCGACGTACGGTGTCATTACGTGGCAGCTCGGCACGCTGGGAGTCCATCAGCTGTGGCGGAGCTTGGCCGCGGCGGATGTCGGTTTTGAGATCACGGGGATCTCCGGACGAAGCCCCGTGAAGGCCGGTCAAACCGATCTCATGGAGCAGGGCGCGAAGGACATGCTGGAGCACATACAGACGCTCCGGGAAACCGTGCAGGGACGTCGCGTGCGCCTGTGGAAGTAGAGGAGCCCTCGCGAAGGAGTCTGACACCGACATGGAATTGACGTGCCTATCGATTCCCAATCCCGTCTCGTATCTGGTTTGCTACGGCATCAAAGACATCGAGAATCGAACCTGGTCGACCGATTATCGCGGACGTCTCTACATCCATTCGGGCGGCCACGTGAATTTCCGCGGCATGCCCGACATGTCGCGCTACCCGGTGCCGCTCATCCACGAGTTCGACGAGCTCATGAATCAGGTCGATGAGATCGAATCTCACACGAGTTACGTTGGCATTGTCGACAGCGGGATCAGCGTCTACCTGAAGAAGGAGAAGCGGCAAACGGACAACATCGTCGCGCAGTACAATCTCCTGCAGGACGTCTACGCCCACTACCGGTCGGACAAGCAGAGCGCCTTCTTCCACGCAAGCGCAATAATCGGCAGTGTCGAGCTCGTCGATGTTGTGGCCGACTCGACCAGCGAGTGGGCGGAGCAGGGTCGATTTCAGTGGGTGCTGCGGGATCCGCGAATCCTTCGTGAACCGATCCCGCGTGTGCGCGAGCAGCCGGGCCTCTTTACCTACGAAGCGCCGGGCGCATAACGGGACGCATCAAGTGCACCCTGTCGTCGAGGCGTGGTTCGGCGCAAGCTCACGCGGCCGCGCTACCGCTGGCGGCGTAGACCGACCGAGCACGGGCACGGTACAGTGCGGCCGGAGGATAACGTGGCAGTTACACGCGAACAGATACGACAGACCTTGCGCGGAATCAAAGACTCGGACATCGGTGCCGACATTGTCTCTCTCGGACTGGTGAAAGAAATCACCATTGACGGCGACACCGTGTCGGTCGCCATTGAGCTCACCACTCCGACGGTGCCACGGCAGAGCGCCATCCAATCGGATGCGCAGGAACGTCTCGAGGCGCTTCCCGAGCTTACCACCGCGAAGGTTACCGTTTCCCCGCAGCTCACGGTGAGGGAGATGCAGGGAAAGCGCACCGGCTTGGCTTATGTAAAGAACATCATTGCCGTCGCGTCAGGAAAAGGCGGCGTCGGCAAGTCCACCGTCGCCGCCCTCATGGCGAAGGAGCTCTCACAGCGCGGCTACAAGGTTGGCCTCTTGGACACCGACCTCTACGGCCCCTCGGTGCCGGCAATCTTCAAGCTCCACGGCACCGATTTGGAGGTCACCGACCAAGAAATGGTGAAGCCGGTCCAGGCCGGCGACCTCAAGGTCATGTCCTTCGGATTCTGGCTCGGCGATAACCCCGCCGTCATGCGTGGCCCCATGGTGACGAAGTACGTCCAACAGTTCCTCTACGAGGTGCAGTGGGATGAGCTCGACTACCTCTTTCTCGATCTCCCGCCGGGTACGGGGGACATCCAACTCACCATAACGCAGTCGGTGAATATCGATGGCGCCGTCATTGTCACGACGCCGCAGGCCCTCGCCTACGCCGACGTCGGCAAGGCTATCCTCATGTTCGACCGCGTAAGCGTCCCCATTCTCGGCACGGTGGACAACATGGCCTACTTTGTCTGCGACAACTGCGGCACGCGGCACGACGTTTTCGGAACCGGCGGAGCCGAGCGCTTAGCGGAGCGTTTCGGAACCAAGATTATTGGGCAACTCCCGCTTTCGCACCAGGACTACGGAATTGCCCTCACGGATGAGGTCAAGAACGGCGCGGTGAGCGACACGGCAACGAACGTACTCCTCAGTTTGGGGGAGAACGTAGCCGGCGTCTCGGTGCCGGAGACGAGCTACGACGACAACGCCATCACCCTGCAATTCCCCGACGGCGACACCGTGGTTGTCCGCAACAAGGATCTCCGGGCGAGCTGCCAGTGCGCAGTTTGTGTCGATGAGTTCTCCGGCGAGCGCAAGGTAACGCGGGACCAGATCCCCGACGACGTGAAGCCCGTCGAGCTCCGACCCTTGGGGAACTACGCCCTCTACATCAAGTGGTCCGACGGCCACTCCACGGGCTTCTATCCCTATCCCCTCATCCGCGAGGTTTCCGAGCTCGGCCCGAAGGGATAGGCGGCCTGCTCACTCCACGACGGCGCGCGCCTTCGCGGCGGCGGCCAGCCCGGAGAGAAAGGCGCCCTCCACGCGCGCACCGGAAAAGGCGTCTCCGGCAAGGATGATCTCCGGCGCACCGGGCAGCGCAAGGGCGCCGACATTCAGAGGACGGCGCGGCTTACTGTAGCGCCAGCGCTTCACCTGGTACTGTTCCGGGGAAAAGCGCTCGAAGGGCGGCAGTGCGCGAATCTCACGGAGCATGGCCGCGGCGACCTCTTCGTCGGGGGCCTCGTAGTAGCGGCTACTGAACTCCGGCGCAAAGTGCACCGTCAAGGCGCCGGGCACAGCGCTCACGCCCTTCGCGGCGTTGTCCGCCATCCAGTCAATGGATCCGCCGGGTCTCTGCAGGGCCCCGGGTGCAGGGAGCCCGACCTTCGGCTCGACTGCCAATAGGACCAGGCACTGATCGTAGACAACCCCCCGGAGCTCCTCGGGAAGCGATAGGCCGCCGGCCTCCAGTAGCTCCCGGCTCTGGGGCACCGGCGGCGTCAGAACGACTGCGCGCCCGGTAAGGGTCTCCCCGGATTCCGTGGCCACCTCCAGCCGCTCGCCCTCCCCAAGCCGCTTTACCGCGGAAACCCGCGTCGAGAGGCGAAGATCCACGCCCTCGCTCATGCCTTTGGCGATGGATGTCATGGCCGGCACTCCACGATACCGTGGGTGCCCGTCTCTATCGGAGCGCGCACCACCGGCGCCGTGGGAATTCCCGGCGCCGCGGGAATTCCCGCTGCCGCGGGGAAAGCCGTCGGCCCACTTCTCCACGATACCCGCCTTCAGCCAGCTGTCGACGGCCGCGCGGAACTCGGGGCTCCGTACGGTAAAGAACTGCGCCCCATGGTCGAAGCGCGCCTCGCCGGAGCGGCGCGTTGCCATGCGCCCGCCGACGCCGCGCCCCTTGTCGATCACCACCACGGAAGCACCTGCGTCCCGAAGCTCCGTCGCCGCGCTCAGACCGGCCATTCCGGCGCCGATGATTATTACGTCCGTGTCATGATTCATGCGAGGCGAAGATACTGACATGGTCGGAAAAGGGAAAGCTGGACATCCGATCATTTATGGGAGATAATAAAAGAAATGGACTTCCACCACGAGCCGATGCGAGACTCTCGGCGCCGGAGAATACTCCTCGTTGAAGATGAGGCGATCATCGCCATGGGGGAGGAACAGACGCTCGCGCGGCACGGCTTCGAAGTCGAGAAGGCGCTTAGCGGAGAGGATGCCGTCCGCCTGGTCCTCGAGGGGCGCAACATCGATCTCGTGCTCATGGACATTGATCTCGGTCGCGGGATGGAGGGGACGGAGGCGGCCCGCAGGATTCTGGAGGTCGTCGAGCTCCCAGTTGTATTCCTCACCAGTCACTCCGAGCGGGAGATGGTGGACAAGGTGAAGGGCATCACTCGCTACGGCTACGTGCTGAAGAGCGCCGGCGAGTTCGTCCTGATTGAGGCCATCAACATGGCCTTCGAGCTCTTTGATGCTCGCCGGCGTGCGGACCGGAGCCGTCGGATATACCAGCGTATCTTCGAGCAGGCGAACGACGCGATCTTCATCAACTCCTTCGACGATAGCATCCTGGAAGTGAACCACAAGGCGTGCCTCCTCACCGGCTACTCCAGGGAGGAGCTCTTGACCATGACGATACCCGACATCCAAGCGCCGGAAATCAGAGGGGTTCGGGGACAAGTGGTCCGCGACGAGATTGCCCGGTCCCATGCCGGCGTCTTCGATTCGGTTGACCTCCGCAAGGACGGCGTGCGCGTTCCGGTGGAGGTTTCAACCGCCGAGTTGGACGACAACACGGTGATCTCCGTGTCACGGGATATCCGAGATCGTGTCCGCATGCATGATGAGCTCAAAGAGATTCTCGACGCCATGGGGAGAGGGATCCTCTTCTGCGCGAGGTGCAAGAACGAGGAGGACTACCTCATCCTGGACTCGAATGCCGCCGCCCGCGAAATCCGAGAGTTGCACAATCTGACCGACGGGGAAACACCGCTTTCCAGCCTCCCCGATACGCCCTTCTCCAGCGGACTGTTGGCGATTCTGCAAGGGGCAACGAGGTGTCCGGGAACCGGGGATCCCGCAGGCGGGGCTCGAGCAGGGGTGACAACCGGGCAACGTGAATTGTCTCGCCGGGAGCTCGACTTCGCCCATGTCCTGCCGTCCGGCCGGATTGCGGTCGTCTTCGACGCCAAGGAGTAGCGAACGGATGCGCGTTGAGGGCGATGCCGAAAAGACGGTCCTCCTGGTTGAGGATGAGGCAATCATCGCACTCAGCGAGGAGCGCATACTCAAACGCAACGGACTCCGCGTCGTCCGAACTTCACGGGGTGACCGGGCAGTGGCCGCGGTTCAGGAGGATCCGAGCATTGATCTGGTCCTCATGGACATCGATCTGGGACCGGGAATAGCCGGCACGGAGGCGGCGCAACAAATTCTCGAGACGCGCCGGCTGCCCATTGTCTTTCTGACGAACCACGCCGAGAGAGAGTACGTCCAACGAGTACAGGAGATCACCAACTACGGCTACGTATTGAAGACAGCAGGAGAGTTCGTCCTGCTCGAGTCGATCCGCATGGCCTTCTCCCTCTTTGAGGCGAACACGCGGACCGAGCTCCATGCCGCCGAGGTCGAGGCCCGGGAGCGCCGCCTCGACCATCTAAACCGCGTCCTGCGCTCTATCCGGAACGTCAACCAGCTCATTACACGAGAGTCGGAGCGTGACGCCCTCTTGTCCAAGGCGTGCCGTATGCTGGTGGACACCAACGGGTACCACCGCGCCTGGGTCGTGCTGCGCGAGGAGGGAACACCTCCCGCCCGGGTTTTTCACACCGGTCTCGAAGACACGCCCTTCGATGTGATGCACTTTCTCTCGGCCGGGGGTATTCCGGAATGTGCGCGCACCGCCGGCGAGACCGATGACGTTGTAGTCGTTGAGGATCCCGCCCACCGCTGCGGCAATTGCCCGCTCAGAGAGGACCTTGTCCGCGCCGGGTGCTCGTCGCCGGAGTACGCCACCTTCGCGGCGCCCCTCGCCCACGGGGGCACCACCTACGGTTGGATCAACGTCGTCATCCCCGGAGATTACGCCCATACCGAAGACGAGATCGAGCTCTTTCGAGAGATCACGGGAGACCTCTCCTACGCCCTTTTCAACATGTCGATGCAGACGGCCGGACGCGCCGCCCGCGCCGCCCTCGAGGCGAGCGAGGCGCGCCACCGGATGCTGTATGAGAACGCTCCCCTCGCCTACCAATCGCTGAATGCTGCGGGAGAGATCATCGACGTCAATCCCGCATGGTTGACGGCTCTCGGCTACACCCGCGACCAGGTTGTGGGCCGGCATTTCAACGAGTTCCTGCACCCCTTGTCGAGACCGCACTTCCTGGAGCGTTTTCCGGAGTTCCAAGAACGTGGCGCGGTGCAAAATGTACACTATCGAATGCTGCACCGCGACGGCAGCGTTCGGGATGTCTCCTCCACCGGAAGAATCCGCTATAACGACGACGGCAGCGTGCACCGAACATTCTGCGTCTTCGAGGATATTACCGCGCGCCTGCGCGCGGAAGACCGGCTCCGCGAAACACTCAAGGAGCGGGAGGAGCTCATGAAGGAGCTCAATCACCGCGTGAAGAACAACTTGGCCATGGTCGCTTCTCTGATCTCCTTGAAAGACGACAACCTAGGCGACCGGGCGGACCTCTCGGATATCAGCAACCAGATCATTGCCATCCGCACCGTCCATCAAAAGCTCACCGAAGCAAGCGACTCTTTGGACGTCGATCTGGGCAGCTATCTCGAAGAGATTCTTGCTGCGACCTTCGGCATGCTCCCCGGACGGCGCGTGGAGTGCACCGTCTCGGTGCCCGGTATCTCGCTGCCGGCGAAGCTTGTTACCTCCATCGGTCTGATTGTGAACGAGCTCGCCACAAACGCCGTGAAGCACGCGTTTCAGCCGGGTCAAGACGAGCGCTTTCGCGTTACGGTCACCGAGCTGCAAGGTGGGCGCACCGGCACGGCCTCCCGCTACCGGATGGAGATATCGAACAGCGGCACGCCATTCCCCACCGGTATTGATCCCGAAACGACGCCGACACTGGGTTTGCACCTAATTTCCCAACTGGTCGCGCAACTGCAGGGAGAGCTGGAGCTTCGGCGAGAACCGGAGACGTGCTTCAGGATTGACTTCCCGGCGGCGCCTCCCCCTTGATCATGTCACCGCAATAGCATATTCTTGCCCCAATCACCCGAATTCCCGTGCAAGAATGCATATTCTTGCAAGATCTCGCGGAGCTTTGCCATGAAAGACACGCTTTCACTATCTTCCACATTCTCGGTTCCGGATGAGCTCGCGCGTGTCTTTGACCGCGCTGAGATTATCATCCCAGAGAGCCGGCAGCACCTCTTGGACATTACCTTTTTCGAGTCCGACGCGGACTCCGTGGAGGTATCCTATCCACTGCCCGACGGCAGCGAATACGTCGAGGTAACTGTCGCCCGCTGCAAAAACGGGGCCGCGGTCAACTTCACCGATCCGTACATGCGCCGCCGCGATCCGGAGGCCATGGTCATTGCGGATGAGAAACCGACCAACAAGACCCGCTTCGCCGATCGATTTGGGGAGCCCTTCGACCGTACGCGTAGCGACACCTTCGAGTGGCTCGCGGCGCAGGATCGTCTGGTTGTGCTTCCCTTCATGTCCGGTGACGCCAAGCGCGGCTATCCAACAATCTTGGTAGCACCCTATAACACCGGATTCTTCATTGCCGGGCTTGCCGACCTGCAAGGCTTCATTCCCAAGGCCAAATTGCCGGCGAAATTCACCCCGAGCGCGATTCTCTACCTGGCTCCCCCATTCCGGCACACCCACTTCAACGGCAAACAGGTGGTTGTCCACAACAGAGCCGAAGGTCTCCACGAGTTGTTCTCGTACAATCTCTACCCCGGACCGAGCGCGAAGAAGGGTGTCTACGGCATCCTCATCAACAAGGGGGAGGAGGAGGGCTGGACCACCCTCCACAGCTCAGCGGTGCGCCTGATCACCCCCTACGACAACGAGTTCACCATCATGCACGAGGGCGCCTCGGGCGGCGGCAAGAGCGAGATGACCCAGGCCATCCACCGCGAGCTCGACGGCCGGATCCTTCTCGCGGAGAATACCGTGACCAACGAGCAGCACTTCCTCGAGCTCTTGGACACCTGTGATCTGCACCCGGTCACCGATGATATGGCCCTCGCCCCGCCCTACCTCCAGAAGGGGGGCAAAAAACTGGTCATTGAAGACGCGGAAGCGGGGTGGTTCCTCCGGGTCGACCATCTTGCCGAGTACGGTACCGAGCCCTATCTCGAGAAGCTCACCATCGATCCCCCGGAGCCACTCATCTTCCTCAATATCGATGGAAAGCCCGGCGCAACCTGTCTCCTCTGGGAGCACACCATGGACGCCCCGGGAAAGCCCTGCCCCAACCCGCGGGTGATTCTCCCGCGGCACTTCGAGCCCTCCACCGTCCATGGCCCGGTTGAGGTCGATGTGCGCAGCTTCGGCGTGCGAACGCCGCCGTCCACCAAGGAGAAGCCGAACTACGGCATCATCGGCATGCTGCACATTCTGCCGCCTGCACTCGCTTGGCTCTGGCGCCTGGTTGCACCTCGGGGGCACTCCAACCCCAGCATTGTCACCACGGAGGGCCTCTCGAGCGAAGGCGTCGGCTCCTACTGGCCCTTCGCCACCGGTCGGATGGTGGACCAGGCAAACCTCCTGCTGGATACCATCAACCGCACCCCGCGGACGCGCTACGTTCTTATCCCAAACCAGAACATTGGTGCCTACAAGGTCGGCTTCAAGCCGGAGTGGATCGCGAGAGAGTACATTGCCCGCCGCGGCAGCGTCCGTTTCCGTGAGGGCCAGCTCGACGAGGCGCGCTGTCCGCTTCTCGGGTATACCCTGCCCACCCTCAAGGTAAACGGCCAGCAGATTCCCCGCGCCCTTCTCGAGGTGGACGAACAACTCGAGGTCGGCCCCGAGGGCTACGACCAGGGCGCGCAGATCCTCATCGACTTCTTCAAGCAGGAGCTCGGGAAGTTCCTGACCGACGACCTCGACCCCTTGGGCCGCCGGATCATTGAGCTGTGCATGGAAAATGCGCCCGTCTCAGCCTACGCCGAGGTCATGGGCGACTCCTTCTACCGATAGACGGAGCCGCCACGCCCGCGCCGGGGCGTCGCTCACCCGGCGGCGTCTACGCACCCGGGGGCGTCTACGCACCGGCTCCCCGGCGCTGCGCCTCCACCACGGTGAGGGCCACCACGTTTACGATCTCCCGCACGGATGAGCCAAGCTGCAGGATCTGCACCGGCTTGTTCATGCCCATGAGGATGGGGCCAATGAGCTCCGCCCCGCCGATCTGACCGATGAGCTTGTAGGCACTGTTGCCTGCCGAGAGATTCGGGAAGATAAGCGTGTTCACCCGCTCGTCTACCAGATCGCTGAAGGGATAGTTCTCCTGCAAGAGCCGGTTGTCCAGGGCAATGTTGGCCTGCACCTCGCCGTCGAGGACCAGGTCCGGGAAGTCGCTCTTTGCCTGAGCGACCGCCTGCTGCACGCGCTCCGCCTCGTCGCTGCGAGTCGAGCCGAAGTTGGAGTGCGAGAGCACCGCGACCACCGGCTCCACGTTGAAGAAGCGCACCGTCCGCGCGGTAAGCCCAATGATATCAACAAGGTCCTCGATACCAGGCGCGACATTCACCGTCGTGTCGGCGAAGAAGTAGACCCCTCGGCTCGAGTTCACAATGTACATTCCCGCCACCCGGCGCACCCCCGCCTCGGTACCGACGACCTGTAGGGCCGGACGAATGATCTTGGGGTACTCCTTCGTGCGCCCGGAAACCAGTCCGTCGGCGTGGCCGAGCTCGAGCATGGCGGTGCCGAAGTAATTGCGGTCGCGCATGAGTCTGAGCGCCTCGTTCATGGTTACGCCGCGGCGCTGTCGCTTCTCGTAGATAAGCTGCGCATACTCCCGCATCCGCTCCGGCTCTTGCTGCGGATCGAGGATCTCGCAATCATCGAGCCCCTGAATATCATGGCGATGTATGATCTCCTCCACCGCGGCGCGCTCGCCGAGCAGCACCGGCTCGGCAATGCCCTGACCGCGGACGATCTCCGCCGCCTTCAGCACCGTGTAGTCGTCCGCCTCGGCAAAGATGATGCGCTTCGGCGCGCTTCGCGCCTCATTGATGATTCCGGTTACCAGCTTCTGCCCAATGCCCACGCGGTCGAGGAGCTCCGCCTCGTAGTGCGTCCAGTCCGCTATCTCGTAGCGCGCCACCCCGGAGTCGATTGCCGCCTTGGCCACAGCCGGCGCAACGGTGGTCAACAGGCGCGGGTCGAGGGGCTTGGGAATGAGGTACTCCCGTCCGAAGGCAATGTGGCCCTCGCTATAGACGCGGCTCACCGTCTCGGGCACCGGCTCCCGGGCGAGGCGCGCCAGCGCCTCGGTGGCGGCCTTCTTCATCTCCTCATTGATCTCCCTCGAGCCCACGTCCAGGGCGCCGCGGAAGATGTAGGGAAAGCCCAAGACGTTATTCACCTGATTGGGGTGGTTCGAGCGCCCCGTGCAGATGACGGCATCCGGCCGCGTCTCGCTGGCGAGCTCGTAGTCAATCTCCGGGTCCGGGTTGGCGAGGGCAAAAATGATGGGATCCTTCGCCATCTTCTTGATGTGCTCCGCGGTGACAATGTTTCCCACCGAGAGGCCCAACATCATGTCGGCACCCTCAATCGCCTCGTCAAAGGTCGACACATGGCGCTCAGTGGCGAACTCCCGGGCCGGGTGGGATGGTGATAGGCGACCATCCAGGTCTCCGGCGCGGAGGACGCCATCGACATCTATCATGACGATGTTCTCCCTTCGCATTCCCAGGGTCCGGTAGAACCGGGCGCAGGCGACCGCCGCGGCCCCCGCTCCCAGGACCACGACGGAGATCTCGCTGATCCTCTTGTCCACGATCTCGAGGGCGTTCAGCAGGGCGGCGCCGGAGATTATAGCGGTGCCGTGCTGATCGTCGTGCATGACCGGTATCTC
>CAYPTH010000027.1:0-1215 GCA_964413635.1 uncultured Spirochaetaceae bacterium
CCGATTTCATCCGGCAGGCGGTACTCACCGCCCTCGGCAACACCTGTCCCGTCTGATTGATAGCAAAAGTGAACGCACCGCAACTGGCTGAACTCTGCGGACGTACCGGAGCCGAAGGAGAGGATCGCGCGAAACCGGGCTTTCGACTGCATCGGCGCAATCGTCGAGCTTGTAACGCTTCCGGTTCGCGCGGTGCTGAAACGTGCTCCCCGGGTGAGCCGTTTCGCGGCAATCTACACCTGTACGACATACACCTTTGATTCCCACCGCGTCGTCGAAAGCGCCGCGTACTATCGGAAGGAAGGACTCGCCATTCTCGACGACGTTGCTCGGTGACTCAATCCGGTCTATCATGGTTTCGTCTTTTGGAGGATGACCGTGGCTCGACATCGAAGGCGCGACACCCGGGCGTATCGCTGGTTTCATGACATTCTGCGGATCGTGCTCGGGCCGCCCCTGCGCTGGTTCTACCGGCTCCAACCGGAGAACCTGGACCTGTTCAAACGTATCAAGGCTCCGTACCTGGTTATTCCCAACCACGTGATGACCTGGGATCCAATCATTTTCAGCTACTATGTCCGCGATCCCGTCCACTTTGTTGCCTCAGATGCAAATTTTCGAAGTTCCTTCTTTTCGTGGTGGCTTCGCCGGGTAGGTGCAATCGCAAAGTCCAAGCTGAAGGATGACTTTGCAACGCTTCGCACCATCATGGATCTGTTGCGATCCGGTAAGGTCGTCGGGCTCTTCGCAGAGGGGCAGCGAACCTGGGATGGCGCAACCCAATCGATTATCTCCTCCACCGCAAAGCTGGTGAAGGTGGCCCGAGTGCCCGTGGTGGTACCGGTTATGAAGGGAGGCTTCTTCTCCCTCCCGCGTTGGGCCTTTCGCTCGCGACGCGGAAGGATCACCGTTGAATATCGCCTAGCCCTCACTGCAGAGGAGGTAAAACGTTTCACGCTGAAAGAGATTGCGGAGCGTATTGAGCTCGTCATGCAGCACGACGAGGATGAGTACCAGGCCGAGGCGCAAATCCCGTTCACCTACCGTCGCGCGGCCGAGCCCATGCAACTCCTTCTGTTCTACTGCCCCAACTGTGAGACTCTCAACCGAATGAAGAGCGCCGGTCGGCTGCTCTTTTGTACCCACTGTGGCTACACGGTGCGCTTTTCCGCCTACGCTCGTTTTCAGGCTGCCCCCAGCGCTGCCCCCAGCGCT
>CAYPTH010000027.1:1315-29873 GCA_964413635.1 uncultured Spirochaetaceae bacterium
CCCAGCGCTCCACCGCGTCCCGGCAGCCCCGGCGTCATCCACTCTAGCATACGGTCCTGGTCAAAGGCGCAGAATGCCTTTGTCGATGAACACCTTCGCAAGCTCTACGCCGAGCAGTCTGCCGGAGAGATCTTCGCCGACGACGAGGTTCTCTACTCGACCGGATATCGGATGACTGCTCCCCATCCGCAAGGACTCGGCCGCCTCGCCCTACACATCGACGGTCTTCGCTTTCACATGGACGGAGAAGCGCCGCGGGTCTTCGGCTGGAACGAGATCAGGGCGCTCAATGTCGTGTATCAGGACCAGATCGAGTTCTACATTCGAAAACGCCTCTGCGTTTTTCAGTTTCCCAGCCACGATACATCCGGCTACAAGTACTTGCTCTGCGGGGAGAAGCTCGCCGATATGTGGCGAGCCGAGCATGAAGCCCTTGGCGGCCAAGCCGTTTCCCTCCGCGAGTCGCGGCGCGAGTCCTAGCGCTCCCGCCCAGGTCGCTCGTACCAGAGCTGCCCAGGCCGGCTGAATGAACGGTCACGCGCAATCAGTCGGTACCCAATCGCAGCGAAGAGCACATACCCCGCCACAATGATCACAGTGAGCCAAAACAGAAATGGGCTCGACCGAGATACGCTGTAGGCCGGCAGGTTGATTGAGAGAATCAGTGGGATTGCCAGTACGAATACCAGAGCCGAAGTGTAGACGTAGTCATTTGCCACCGGGGTATCGAAGTCCGGATCGAGCATCCGTAGCAGCGCCAAACCTGTCGGCAGCGTCCCGGTCATGCCGCCGAAGATAATCAGCGTGCGTTGAAAACGGTAGTTGCGAAAGAGCCTTGAAGACATCCACGGGACCGAGAAGAAGACAGTCAAGCCAACAACCACCGCAACCAAGACAATTGGCAGCCAGTACTCACCGACCACGACCAGTGATATGGCGCCCACCGCGGCGGCTACCATGACGTCCACCGACATGCCCGACAGTCGGGTCAGTGTGCCGGAGTCCAAGATGTGGTCTACCTTGAGAAGCGCCATGACGCGCTTGACCACAAGGGCGGTCAGCGTCGCAAAGACGAAATTGATGGCCCACAGATTCACCGCGAGATCGGTACCCAACTCGCCGGCGAAGCCGAGGAGGAAGGTGAATAGACGCAGAACGAGGTAGCTCAAGAGGTACACGCCAAATACTGCGCCAAGATTAAGGCTGAGAGACTCGACCGCTTCCGACGTCGTTGTCAGCCTTGATCCGACGGGCATCCGGTCCTCTGAGGCGTACAATCCCCGGCGAGCGCTTGCGCGGGCGGTCGTCTCCGACTCACTTCGATCGTGAGGGCCAAGCCATCCCCGGCGGTAGCCGTAGTTCACCAAGAATACACCGCCGAAGCTCGCAAAGAGAAACCCGAGCGCCGCAAAGGTAAGACCCACCGATCCCGCCCCGACAAAGCCAAAGGCTTCCCACCCGCGGCCAATGGCGTAGGCCTGCCCCGGCCCCAGGGCGAAGCCCAGAGGCACAAACAGCCCGAAGGATGGAAATAGCTCAGGCATGGCGGTTGCAATCAACAGGGCGGTAAGCAAGAGCCCAATCAGGCCCTGCATGCCGTATTGGAAGAGCACTCCCACCGTCGTACCCAGAACACCGTGATCCGCTCCCCGCCTCCGACGTGCCGATTTTCGGAGCGTAATGGAGACGAATGAGATGCTCATGAGGTGATACACCATCTCCCCGAGGCCGTCACTGGAGATGCCGATGTGAGGAGCCGCGAAGTTGTAGAAGGGAAGCAACAGAAAACCGGCGGTGAGCGCGTTCGGAATGAGAAAGCGCTGAAAGAACGGTACGTGCAGGCGAACCGCAGTCGCGATCAGTAGCGCAACGGAGATAATGCTGAGATCAATCAGCAAGGACCAGCTAAAACCCATGACACCCCCACTCGCTGTGCATCCGGACGGACCTCGGTGACCACGAGGTGAATGTTACAACGGCACCTGCCGGCGCCGCTACTGGGAACGCCGAGAGTTGACGAGGCGTGACAACTCGTTGATGTTCTTCACGACAATGCGGTCGGGAAAGATCTCGAGGCGACGCTGCGACGCGAGGTGGTTGAGGACCTGGCGGCTCTTTTCCGACGAAATGCCCGCCCAATGCGCAATATCATCCTGATTGGTGTTGAAGACGCGTTCATCGGTCTCGTCCTGGGGCTGCTCCTGCATCTCGTTCAACATGAGGAATACGTCCGCCACGCGCGCCTGCTCGTCATCAAGCGTCAGGATCATGATGCGACGGCGCTGGTCGTAGATGCGCTTTGTAAAGAGCCGCAGGAGCTTCAGCGCAATCTGAGGTTGTCCAGTGAGGAGAATCTCGAAGTTGGCGCGGTTGAATTCAAGCGCCTTCACCGGGTCAATTGCAATGGCACTCCCCGATCGAGGGGCTTCCTCGAGAATTGCCATCTCGCCAAAGATCTCCCCGGGGTGCAGAATATCGATGGTCTTCTCGATATCGCCCATGATCTTCGTGATCTGAACACGCCCTTGCTGGATGAGATAAAAGGAATCCCCGGGCTCATACTCGAGGAAAATGATGTCACCTTTCTGAAAGGTGACGGCAAAACGTTCGAAAGCCTGTCCGCTCAGTTCCATGCATCAGTCCTCTAGCGATCGCAACGCTTTGTTGACCTTTCGCTTCAGCCCCTCCTCGATTGAAGGCATTGAAAGAATCTTATTGTAGAAGCTTCGCGCCCGGGCGGCATCATTCTTCTGCTGATAACTCTGCCCAATGTGGTAGAGGGCATTTGGAAGCTCGGCCAGCTTCGGATACTTTTGGATAATGCCCGTAAAATGTTTGATAGCTGAGTCGTATCGCTCCAGCCCGTAGAGGCAGCGGCCCATCTCAAAGAGCGCCTTCAAGGTATACTCCTGGTCGGATGAGTTTTTGGCAATCTCCTGGAACATGCCGAGCGCCTTCTCGTACTGCTGCTGGCTGTATACGCTGACGGCCTCGTAGTACTCCTTGGCAGTATCGGAGAGCTGTCTACCCTTCTCAGGCTTCTTGGCCTCCCTGGGACCGCTCTGTTCCTTCTCGAGACCCGGCACATTTGGCCCCTTACCCTGTCCGTACTTTTGCGCGTACACCTCGGCGGTTTCACCGAGCTCCTTCGCCCGGTCGACAAACCGGCCTTCTGGATAGTGTTGCAGGTATTTGTTGAATGCGTAGAAGGCGTGAGCGTAGTGCTTCTTCTTGAGGTAATACTCGCCGTTCTGAAAGAGCCCGACCTCGGCATCGATTTGCTCATCCTCGGCCAGCAGGTTTCGAACCTTCGCGTGAAGGCGCCGCAGCTGATTCGAGAAGACCTTGAGCATCTTCATGATGATGCGGGTGTTCTGACTGACCAGCTGCTCAAACTCCGGGACGGTGAATATCACAACCGATGCGTCCGAGAGCACAACAGCGTTTTCTTCTCTCGGGTACTTACCGAGGGCTGATTTGACTCCAAAGAACTCGCCCGTTTGGATGTAATCGTGAATTTCCTGGCCCGTTTCAACATCGGTGGAGGTTAAACTGACCCGCCCCGCCTTGAGAATATAGACACGGTCTGCGACGTCACCCCGAAAGAAGATCACAGAGTTGGTTTTATACTGCATTGCTTTGGGCACCGTGTATTCTCCCGCGTAGACTCTAACCAACACCCCCTATAAAATCAAGCTGACCAAATTCTTATGGTGTATTGAGCAAACCGCCCCTCACGCCGTGACGCGCGGTAACATGAGCTTGGGGTAAGCCTTACGTGGTAGACTTGCACACCCATTCAACAGCGTCCGACGGGACTCTCTCGCCCACAGAGCTGGTACAACGCGCCGCGGCAGCCGGCGTAACCGCGCTGGCACTGACCGACCACGACACAATGGCGGGCTGCCCGGAGGCCATGGTGGCGGCCACGGCGGCTGCCGCGGCGGGGAGCAAGCTGCGCTTTATCCCCGGGATCGAGCTCGAAGCGGACTATGCACACTACGGCACCTGCCACATCGTCGGGTTGAACGCAGACCCGACGGCGCCGCGTCTTGCCACCGTCATTGACGAAGCCGCCGAGTCCCGGCTCACACGCAACATGATCCTCGTCCAGCGGCTCAGAGAGGCGGGCGTTGCGGTGAGCGCCGAGGAGCTTCCGGGAGGACTGGCGCGGGCCGGTAGGCTTCACTTTGCGCAACGCCTTATCGACGGTGGGGTCGTCAAAACCATTCAGGAAGCCTTCGCGCAATACCTCGGCCCCGGGGCCGAGACCTACGCACAGCGTAGCGCACCGAGCGTTGCTCGCTGTGTCGGCGCTATCCACGCCGCGGGGGGAGTGTCGGTTGTCGCCCATCCGTCCACCTTGCGCCTCTCCTGGACGCGCCTCGGTGAACAGCTCCGCCTGTGGCGGGAAGCTGGGCTCGACGCAATTGAGGTGTATTATCCCGGTGCCTTCCGCCGCACGACGACCAAGCTTATAGCCCTGGCGGAGCGCCTCGGCTTGCGCTGCTCAGGCGGTTCGGACTTCCACGATGAGCGTCGCGCACTCGGCCAGGTCTTCGGCCGCAAGATCCCCGATTCCTTGCTCGCGGTCATCGAGGAGCCCGATTGAAGATGCTACTCAGTTTCTCACAAAGAGCTGAAATCGGTACGATACTAAGATCAGGAGGTTGAAGAGTGTTGCGACGCGTCGCCTTGTTGACCCTTGTCCTACTTCTTGTCGGTCTCACGGCTTCGGCGTATCCGCGCATTGACGTTGCCCGCCACGGAGATCCCGTATATGAGCAGCAGCAAGCCGGTATCGAGGAGTTCTATCGAAGCGGCGACCCCGGATCCTCTCTTGTAGTCTTCCGCTACGCCCCGAGCGGAAGCCCCAGCCTGATCTCGCTGGCCGCGCAGTTCGGCCTCCCCTACAGCTCACTTGCGTCGTTGAATCGACTCGACCAGGACGACCCGCTGCCGGCGGAAGTTCTCGTTCCGAACATGCCCGGCCTTTTCGTGCCCGAAGAACCTGATAGCGACACTGAGCGAGTCGTGGCCTCACGGAGAGCGGGGGCATTGGCGCAGGCACAGGCGGTAACGATCACGGTGAATGACAAATCCACACGGTTTCGCTTCTTCCCCGGGAGCGACTTCGATCGTGTCGAGCGGCTGTCCTACCTCGGGATCCTCTTTCGCCGCCCCTTGAGGAACACGAGGATCAGCTCGTCCTACGGCTTCCGACGGAGCCCCTTCACCGGGAAACCGAGCTTTCACTCGGGCGTAGACTTCCCCGGTCCCGTGGGCACGCCGGTTTTTGCCGCCCGGGAAGGAATGGTCATTGCCATCGGTATTCACGATGTGTATGGACGTTTTGTCCGCATCCGCCACCAAGGTGGCTACGAAACTTTCTATGGGCATTTAGACGACATCAATGTAGAGTTGAATCAGGAGGTGTCATCCGGTATGATGCTAGGGACTGTCGGGAATACCGGGCTATCTACGGGCCCGCATCTACACTTCGAGATTCGCCTCAACGGCAAGTCTCGGGACCCTGTTCGGCACTTACCCGGACTGGAGGAATAAGTTATTCCGTTTCTCAAGCGTTCATTCATTGCGACTCTCCTCGTGCTCGCGGCCGCCTACGTGGCCGGTGAGACTATTCGCGGGTCGGTTGTCGAAGTTATCGAAGTAGAGGATGAAGGACCTTCCCCGACCGCCGTTGAGTTCCGTCCGGAGGGCATAGTTGGAGTTCGACTGGCACCCGGGTTGCGCTTCGTTGAGGGCGTACAGGTCGAGCTCACAATCCCCCAAGCCGCTCGCGAGGTCCCCGGTGGACTTGGTCTCTACATCTACGCGTCGCCGGGGGCAACGCTCGAGTCAGGCGCACAGACCCGGGACGGTCGGCAACTGTTCTTTTTGCCCCTCCCCGCCCGCAACCGCGTGCTGGTGAAAGTACCCTTTGCCGAGGACCACGAATTCCGTCGCACGGCGGACGTCTACGTTGCCTCTCCGGCGGGGGAAGATGGTCTGCCTCTCGTTGCCCAGATCCTGCCAGTCATGAAAGGGCTTCCCGGACGAGCGGCGACGGCCCAATTCTCAATGTCCGCGAAACCGCTCATTCGAAACATTGGTGGCGTCAGGCTCTTCCTTCTGCACCCTGACGGGGGCCTGATCGAGAACCTCTCCGAGGCGGGGCTCGAGGTGACACTGGATGGCGAACCGGTCGAGCAGATTGGCCGGGAGATCACCCTCCTTCCGGGACTGCACCGCGTGGCGCTACGGTCCGAGGACTTTGAGAACGAGAGTTTGACCTTCGGCGTGGAGCGCGGGCGCGTTGCCCAGCTCCGCATTGAGTTGCAACGGCCACGGTCGACAATCCGCATCGACGCACCGGAGACCGCGGAGCTCTTCGTTGACGGTGAGCGCATTGGCGAGAGAACAAGCTCCATCACGCTCCCGACCGGGGAGCATACGGTGCTCTTTCGCATTGGTGACTACAGCGTCAGCCAAAAGATGACAATCGAACCCAAGCAGGACTACGAAATCTCGCTTTCTCTTGATATACTAATTCGTGAGGACTAAAGCTCCTCAGACAGTTTGACGATAATGAGGTTGTCGGTCATGCACTATAGTTCCCCTCCCAGTTGCTATATGCGACCGATGATCTTCGGGGCCGGTTCTGCAGGACCGGCCCCTCTTTTTTTGTGGGCGTGTGGTTTTCTGGGCGCGTGGTTCTCTGGGCGCGGGGTTCTGACCGTGCGGTCTCGACCCATTCGCCGGCATCAGATAACTATCGACACTACTGACAATTGCAGCCACCGCTCAATCTTGACAAAGGGCCCTCCCCCTGCGTAGTGTTCGCGTATGACTGACAGAACCCGGCGGCGCACCGTTTGGTATGTACTTTCCGGTCTCGCCGCAATGCTCGCGGTTACGATCGGCATCGCGACGGGCGTGGCCATTGCACAGATTCGCAACACCCCCGATATAGATATCTATGGACGTCAGGAAGCCTCTCTTCCCTCACGGATTCTCGACCGCGACGGCGAGCTCATTACCGAGTTCTTTGCGGACGAGCGACGCGAGTTGGTCTCGATCGACGAGCTCCCTCGTCACCTCATCTTTGCCCTGATTACTCGTGAAGACCGAAGGTTCTTCGAGCACGGAGGCTTCGACTTTGTCCGCACCTCGAAGGCCGCCTTTGATCTGGTCCGCGGACAGTATTCGGGGGGCGGGAGCACACTCACCCAGCAGCTCGCCGGAACGCTCTTCGCTGATCGCAGCGACTTTTCCATCTCGCGTAAGCTCCGTGAGCTCTGGTGGGCACTCCAGCTCGAGCGCCACTGGACCAAGCAAGAGATCCTCGAGCGTTACCTCAATACCATGTTCTTCGGCCACGGGAACTACGGAGTCGAAGCGGCTTCCCAGTACTACTTCGGCCATCCGGCTACCGAGCTTACCATCGCCGAATCGGCCATGCTCGTTATCCAGCTGGCCAACCCGAGCCTTTACTCGCCGATCCTTCGGCCAAACAACGCTCGACAGATGCAGCGCAACATTCTCAATCAGATGGCGGGGCTCGGTTACGTTACCGAAGAAGAGGTCGATGCCTCCTTCGAGCAGTACTGGCGCAGTTACGACTTCACCAGATCGAATATCTCGAGCGCCTGGATCGACCGCGAGGACAAGGCGCCCTACTTCAGCGAGTATGTCCGCTACAAGCTGGAGAACGAGCTGCTCCTGGGAAGCATCGATATCAACAAGGACGGCTACACCGTCCATACTACGCTGGACCTGGATTTCCAACGATTGGCGCGACGCTACGTGGATGACGGGTTGACCCAGGCAAACGCCATCTACCGGGCGAATACCCAGGAGCGCGCCGGCTACGGTGACGATCTGGTACCTTTTATTGACCTCCTATCGCTCTCTTTCAATGTGCCCCAGATCCGCGTCGCCGACGCAAAGCAGAAACAGAACGCAAAGGACGTGTTTTTGGAGGAGATGTACCCCCTCATCGACATGCTGTCGATGCAGCTTACCGGGAACAACGCTCCCGAGATTCGACACGTCGCGCAGCGATCACGACAGCTGGTTAGGCGCCGGGCAGAGCGCACCACCGTTGAAGGTGCACTGATAACCCTGGAGAACAACACCGGCCACATTCGTGCAATGGTCGGTGGAAGCGGCTTTGAGTCGGCCAGTCAATTCAACCGCGCCGTCGACGCCGGGGTCGAGCCTGGTTCCGCCTTCAAACCTCTCTACTACGCGGCTGCCATTGAAAACGAGGTCATTACCCCGGCAACAAGCCTCTATGACTCCCATGTCGTGTTCTGGAACGACGATGGAACGCCTTACACCCCGCAGAACTACAAGGGCGAGTGGCAAGGCTGGGTGCGCGCGCGCTACGCTCTCTCACACTCCATGAATGTGCCTTCCTTGCGAATTCTGGAGCGGGTGGGCTTTGACGCCGCCCTCACCACGGCGCGAGAGCTCTTGGGTATTCCGAGGGACGAGATGGTGGATCGCAACCTCGTCCGTCGCTATCCCGTTGGACTGGGTATCGTGGAAGTCGCACCAATAGAGATGGCAAGGGCATTCTCCACATTTGCCAACCAGGGACGAGAGGTCGTCCCAATCGCCGTGAGATTCATTGAGGACCGAGATGGTCGCATCGTCCTGGAGCCGGAGCAACAAGTGCGGCTCGAGCAACAGCGCAAGGGCGAGGAAGCACAGATTATCAGCCCGGAGACGGCGTTCATCATGACGGACATGCTTCAGACCACCGTCGAATCGGGCACATTGAGCTGGCCCCGATCGGTGGTGAATGGATTCGACATGCCGACGGCCGGAAAGACCGGTACGACGCAGAACTGGGCGGACGCGTGGACCGTCGGTTTCACGCCCTACTATACCACCGCCGTCTGGTTCGGGTTCGACAGGGGCGGATCGAACTCGCTGGGGACCAACCAGACGGGGGCGGTCACCACTGGGCCGGTTTGGGCTCGATACATGAAATCGATCCACGAGGGACTGCAACCGCGCGATTTCGTTGAGCCGGCCGAAGGAATTACTCGCGTTACCGTGACCACTCGCTCCGGCCTCCTTCCCACGGAAGACTACAACGGAGAAACCTATGAAGAAATCTTCATCAGCGGTACCGAGCCACGAGAATTCGACAACCTGCAAGAATTTGAACAGCGTCAGCGCCCGGTACTCGTGAACAGACTACGGCAGGGAATTGAGGACAGCTCCTACAGCTTGGATACGAGAGTACCCGGCTCGCAGAGGGCGACAACAACGCGCCCCAGCCTCGACCTCGATCTCGAGCTCGACTTAGACGTAGCAAGCCGAGGCAGCAATACCCGGCCCACCTCGTCGAACTCACAGGACTCCGACGAGGAAGAGGGAAACCCGCTTCTCGACTAGTGAGCACCTTAGACGATTCGGAAGGCCTTGATGGAAGATTATCGAAGTGTGGAACTCGAGACCGATGCAATCATCATCCGCAAGCGGGTGCGCCGAAACCTCGGCGACCTCACCCCCCTGGTCGAAAGTATCCGCAAACACGGACTGCTCAATCCGATCGTTGTGACGGCTCGCGGTGAGTTGGTTGCAGGACACCGCCGCCTCGAGGCGACCAAGCGCCTTGGTTGGAAGAAGGTGCCCGTTCGATACGTAGATTCGGCGGAGGCCGCCGATCTGGTTGAGATGGAGCTCGACGAAAACATCAAGCGGAAAAACCTGACCACCGATGAGCTCGCCGAGGCGTATATGCGCATTGAGCGACTCCGGAACCCTGGTTTCTTCGCCCGGATTTGGAGAGCAATCGTCGCGTTCTTTCGCCGCCTCTTCGGTCGCGAAAGATAGCCCGCTTCGCTGGGGCACACGCGACCGTCGATTACCCGACCGTCAATTGGGTGCCCCCCATCCCGTTCGGATATGCCTTACTCGCCGAAGGCGTCCCGATTCAAACTCAAGACTTGGCCGTCCGCGCCCTGTACAAAGACACGCCGCCCGGCAACGTGAATGTAGCTTTCCGCTGCAATTGGGTCCGCCGACCGTTCCCGGAGCTCGAGCGCCTCGTCGAATCGACCGAGGTACCACTCGCCTTGGTCTCGCACGGCGGCGTAGAGGGCCGAGTCTGCCGAGACGAGATATCCGCCGGTCGCAATCTCTCGCTCACCTGCGATCCTCACTTCGAGGGAGTCCGACTCCAACTCGAGTAAGCGTGATGAGCCTTGGTAGTCGGCAATTACCACGGGATTTCCGCCAACTACGACGAAGTTGGCGCTCGTTACCGTGGCGATGGGAGATTCCACCAGAACCTCACCCGTAAGCGGCTGGACCCGCACCAACTGGCGGAGAACTGAACCGTCCTCGCGACGAGAGAGTACGAAGGTGACGGGGGTCGGCGCGCCGGGTTCTTCCTGTTCTTCTGCTTCCGCCTCAGCCTCCGCAATCTGCTCTTCGGTATCCTCGGCGATCTGATCGCGCTGTTCGCGAACCTCTTCTTCGAGCTGATCCACCTCTTCTTCCTCCTGGTCCAGCTCCGCTTCGCGCTGGTCCAGCTCCTCCTCGGTGGGCGTATCTTCCGGCTCCTCCGCGGCGGGCTCCTCCGCGGCGGGCTCCTCTGCGGGCGCTTCGTCCTCAGGAGCGGGCTCTTCTGCAGGAGCCTCTTCCTCGGGGGCGGGTTCCTCCTCAGGCCCCGCCTCAGGCCCCGCCTCTTCCTGCTCTTCGAGTGCCTGTCGCTGCTCTTCTATTTCCTCCCGCTCTTGTGCTATCTCCTCCCGGCGCTCTTCGATCACGCGATCGAGGAAGTCGACGAGCTCCCGACGTTCTTCGAGACCCATGTCCGGCCGGCGTCGCAGTTGCTCAATCAGCGTATCGTCGGTCAGCTCCAGGGGCGCAATGGTGCCGAGTCGCCCCGGCCGCGCTCCCTCGGACAGCGGCGTAACCAGCTCAGTGGAACCCGGCCAGTCGCTGTAGAGCGTCGATATTCCCGCCGCCTCCTCGCTGAGGTTGTCCGTCACAATGGCCTTGTAGCGCTCGCGGAAGAACGACAGGTTCCCGCGGTGCACGGCATTATAGATTGTCACGAGCTCCGCTAAGAGCGCTGCGTCCGCGTCCGAATACCCATAGGCGCCTGCGAGGTATCGCCCAAGGATACGTCTCACGTTGTCGATGTGGTCCACCTGCGCATCTTCGAGAATGTAGAGGATGTCCGCGTCGAGCCCTTCATCTACATCGGGATCGACGGCGTGCAGAATCCTGTACCGTTCGAAGTAGGTACGCGACTCGTCGGGAAGTAGTGGTGGGCGGGCCAGGAAGGAGCCGATGCCCGTAATCTCTTCGATCGTATCAATGTCTTCTTGGGGCCCTTGGAAATTCTGAAACTCGATATCCCGGTCCGCCTGGCTTTCGAGCTCTTCCTGGTCGACGTCGACAGACCACGCCGATCCGGCCACCAGGGTGAGCACCACAATGAAGAGCAATCCATAAAACCTGGGCCTGAGCATTACGGCCATTTCCTTCCCCCTCGCATGACAAATCAAAGCAGCTCCTCCCATTATACGAGCGCTGCCGCCCTTATGAAACCGTACCCACCGCGGGGGGTGCGGGGGGTGCGGAAAGCCGCCCCCCTATTCCCTGCGATATCGCTGGATCACCTCCAGGGCGTGCTCCCGAACCTCGCGAGGATACGCTCCCTGGATGATTGATCCCAGTATATCGGCGGCACCGGGCACGTCCCCGGTGTAACCGAGCAGCGCCTCTACCGCAGCTACGGCGGCGCGTCCCACACCATCTGTCCCTTCCCGGCCGGCGTGGCGGCGGAGGATCTCCTCGATTCGTCGCACCCCGCCCTCCGCCACGCCGGCGGGGACCCTCGCGAAGGCGCGGAGAATCTCCGCGTCCACGTCGGGAGAGAAGGTATATCGGCCCAGGCGAAGAAGGTCTCGGACGGCGCTCGTTCCGCCGACCTGGCCGAGGAGCCGGACGACCCGCGCGCGCAGATCTGAGAATCCCGTGGCCCCGGCGCTTTGGCCGCGGAAGTCTTGAAAGGCCGCGCGACGGAGCAGCTCAACCACGTAGTCGACGGATCCGCGGAGCGTGCCCGCCTCAACGCGGTTTTCGAGGTCCTCGATGGCCCTGAGCCGGTCCTGCCGTGAGCTCGAGAGAAGGTGCGACTCGAGGTAGAGATAGTCGAAGTTGCGCTTCCACTCCTCTTGCGGATCAACTATCTCGCGGTCAAGGGCAAAACCGGTACGAAGTGGATTGCCCTGCGGCGCGGACCAGTGCTCGCCGCGCTCGGTGCTAAGCGGTCGACCGGAGACGATCCACTCCTCGCTCTGGGCGACCGCGACGCCGTAGCCCACTGCACCGTCTACCAGGTTCCTCCCTCGGTAGGTGGTTACGGCTGTTTCAGGCGTCGACAGTCCCTCCGGGATGGCGTAGATGCCGGACCGGCCCGTGAGAAACGTGGCCCGATCATCAGTGAAAACCAGCCGACTGCCGCTTCCGAAGGGAAGTTGCCGCGTCTCGACAACCTCCGATGTGCCCGGCAGTGCCGCATACGTGAGGAGACGTCCGTCACGGGTAAGCACGTGGGTCCGCCCCCCTGGCCCCGCCAGGAGAGATGAGACGGCGGTGCCCATCCCGGGGATTTGCGTACTCCGGACGGCACCGTCTTGGGAAAGGGCGTAGATGCGCCCGCGGTCCGTTCCCAGGAGGTAGGTTCCCCTTACGAATGCGTGAGCGGTCGGCAGACCGTTGAACTTAAATTGGTCGAAGTAGGTGCCGGCGGCATTGATAAGCGTTACCATGCCGCCACTGCCGGGGTGAAAGATTCTTCCGCGAGGGCCGGAAATTGGGTCGAGCAGTGGCCGGTCACCAATTCGTGTTTCCCACACCAAGGTACCGGCCGGCGAGAAACGCCGAACAACGCCGTTCGCGTAACTCACATGAACGAAACCTTCGGAGTCGCAGTATGGCGACCGTGGCTCGCTTCCGCTTGCGGAATGGGACCACAAGGCGTGTCCGGCCGGCGACACGGAGGTGATACGTCCATCTCGCGTGCCCACGATGATTGCTCCCCGTGGGCACACGCAGAGACTGGCGGCGGGGAGGTGCGCAACATCGAATCTCCACTCGAGATCACCGTCGCCGGAAAAGGCGTAGAGATAGCGGTCCTCTGCGAGGAGGTACACCCGACCCGAAGCATCGATCGCCGGCGGAGCGGTCAGTGCTCCACCGAGAACGACCGGCCACTCAGCCGCGACGACCACCGCCGAGAGAAAGAAGCCCAGGCTAAGCAAGAGTCGGAACGGTCGAATGAAGGAAAATCTGTGCTTCGTCGTGCTAATCAACAGGCCGAGATTCTACCATAAGCGCCGGTTTTCCGTTATAATTTTCTCTTATTCAATTGGCCTCGGGACCGGCAGGCATTCAGCGACGCGCACACGGAAGGAGACGTTCCCATGAGCACAATCAAAGTTGGTAGCCAACCTACAATCAAACGACTCCCTTCATATCTTCACGTCATAGAGAACGCGAAACGGGACGGAAAGGAGTACATTTCCGGGACGGTGATCGCGGACGAGCTCGATCTCGAGCCCATACAGGTGAGGAAAGATCTCGCCATTACCGGAATTGTGGGCAAGCCACGCATCGGCTTTCCGGTCGACCGTCTCATCGACTCGATCTACGAGTTCTTACAGTGGAATCGCCGACACCGAGCGGTAATCGTCGGAGCCGGAAATCTTGGTACGGCGCTCATGGGCTACGGCGAGTTTCCCAACCGCGGTCTTCACATTGTGGCGGCCTTCGACTTGGACAAGAACAAGGTGGGCGACACCATTCACAATACGAAGGTTCACGCCCTCGGCCACATGCCCGAAATGCTGACCGAGTTGGACGTGAGTATCGCTATCCTGACCGTGCCGTCCCAACACGCACAGGCAGTTGCGGACCTTTTGGTGAAGGCCGGCATCAAGGCCATTTGGAACTTCACGAATGTAAAACTGAAGGTGCCGGAGGACGTCATTGTGCAGAAAGAGGACCTCTCATCCGGCTACGCCGTCCTCTCAGTGAAGATGCGCGTCATGGCGACGGCTCATCAAGTAGCGGAAGAGGCCGCCGCTCCCAACAGCAGACGATAGATCTCGGTCTGAAGATCTCGCACCGCCGGATGGTCCAGGTTTCTCTCCTCATGCGCCAATGGATGCGTCATGGAGGCGGCAACCCGGCCCGGTGGTCCGGCAAGAACCACAACACGATCTCCCTGCAAGACCGCCTCCTCTACGTTATGGGTAACCAAGAGGGTCGTCGGGCGCTCTTTCGCCCACAGACGCCGGAATAGGGCGTACATTCGGATCCGCAAGGCAATATCGAGGGCGCGAAAGGGCTCATCCAAGAGCAGCAACTGCGCGGAAACAACGAATGCTCGGGCAAGCGCGACGCGCTGCGCCATACCTCCGCTCAGCTCCGCTGGATAGGATTCCGCGTACGCTCCCAACTCCACGGCATCGAGAAGCTCGCCGATCCCAGTGGAGCCGGCATTAGGCTTCCGATGCCCTGCCCCGTCTTGCGCGACGAAGTGGAGATTCTCTCGCACCGTTGCCCACGGGAGAAGACGCGGTTCCTGAAAGACCATGCTGGTGTGTGCACCGCCCAATCCGGGAAAGCGCCCCGAAGTAGTCGATTCCAGTCCCGAAATGCAGCGTAGCAGCGTGGTCTTCCCACACCCCGAAGGTCCCAAGACCACCGTCACTCCTTGGGGATCGATCTCCATTGAGAAGTCCTCGAACACCGTCGTGTCTCCGAAGCGCTTCGTCAGTCCCTCGACACCGACGGCGGGCGCTTGGCCGGCAGCTCTCATCTGACTGCTCATACGTCGGCTCGCTCCCGTCCGGGACTGCCCCGGCCGCCGGCACGCTGAGGAAGCACTATCGTAAGTAGAGCGTGGAACAGTGCGCTCAACACCACGGCGACGATCGTCCACGCGAAGACCCGTGAGGTTGCCAGAAGCACTCGCGCTTCCTGAAGCTGGGCCCCGATACCGAGCATCGGCTGAGCCAATACCTCGGCAGCAACGATCACCTTCCATGTGATGCCGCCGGCAGTTTGCAGGGCGGCAGCAACGTAGGGCCGCACGGCCGGCAGGTAGATTCGGGTCAGGATCCGTTGCCGCGGCACGCGAAAGAGCGTGGCCATTTCCAACAGCCCTCGGGGGCTTTGCCGGATTCCTGCAACAACGTTGCCGTAGATGATCGGGACAATCATGAGGAGGGTAACCGCAATTGGAACGACTCCGGTGGGAAACCAGATGAGGGCAAGGAGAATGACGGAGATGACGGGGGTAGCCCGAACGACTGAAATTAGAGGAGCAAGGAGGCGATGAAGCCACTCGGCGCGCCCCGCGGCCACCCCGAGCGCGCCGGCGCCGATCACGGCAAGGACAAAGGCAAAGAGGGCGCGTGCGGTGGTCGTTGCCAGAATCCGCAGGAACTCCGGTGTGGCAAGGATTGCGAGTGTTTCGCGAGCTACTCGTTCCGGCGGCGGAAGGATGATGTCCAACCCAACCGCGACGGATGCGATCTTCCACACGGCAATGAGAGAGAGGACCCCCGCGGTTGCCAAGAAAATGCCCCCGCGCCGCCTGCCAATCATGACACGGGCCGTACCCGGTGGTAGCGCTTCTTTCCCGCCCGCAGGAGAAGAACGCCCTCCTCGAGCCAGCTGTCGTCGATGACGGCATCGATCGATTCGACCTTGCGGTCGTTCACACGCCCACCTCCCTGCTGGATGAGCCGACGCGCCTCTCCCTTGGAGGAGCAGAGCTCGGTCATGCTGAAGAGGTCGACAGCACCGACGCCGGATGCAAGCGTCTCGGCGGGAATGCTTGTCTCCGGTATTGCCTCCGCCTCACCCGCGGCCGAGCCGGAACCGGAAAACGCGGCGCGTGCGGCGTTCAGAACGCGCAGCGCCTCTTCCTCGCCGTGGACAAGAGTCGTGAGCTCCTTCGCCAAGAGCTCCTTCGCCTGATTGATCTCTTCTCCGGGAAGGGAGCCCAAGCGCCTTGCCTCGTCTTCAGGGATGAACGTGTAGAGAAGGAGAAACTTCTCAACGTCCTGATCCGGGACGTTACGCCAGTATTGGAAGAAGTCGTAGGGCGTGAAGAGTCTTGCGTCCAAGTACACGGCTCCGGCCTCGGTCTTGCCCATCTTTTTTCCGTCGGCGCGGGTGACCAGGGGGAAGGTCAATCCGAAGGTCTCCTTCCCCTCGACCCGGCGAATGAGGTCGGCGCCCGCGACAATGTTGCCCCACTGATCGTCCCCTCCGACCTGCAGCTCACACCCGTACTTCCGCCTGAGAATCAGGAAGTCGTAGGATTGCAGCAGCTGGTAGTTGAACTCAATAAAGGAGAGGCCGGTCTCCATGCGCATCTTATAGCTCTCGAAGGAGAGCATCCGATTCACCGAAAAATGGCGACCAATGTCCCGGAGGAACTCGATGTAGTTCAGGTCGCGCAACCACTCCGCATTGTTGACGAAGGTCGCCTCGACGTTTTGCGTTGCCAAGAAGCGGCGAATCTGCTCCTCGATGCGCAGGGCGTTGGCATCGATATCCTCTGTCGTAAGCATCTTGCGCATTTCGGTCTTACCCGAGGGGTCGCCGATTTGCGCCGTGCCGCCGCCAATCAGAATGATAGGCATGTGCCCGGCCTTGGCCAGGTGAACCGCTGCGTAGAGGGGAACCATATGTCCCGCGTGGAGACTTCCTCCGGTGGGATCCAAGCCGACGTAAAAGGTCATGGGACGCGTCGCGAGCTCTCGCGCTAAGCCCTCGCGATCGGTGCATTGCTGAACGAAACCGCGCGCCTCCAGGGTGGAAAGGCCGCCGGCAAGGGCGTTGGCGTCTACCCGTGTTCGATCCTCGGCCTGGTGTGGCGCATTGTCTTGTGCACTCACGTTCCCATCCTCTTGTAGTTCTTGATCTCACTTCGAATACGTTCCGCGAGCTCGGGCACCGGCACGCGCACCTGCTCCATGGTGTCACGGAAGCGAAGGGTAACGGTGTTGTTCTCCTTGGTCTCATAGTCGACGGTGATCCCGAATGGAGTGCCCGCCTCGTCCTGTCGCCGGTAGCGCCGGCCAATAGCACCACCCTGGTCGTAGAAGGTCGAGAAGTCCTCCCTGAGCTCTTGTTCAATCCCACGGGCAAGCTCAGCAAGGCCGTCTTTCTTCACGAGAGGGAACACGCCGACGGTAATTGGTGCAACCGCCGGGTGAAAGCGCAGAACGCTCCGTGTATCGTTCTCTCCGACTTCCTCGTACTCGAATGCGTCGGCAAGGACCATGAGGACGCTTCGGGTCAGTCCCGCGGAGGTCTCTACAATGTAGGGCAGATAGCGCTCCTTACTCTGGTCGTCCAGGTAGGAGAGGTCCTTTCCGGAGTATTCGGAGTGGCGGGATAGGTCAAAGTCGGTGCGGTTGTGAATGCCTTCCAGCTCGTTCCACCCGAAGGGGAACTCGTACTCAATGTCGAAGGCCGCCTTCGCGTAATGCGCAAGCTCATCTGGACCGTGCTCCTTGTAGCGCAGGCGGTCGGGACGAATACCCATCTTCTCGTAATAGTCGAGGCGACGCTTCTTCCAGTAGTCGAACCACTTCTCGTCTTCCGAAGGGTGGACAAAGTACTGCATCTCCATCTGCTCAAACTCGCAGGTGCGGAAGATAAAGTTCTTGGTAACGATCTCATTTCGGAAGGCTTTTCCGACCTGAGCGATACCGAAGGGGATCTTCACCCTGGAGGTCTGGACCACGTTCTTATAGTTGACGTAGATACCCTGCGCCGTTTCGGGACGCAGGTAGACCAAGGAACCGCTATCCTCCGTCGGTCCGAGGTGAGTCTTGAACATGAGGTTGAAGCGCCGCGGATTGGACAGCGGGTTTCCGTTCGGACTCGTCTTGGTCTCGCGCTGTTCCTCGGTGAGGTGGTCCCAGCGATAGCGCTCGTTCGTGACGGTGTCTTCCACCATCATGTCGGCGAAGCTCTCGACGTGGCCGGAAGCTTCCCACACTCTCGGATGCATCATGATCGCCGCATCCAAGCCAACAATGTTGTCGTGGAGTTGCGTCATCTCTCGCCACCAGAAGCGTTGGATGCGGTTCTTCAGCTCTACGCCCAGAGGCCCGTAGTCCCAGGCAGATGAGAGCCCGCCGTAGATATCGGAGGACTGAAAGATGAAGCCTCGACGTTTCGCCAGAGAAACGAGATCCTCCATGCTCGGCCGTGTGCTTCCATTTTGATTTGCCATTATTCCGTGCCTTCCTTGTGCTCAGTCTGAGAGCGTGCCGATGCGTTCGATCGCGCGGTCAACCCGTTGCATTGCAATTTCACTGCCCAGCAGTCGTATCGATGCGAAAAGGGGCGGAGATACCTTTGATCCGGTGAGCGCCACTCGCAAGGGCATGAGCATGTTGCCAACCTTCACACCCATCTCTTCCGCCTTTTCGCGAAATATCGTCTCATTCTCCTCGTCGTCCCGCCCATCCACGCCGTCGAGAAGGGCTCGAGTCTCCTGGAGAATTTGCGTGGTCTCTTCTACGCTTGTCTTCTTGGGAACGAGCTCGGCCGGGTCGTAGTCATCGATCTCTCGAAATAGAAAGCGGGTGAGCTCCGGCGCGTCGGAGAGCTTCTTGAGCCGTTCTTTGATGATCGGCACAGCGCCTTCGAGAATCCCCTCCTCCGCTTCGGTCGGCGGATTCGAGACGAGCTCCGCTTCACGCAAGAAGGGCAGCACGAGCTCACGGAGCTCGGCGTCACTTCGTTCCCGGATGTAATTTCCGTTGAACCAGTCCAGTTTCTTGTAGTCGAATACCGCCGGCGCCTTGTTAATCTTCTCGAGTGTGAAGAGCTCTTCCAGGTCGGCCGGCGTAAAGAACTCCCGCGAGTCGTCATAGGACCATCCCAGGAGAGAGATGTAGTTGATGATGGCCTCGGGGAGATATCCCTGTCGTCTGAACTCCCGGGCGCTCGTTGCGCCGTGGCGTTTGGAAAGCTTCTGACCGTCCTTCCCAGTCACGATCGGTAAGTGGCAATAAATCGGAGGTTCCCATCCAAAGGCCTTGTAGAGCAGCACGTGGAGGGCTCCCGAGGAGAGCCACTCCTGGGCCCGGAGGATGTGGGTAATGTCCATGAGGTGATCGTCGATCACGTTTGCCAGATGGTAGGTCGGAAAGCCGTCCGACTTCAGCAGCACGGGATCCGGAGGAATGTCCTTGTTCTTCCGCTTGACCCTGCCGAGAACCACGTCTTCGAAGACCGTGTCGCCCTCGACCGGGCCTTTAAAGCGCACTACCGGCTTCACGCCGCGCGCCTTGAGATCCTCTATCTCGCGGGCACTGCGATTTCTGCCGCGACGGTCGTAGCCTTCCTTACTCGTCTGTTTCAGCTCTTCGAGCTCTTCGGGCGGATCGTAGGCGTAGTACGCCCAGCCGCTCTCGACGAGTTGCTCGGCGTACTTCTGATAGAGATCGATGCGTTTTGACTGGACGTACGGCCCATAGGCGCCATCCCGGTCGGGACCCTCATCCCAGTGAATGCCGAGCCAAGAAAAAGTTTCGTAGATATCGTTCAAAGACTCGTCGTTGTAGCGCTCCTGGTCCGTGTCTTCAATGCGCAGGATGAATGTGCCCCCTTGGGAGCGGGCAAAGAAGTAGTTGAACAGCGCTGTTCGAACACCACCAATATGCTGCAGCCCCGTCGGCGACGGAGCGTAGCGAACGCGAACACTCATACGACCTCTCTAGCTGGGTGTTTTGGAAGCCCCAGTATACCGAAGCGACTTTGTACCTTCAACTCGACGGCACGGCACAGGCGGCCGGACACTCTACTGCCGGTACCAGCTCAAAAACTCCGCCATTCCATCGAGAGCTTCTTCGAGCACGTCCTGGTCCGGCAGGAACACCAGGCGGAAGTGGTTGCGGTCTCCGGCATTGAAGCCGCTACCGTGTACCACGAGCACCCGGGTTTCCTTGAGCAGGTCGAGGACGAACTGTTGATCGTCCTGAATGTTGAATTGCTCCGGCTCGAGCTTGGGGAAGAGGTACAGCGCGCCCTTGGGCTTCGTGCAAGAGACTCCGGGAATCTGGGAGAGTCTCTGCCAGGCGAAGTCGCGCTGCTCGCGAAGCCTTCCCTCCTTGCCAACAAGATCCTCGATGCTTTGGTATCCACCGAGAGCCGCCTGAATCGCCAATTGTGCGGGCACATTGCTACAGAGGCGCATATTGGATAGAAGCTCGAGTCCCTGCTGGTAATCCGCAGCCAGGGCGGTACGTCCGCTCAGGACCATCCAGCCGGCACGGAATCCTGGGGCTCGGTACGCTTTCGAGAGACCGTTGAAGGTGACACAGAAAACGTCCTGGGCAATCGAGGCGAGAGAGGTATGCGAGGCGCCGTCGTAGACAATCTTCTCGTATATCTCATCTCCGAAGAGAATCAGTCCGTTTTCAGCGGCAATGCGATGGATCCCTTCGAGGACCTCAGTCGGATACACCGAGCCGGTCGGATTGTTCGGATTGATGACAACGATGCCCTTCGTCTTGTCGGTAATCTTGGACGTGATGTCGTCGAGGTCGGGAATCCAATCCGACTGCTCGTCGCAGCGGTAGTGAACGGGCTTGCCGCCGGCTAAGGTCGTCGAGGCGGTCCACAATGGATAGTCCGGCGCGGGAATGAGCATCTCATCCCCAATATTGAGCAGGGCCTGCATGGCAATGCTGATAAGCTCGCTCACGCCGTTGCCGATATAGATGTTCTCAATGTCTACGTCCAGGACACCCTTCTGCTGGTAGTTTTGCATGACCGCCTTGCGCGCGGAGAAGAGGCCCTTACTATCGCAGTATCCTTGGGCGTCACGAAGATTGACGATCACGTCGTGAAAGAGCTCGTCCGGCGCGTCGAAGCCGAAGGGAGCCGTATTTCCAATGTTGAGCTTCAGGACCTTGAAGCCCTCTTCTTCAAGACGTTTCGCTTCGGACAACACCGGTCCGCGGATGTCGTAGAGGACATTCGCCAGCTTGTCGGACTTGTAGAATTTGTTTTCCACGGTACCACCTACCCCGGATACTTCTGTGAAGATTATCGACTGCGTGTGAGTTATGCAGCTTGCGAACCGCCGCCGAAGGCCCAACTGCTCGCGTCGCGAATGAGCTTGGAAAGGACAACAACCTGGAGATTCCCGCGGTTCTTCTCGACCTCGCGGGCCCACCGGCTTGCCGTGTAGGCGCCCTGAAGACGCCGCTTCTCCTCCAGCACGAGATTGCGAACCTCATTGTCCGATATCGAGAATGCGTCGAGGAGATAGGCCGTGAGGAGTCGAAGGACGGGATTCTTCGCATTGGACATCAGGTCGGTAAGAACCTCCTTCGCCTCGCTGTGCTTTTCCTGAAGCATCAGTCCAAAGGCGTAGGACCACTCGATCCAATGCGTATCATTGCAACGGGGATCCTTTCGCATTTCTCGATAGTACTGCTCGATATCCTGCGGCTCGTTGCTCACCAAATGGGGTATGCCGAAATGGAGAGCGAAACGCGGCACGTAGGCGGGACGAGTTTCCCGGAGGTGCTCTTCGAGTCTCCGAATTCCTTCCGTATTCGCTACAACGACGTATGTATTGACAAGAATACGGACGTGTTGTTTGCTGAACCGGCCTTTTTCATACATTCGGCGCTCTAAGAAGGATATCAGTCCCTGCCAGTCCTCCGACTCCAGGTACGAGAAGAGTTTCCAGTTTGCGGCAAAATAGACGTTCAGTCCGACCATGATAGCGGCAAAGGCTGCAGCAAGGATCCAATTGCTCGACCAAAAGAGCTGAGTATAGTCCCACCCCAGGAAAAACACCGGCATGAGAAAAATGAACAGGAACGATAGGATGACGACCCCGTTGAATAGCGCGAAAATGAGCTTAAATTTCAATTAGGTTTCTCCTATAATATGTGACTGCATAGTGTAGCTAAAAGGGTTTCCAGCGGTCAACGGATCGAATACATGCAAAAACAGCTGCTGCAGAGCATCGAAACCGGTAAGTACTTCACAAGACCAGTCTTTCTTGATGAGAAGTATATTCTCCTCTCGCCGGAGACGCCCCTCAAGGAATCACTGAAGGCCCGGTTGCTGAGGTGGGGATACTCCTACCTTTTTTCCGACGGCGAGTCGGTGGATGCGCCGCCCACAGCCGCTGCAGCCAACACCTCCTCCGGTGACGGTGCCCCCTTGATCTCCTATGAAGAGGGGCGAAAAGATGGGGAGAACCTGAAGCAGGCCCAGGGCGTTTTCAACGACCTCCTGAACTTCACGGAGAAGGTCTTCACCAATTTCGTTAGCAAGAATGAGCTTCCACACCGGGAAATCTCGGAGCGCATGCGACTCCTTGGCGATCAGGTTCGAGAGCAGCGCCGCTATCTCCTACGCTTCAAGGCGCTCAAGAATGAGAGTAAAAACTATATTGTTGAGCATTCGGTAAAGACGGCAATCCTCTCCGCGGCGGTGGGCATCACCTTCAAGCTCCCGCCGCACAAACTCATAGAGCTCGGTACTACCGGCCTGCTGCACGAAATCGGTATGGTCAAGCTCCCGCCCCAAATCTATATGTCCGATAAGCCCTTGGACCCGCAGCAGCGAAAGGCGATCACCGCGCACACTGTTCTGGGGTTCAAGGTGCTCAAGGAGTACTCATTTCCCATGCCGGTATGCCTCGGCGTGCTGGAATGCCGGGAACGCCTGGATGGTTCCGGCTATCCCCGGGGGCTCACGGATGAGAAGCTGTCGCTGTACGGGCGAATTGTCGGCGTGACGAGTGCATTCGCTGCACTTGTGTCGAATCGACCGTATCGCGCTCCGAAAGAGGCGCACGCGTCCCTCCTCGAATTGCTGCAGGGGCGGAAGGTCCTGTACGATGAGCGCGTTCTCCGCGCCCTCGTGGCCAACCTCTCCTTGTATCCCATTGGCAGCTACGTAGAACTTGCCAATGGCTATCGCGGCGTGGTAGTGGAAACAAACGACAAGGATCCTCGCGCACCATTGGTTCGGCTTCTTGCATCTGAAAAGGGTGAACCGTTTGCGGAACAACCAACCGTGCAGACCACCGACTCAGCGTACCGTGTGGCCCGTGCCCTGTCCGACGACGAGATTGCTGCTCTTGCGAGTTCGTAAGCCATGAATACCGTCCACGTAACGTTTCCCGATCAGTCCGTTGTTGTTGTCGAATCCGGCCTCCGCGTCGCAGACCTCCTTCACGAGCACCAGCCCTGGCAGACGGATTACCCGGTGGTAGCCGTTAGCGCGAACAACGAGATTACAAGCCTCTCGTTTCGCGTTGACGTGAACACCTTATTGCGACCGGTCACCCTCGACACCACCGAGGGGCAACGGATCTACCGCCGCAGTCTCTGCTTTCTTCTCTACAAGGCCGCAACGGAGGTGACGCCGGACCGTCACCTTGTCATTGGGCACTCAATAGGAGATGGATACTTCTATCACTTCGCTGACGGACAAGCGGTTGACCAGAGGGAGCTCGAGGCCTTGTCCGCTCGGATGCACGAAATCGTTAAGCAGGATCCCCCAATTGTACGCCGGATCTACGCGTACGAAGATGCCCTCCACCACTTCGACGAGCACCAAATGGCGGATACCGCACGCCTACTGCGGCACCGCAACGAAAGCAAGATCCCCGTGTACACCTGCGGAGATACCGTGGACATTTCGCACGGCCCGTTGGTGCCGAAAACCGGCATGCTCCGATATTTCGCGCTCACCGCCTACGAGCCCGGATTCATCCTGCGATACCCGGGCGAAGCCGAGCCATACACGCTTCGCCCCTTCTCTCCCAGCCCGCTCCTGTTCTCCGTCTACCAGGAGTACAAAGAATGGGGACGCATACTCAACGTCAGCTCGGCAGGCAAGTTGAATGATCGGACCTCCCGCGGCACAATCAAGGACTTTATTTGGGTAAACGAAGCCCTTCACAATAAGAAGATTGCGGAAATTGCGGACCGAGTCTCCGACCGGGCGCAGGACCTGCGCATCGTTCTGATTGCCGGACCAAGCTCGTCCGGGAAGACTACGTTCACCAAGAAGCTCTCCATCCAGCTCACCGTCCTTGGGTTGAAGCCCATCATAATCGGACTGGACAACTACTTCGTACCGCGGGAGCGCACGCCTCTCGATGCGGAGGGAAACTACGACTTCGAGCACATAGAAGCCATCGACATCCCCCTCCTCAACGATCATCTCGTGGACCTCTTCAAGGGCGAAGAGGTTCAAGTTCCCGATTTTGACTTCAAGACGGGACAGAGGCGGGAGTCCAAGACGTCCGTGAAGATGCCGGAACGCGGGATTCTCCTCATGGAGGGAATCCACGGGCTCAACGACTCACTCACGCCGCGCATCAGCGCAGAGCAGAAGTACAAGGTGTACGTGTCGGCCCTTACCCAGCTCAACCTCGACGATCACAATCGCGTCTCAACGACGGACAACCGCCTCATCCGTCGAATGGTCCGCGACCACAAGTTTCGAGGTCACAGTGCCCTCGACACCCTCCACATGTGGCCGTCCGTGCGCCGCGGAGAGAATCGCAACATCTTCCCCTATCAGGACCAGGCGGATGCCGCCTTCAACTCAGCTCTCGACTACGAGCTCGGAGTACTTCGCAATCACTGTGTTCCGCTCCTCAATGAAGTGAAGCCAAGCCACGATGTCTACTATGAGGCGTCCAGACTCCTGACTTTTCTCATGAACTTCACGCCGATTCCTGAGAAGCACGTCCCCGAGAACTCGATCCTGCGGGAGTTCATCGGTGATAGCGGTTTCAAGTACTAGAACGTATTCACAACCCGGTTGATACCTTATGGAAGGTGTACCGGTGTCGGTCTCCACTCCCGCTCGAAATCCAACAAACCCCGCCAACTCCCCTTGAGCGTCGGCCGTTGCAGTGCAGATCCTAGGATCTCGAGATAGCGGTCGCGAGAGATCTCGTGCGCGCCGAGCGTCTCTAAATGATGCGTGTAAACCTGGCTGTCAATGAGATCGAAGTCGAGCTCGCGAAGGCGTCTGGCAAAGCAGATGAAGGCTGCCTTGGAAGCGTTGGACCGGTGCGAAAACATCGACTCCCCGAAGAAGATGCTGCCGAGCGACACACCGTACAAGCCTCCCACGAGGCGGCCTTCGTCCCACGCTTCGACGGAGTGTGCGTACCCCAAGGAGTGAAGCTCCATGTACGCCTCTTCCATTTCGTCGGTGATCCAGGTTCCGTCTTGGCCCGGCCGGGGGGCCCGTGCACACTCGCGAAGCACGGAGTGAAAATCCGCATCCACCGAGAATTTAAGCCCCCCACGCCGAAGAAACTTGCGCATTGTCTTCGACTCATGGAGCGAGTCCGGAAAGAGCACAAAGCGCGGATCCGGGCTCCACCAGAGAATTGGGTCGTTATCTGAAAACCACGGGAAGATGCCTTGCGAGTAGGCAGAAAGCAGCATGCCCGGAGAGAGATTGCCGCCCGCCGCGACAATCCCTTCTACCGTAGCTTTCGAGGGATGGGGGAAGCGAAAGCGATCGAACTCACCGAGATACGGAAAGTCATCCGACATGGACCGTGCGCACCTCTCTGGGTCTCACGCGTCCTCACCAACCTCTTCCCGATTATCCTCGCCCTCATTGGTGGCTCCGTCATCGCTGCCGTCATCCTTCCGTCGAATGACAATGTCATCGTCTTGGATGTCGGCGACGGCCTTGCCACCCTCTTGGAAATCACCAAAGAGCACGGCATCAACGAAGTAGGATTTGATCTTCTCCTCAACGAGGCGCGCTATGTTACGTGCACCGAACTCTTCGGAGTATCCGTGCTCCGCGAGCCACGTGAGCGCTTCAGGCGTTACCTCAAGCGCCACATGCTTGTCCTCAAGCTGCTCATTGAAGGCATCGATCTCTTTCTGCACGATGTCCTCAATGATTTCCTGCGCGAGGGGATTGAAGACAACTACCTTGTCGAGGCGGTTACGAAACTCCGGCGAGAAGATTCGCTCCACGGCGTCGGAGACGGCCTGGTTGGTTACGCGCCGTTGTCCAAAACCGATCATGGGCTTGCCGATCTCCCGGGCGCCCGCATTGGAGGTCATAATGATGATGACATTGCGGAAATCTGCCTTTTTTCCCGTGTTGTCGGTCATAGTCGCGTAGTCCATGACCTGCAAGAGTACGTTGTACACGTCCTGATGCGCCTTCTCGATTTCGTCGAGGAGGAGCACTGCGTGTGGCGTCTTGCGAATGGCATCAGTCAGCTGCGCTCCCTCGTCGTAGCCAACATAGCCGGGAGGCGATCCGAGAAGGCGTGAGACCGTGTGCTTTTCCTGGTACTCGCTCATGTCGAAGCGCAGCATGGATATACCGAGCGTACCGGCGAGTTGTCTGGCCAGCTCCGTTTTACCTACGCCGGTGGGGCCCACAAAGAGGAAGCTCGCGACCGGCTTGTCGGGATTGCGAAAACCCGCCCGGGAGCGTTTCACGGCGTCGACGACGTTCTTTATTGCGTCTTGCTGGCCGTACACGACCCGCTGGAGATCCGGTTCCAAGTTCTTGAGCCGGTCCTTCTCGTTCGTAGAGACGCTCTTCTCGGGAATTTTGGCCATCTTTGCCACAACGTACTCAACGTGGGACTCGTTGATTTCAACCGCCTCTGCCGGCTCATCGCTTGCGGCGATCTTCATCCGCACGTTTGCACCGCACTCGTCGATCACGTCGATCGCCTTGTCCGGCAGGTTCCGATCGTTGATGTAGAGCGCCGCGAGGTGCACTGCTTGATATATGGCCTCATCCGTGAAGCGAACGTTATGGTACTCCTCGTACTTGGGCTTCAAGCCTTGCAGAATCTCAATTGTGTCGTCTTCGCTCGGCTCGGCTACTTCGATCTTCTGGAAGCGTCGGGAAAGAGCGCGATCCTTTTCGAAAAACTTGCGGAACTCCTCGTAGGTTGAAGCTCCGATACAGCGCAGCTTTCCGGACGCCAACGCCGGCTTCAACATGTTGGAGGCGTCCATGGAGCCCCCGGATACCGCTCCGGCACCGACGAGGGTGTGGATCTCGTCTATGAACAGTATGGAGTCGTCTCGCTTTTCGAGGGTTTGGATGATTTGCTTCATCCGCTCTTCGAAGTCACCCCGATACCGCGTCCCGGCGAGCATACCGCCCATATCGAGGCGGTATACGTGATAGTTTCGAAGGGCTGCCGGCACTGTCTCGTCGGCAATGCGCTGTGCCAGCCCCTCGGTGATTGCGGTCTTGCCGACTCCCGGATCACCGAGGTGGACCGGATTGTTCTTCATACGACGACAAAGCACCTGGATGGTTCGTTCCAGGATATCCTCTCGGCCGATCAGGGGCTCGAGCTCCCCGTTCCGAGCGGCCTCGGTGAGGTCGGTCGTGAACTGGGAGAGGGGATCCTTCTTCTTGCGCTTGGACTGCTTCTCTTCTTGCTCTTCTTCGACGGACTCGAAGTCGGGCTCACTACCCTCTGCAGGACCTTCCGCACCCTCTTCCTCGAGGGAGCTTTCCTCGTCCTCAGAGTCCGATTCCAAGCCGTCGAGACCGTGAGAGATGGTTTCGAGAAGGTCGATACGCTCGATGCCTGCTTTGCGGAGGAAATACGCGCCGAACGACTCTTCCTCGTCAAAGATGGAAACGAGAATATCGCCCATATCAACCTCTTCCTTTGAGGCGCTTTCGGTGTGAAAGACGGCGCGTTCTATTACGTTCTGAAAGCCAAGAGACTGGAAGGGATCGCTCCCCTCCACCACAGGCACCTTCTCTTTCAGATGATCGTCGATCTGGGAGCGGATCTCGTCGGGCTCGGCACCGCACTCTTCGAGGACGGCGCGGGGAAAATCGAAGTGAAGCGCCGCGTAGAGCACGTGCTCTGGAGTGAGGTACTCATGGTTACGTTGCTTCGCCTCTTGGTATGCCGCATTGAGAACGACTTGCAGTTCTCGGTTAATTCTCATTGCAATTGCACTCCGTGTTGGCCTATGCGCTCTCGACCGTCGCCTTCAAGGGGAAATCTCGCTGTCGAGCCATCTTGTGAACTTGCTGCGCCTTGGTCTGCGCAACATCGTGAGTGAAGGTTCCTACGGTGCCCTTCCCCTGTTTGTGAATGCGGAGCATAATATTGGTCGCATCCATCACAGACTTGTGGAACACTTTCATGATGACCTCCACAACAAACTCCATGGTCGTGTAGTCGTCGTTGTGCAACACGACCCGATACATGTCGGGTTCCTTGACCTTTTCTTTCTGTTTCGTCTTCTCTATTGTCTTTTCGGCGTCCTTTGGAGACATAGACCCTCGGTCAAAGAAGCAGCAAGCCTTGAATAGTCACAGGTAAAATAATAGTCGCCTATATCCTAGTCAAACGGAGCGCTTTCGACGCCACGGTCGATAGTGTTGCACATAGCCACACTCTTTGGGCATACCCGGATCGAAAAGCGCGTGCAAGATCGTGACCCGTCGACATTGACGACACACC